>JBGAKU010000160.1:0-13081 GCA_044224255.1 Geminicoccaceae bacterium
AGTCGATTGCCAATGACATGATACATTACTGCGATTTCAAAAAAAGGGGAGCAAGTCGATGCTTTCTCCATCATGGGCCATTTCATCAAGGACGTTGACGGGCGCGACGGCCGTGCTGGCCCTGCTGTCCAGCCCGCCAGCCTTTGCATGGCGGGCTAGTCTGCCGACCGACTGGAACAAGGTGCCGGCGCCAACGGCGCTCTATGGAGGATGCTTGGCGGGATCTTCCGGTCTCGAGAGCAGGGCCTCGCAACTGAGTCAGGCCGGCCTGACACTCCAGAACGTGCTGGCCGTCACCGTGCTCCGCTGCGAGCCGTTCGGCTCCTTCGGCACGAGCGGCAGCAAGGTGGTCGCGTGCCCGAGCGGCAGCCCCTACGCGAGCTGTGTCGAGAACGGCAATGACGGCTTGGGCAACGCCGTCCTGTTCGGGGCACTCAAGCGCGGCCCGACCACCTCCGCCTATGCGCAGGCGTGCACGGGCGGCCCGGCGAAGGTCGACCTGCTCATCCAGGCTGGACAGGATCCACGGCTGATCAACGGCATCGTGACGATCGCCTGCCAGCCCGCCAGTGGCGCGGCCGGTGTCAGCAAGGTCAAGTGCGCGGCGAGCCCGTCGCCTTACGCCTACTGCCTGCACTCCAAGAACGATGGCAGTGGCCACGACGTCACGCTGGGCGTGGTCGCCGCGAACGGCCCCGGCGATCCTTACGGCCTGTACGGCGAATGCCATGCCGCGACCAGCCGCGGTTTCCTGCCGAAGATCCAGCTCGTGGAAAAGACCGGCGGCGCGGTCGACAAGGTGCAGGGCATCGATCTGGTCGTCTGCAGCGAACCGGCCGGCCTGGGCGGCGGCTTTCCGACGACCTTGCAGAAAGTTGACTGCGCGTCGTCCCCGTATTTTACGCCCGGGATCGCGAGCCGCTACGACTATTGCATCGTCGGCACGGACGCCAAACGCAATGGTGTCGTTGCGGGCATAGTGATCACGAAGTAACGGTCATGTCTTGACTGACGCGCGGATGCGGAGGAGCAGCCGATCACCGTCACTCGTCGCATCCAGCTCGCCATACCGCCGGTCCGCCGCCAGTCACGAACATCATCGGTCCGGGTGGGCCGACCGCGCTCACGGCACCAGCGTCACCGGCACCGCCGCCTTGTGGCCGAGGCTGAGCAGCACGCTGCCGAACAGAATCTCGTGCACGCGGCTGTGGCCGTGGCGGCCGACGAAGATCTGGCGGGCGGCGCGCTCGGCGGCAAGCTCGGCCAGGGCCGTGGCCGGATCGCCGTGCAGAATTTCGGTCTCGACCACCCGGCAGCCGAGGCCGCGGGCGTCGGTGGCGAAGCCCGCCAGCATCTCGGCGGCGGCGCGCTCGTGCTCGCTGTCGGCCAGGCCCACGCGCAGCTCGGGCGCCTCCGGCGCCATGGCGATGCCGGCCGAGACCTGGACGACGTGGGCGAGCAGGAGTCGCGCCCCGCTGTGCCGGGCCATCTCGGCCGCGAGATGCACGGCGCGACGGCTGCTCTCGCTGCCGTCGACGCCGACGAGATAAAGATCCCCCATGGCCCTGCTCCCTGTGCCGGTCGCGCCGAGGGTAGCACGGGCCATGTCCGGGGTCAGGAGCGTACCGCCAGGGCCGGGTCGGCGGCCTCGGTGCGGACCAGCCGGTAGCCGAGGGCGAGGATACCGAACCAGATCGGCGCCACGTAGAGCGCGACCCGGGTCTCGGGGTCGACGCCGAGGAACACCGCGATCAGGGCGAGGAAGGCGAGCACCCCCCAGTTGGCGACGGGGCCGCCGGGCATGCGGAAGCCGCGGCCCTGGATGCGCCCCTCGGCGACGGCGCGGCGGAAGCGCAGATGCGTCACCATGATCATGCCCCAGGTCCACAACGCCCCGACCAGCGCCACGCTGGTCACCCAGACGAACACCTCCTTGGGCACCAGGTAGTTCAGCGCCACGCCGATCAGCATCAAGGCCGCCGAGACGGTGACCGCCGCCGCCGGCACGTGGCGGGCGTTGACCCGGCCGAACACGGCCGGCGCCTGACGGAACTGGGCCAGCGTGTAGAGCATCCGCCCGGTGCTGAAGAGGCCGCTGTTGCACGAGGAGGCGGCGGCGGTGATGACGACGAAGTTGATGATGCCGGCGGCGGCCGGGATGCCGATGCGCTCGAACACCATGACGAACGGGCTGACGCCGGGCCTGAACTCGGTCCAGGGCAGCAGGGACATGATGACCAGGAGAGCGCCGATGTAGAACAGGAGAATCCGCCAGATCACCGCGTTGATCGCGTGGGGCAGCGTGCGCTCGGGGTCCTGCGCCTCGCCCGCCGTGACGCCGACCAGCTCGACGCCCTGGTAGGCGAACATCACGATCTGCAGCACCAGGACGACGCCCAGCATGCTGGTGGGGAAGAACCCGCCATGGTTGACGAGATTGCTGAAGCTCGCGGTCTCGCCCAACCCGCCGACACCGAACAGGATCACGACCAGGCCGATCACCAGCATGGCGACGATGGTCGCGACCTTGATCAACGCGAACCAGAACTCGATCTCACCGAAGACGTGCACCGCAATCAGGTTGGCGGCGTAGAGGACGCCAAGGGCGACGAGCGCCGGGATCCATTGCGGGATGTCGGGGAACCAGTAGTGGACATAGACGGCCACGGCGGTGATCTCGGCCATGCCGGTGACCACCCACATGAACCAGTAGGACCAGCCGGTGGTGAACCCGGCCCAGGGCCCGACGAACTCCTCGGCATAGCTCGCGAACGAGCCGGCGACCGGCCGATACATCAGCAGCTCGCCCAGCGCGCGCATGATGAAGAAGATGGCGATGCCGCCGACCGCGTAGGCGACCACGAGGCCGGGGCCGGCGCGCGAGATCCCGGTGGCCGAGCCCAGAAACAGGCCGACGCCGATGGCGCCGCCGATCGCGATCAGCTGGACATGGCGATCCTTGAGCCCACGGACGAGGTCCTGCTGCTCGTGGGCCTCCTCGTCGCGGAGCAGCTCGTTGACGGTCGTCATACGCGGTCCTCCCCTGTTCTGATGTCGTCGTTGATGTGTAGCATGTTTCTCGCCTCCTCATGGGGCATGTCCACCCGTCTCCTCCGCGAGGACACGGGGCAGCCTTGGTCCACGGTGCTGCAAGGGGCGGCGCGTTGCGACACGCGCCGATCGGGCTAGAGTGTGTTCGGCTTGACCGAACACACTCTAACATTCCTGGGGCCTATGGGCCCTTGGCCTACTTGAGGCAGAGAGTTTCCGCTCAGCGCGGAAACTCTCTAGTGGGCCGCGTCCTGGCCCACGATCTCGACATGCACGCGGCCGGCGATACTGCAGAGCAGCTCGTAGCCGATGGTGGCGGCATACGAGGCGACGGTCTCCACCGGCAGGTCCGCGCCCCACAGGGTCACGGCCGAGCCGACCCGCGCCTCGGGATGCTGGGCGAGGTCGATCGCCACCATGTCCATCGACACGCGCCCGGCCAAGGTGGCGGGCCGGCCGTCGACCAGCACCGGCGTGCCCGAGCCGGCGTGGCGCGGATAGCCGTCGCCATAGCCGATCGCGGCGATGCCGATCCGGCTGGGCGCGGCGGCCTTCCAGGTGGCGGCGTAGCCGACCGCCTCGCCTTCTGGCACGTCCTTGACCGCGATCAGCCGGGTGGTGAGCGTCATGGCGGGGCGCAGGCCCTCCTCGGCGCCGTTGCGCCCGGCGAGCGGCGAGACCCCGTAGAGCATGACGCCGGGCCGGACCCATTCGGCATGCGCCTCCGGCCAGGCGAGAAGGCCGGCCGAGTTGCAGAACGAGCGCTCCAGGCCCAGGCCTGCGGCAGCCGTGGCGAATCGGCTGATCTGGTCCCGCGTCGCGGGGTCGGTGGGCGCGTCGGCGCTGGCGAAGTGCGTCATGAGCCGCATGCTGGGTGCCACCGCGACGCACTCGCGCAGGCGATCCAGCGCCCCGAGCGCGGCCTCGGGCCGGAAGCCCAGCCGGTTCATGCCGGTGTCGAGTTTGAGCCAGGCAGTAAGCGGCCGGTCGAGGCGCGCAGCCTCGAGCATCGCCACCTGGCCGGGCTCGTGGACCGTGATCTCGAAGCCGTGACGGACGCACAAAGGCAGCTCGTCGGCCTCGAACACGCCTTCCATGAGCAGGATCGGCTGGGTAGCATCCGCCTCGCGCAATGCCAGCGCCTCCTCGATGCAGGCGACGCCCAGCATGTCGGCGTCGGCAAGCGCGGGCAGCAGCCGGGCCGCGCCGTGGCCGTAGCCGTTGGCCTTGACGACGGCGACGACCTTGGCGCCGGAGCTGCGCGCGCGGGCGACCGCCAGATTGTGGCGCACGGCCGCGAGGTCGATCGTGGCGGTGGCGGCGCGCATCTCAGGCGGCCTGCCGGTAGCGCGCGAGCGCCAGGTCCTGGACCGCGATCTCGGGCGTGCGGCCCGAGATCAGGTCGGCCAGCACCCGGCCGGAGCCGCAGGCCATGGTCCAGCCCAGCGTGCCGTGGCCGGTGTTCAGATAGAGATTGTCGTAGCGCTCCTGGCCGATCACCGGCGGGCCGTCGGGCGTCATCGGCCGCAGGCCGCACCAGAAGCTGGCCTTCGCCACGTCGCCGCCCTTGGGGTAGAGGTCGGTGATCACATGCTCCAGCGTCTCGCGCCGCGACGGGCGCAGCTTGGAGCTGTAGCCGTCGAGCTCGGCCATGCCGCCGACCCGGATGCGGTCGCCGAGGCGGGTCATCGCCACCTTGTGGGTCTCGTCCATGACCGTCGACTCCGGCGCGCCGGCCGGGTCGGTGATCGGGATGGTGAGCGAGTAGCCCTTGACCGGGTAGACCGGCAGGTCGATCCCGATCTTGCGCAGCAGCATGGGCGAGTAGCTACCCAGCGCCATCACATAGATGTCGCCGGTGATCGTCCCTTTGTCGGTGGCGACGCCGGTGATCTTGCCGCCATCGGTCAAGATGCCGTCGATCCGGGTGCCGTTACGGAACTCGACGCCCTGCTGGCGGCAGACGGCGGCCAGGGCATTGGTGAACTTGAAGCAGTCGCCGGTCTCGTCGCCGGGCAGCCGCAGCCCGCCCGCGATCTTCTCGCGCACATGGCCCAGGGCCGGCTCGACGGCCACGCAACCCGCCACGTCCAGCAATTCGTACGGCACGCCGAACTTCTCGAGGATCGCGATGTCCTTGGCGGTGCCGTCGAGCATCTTCTGGGTGCGGAACAGCTGGAGCGTGCCCAGGCTGCGCTCGTCGTAGGCGATGCCGTGCGCGGCCCGGAGCTCGCGCAGCCGGTCGCGGCTGTACTCGGCCAGCGGCACCATCCGGCCCTTGTTGCGCTCATAGCGGGCGGCCGTGCAGTTGCGCAGCATCATCAGGCCCCAGCGGATCAGGTCCGGGTCGGGCTTGGGCCAGATGAACAGGGGCCGGTGGCGCATGAACAGCCACTTCAGCGCCTTCAGCGGGATGCCGGGGGCGGCCCAGGGTGCTGAGTAGCCGGGCGAGACCTCGCCCGCATTGGCGAAGCTGGTCTCCAGCGCCGGGCCGTCCTGGCGGTCGACGACCACCACCTCGTGCCCCGCCTCGGCGAGATAATGGGCGGACGCGACGCCGATCACACCGCTGCCGAGCACGATGACACGCATGAGTGAACCTCCCGAGGCTGGATCGGCCGCCTTGTCTCGGCGCCGGTAAGTGATGCTGATTTTATGTGGAACGGCCAGGAAAGGCTCGCGAAGATACGGGCGTTGCAGCGAAACCTACGGCCATCAGCGCGAGATGCAGGAGAATCTGCCGACATGCCCGCCAAGTCATTGAATCTCAAGCTCGATTCGATCGACCGGCGGATCCTGAAGGAGCTGCAGGCCGACGGCCGCATGTCCTACACCGACCTCGCCCCCAAGGTCGGGCTGACCACCTCGCCCTGCCTCGAGCGCGTGCGGCGGCTGGAGCGCGCGGGCGCGATCCGCGGCTACACGGCCGTGGTCGACCCGAACGCGGTCGGCACCAGCCTCCTGGTCTATATCGAGCTCAGCCTCACCTACACCTCGCCCGAGATCTTCGCCGACTTCAAGCGCGCGATCCTGCGCCAGCCGGCGATCCTGGAATGCCATCTCGTCTCCGGCGACTTCGACTACCTGGTCAAGGCCCGCGTCCCCGACATGAACGCGCACAGGGCGCTGCTCGGCGAGCTGGTCCGCCACCTGCCGGGCGTGCGCAACTCCAAGACGCTCGTGGTGATGGAGGAGGTCAAGGAGACGACGCAGATCCCGATCCCGGAGCGGTGAGGGTGGGTCCGCGGCGGTCGCGTAGCGGCTATGGCGGCCATACGCCATTGACTTAGAGCGCTCTATGGTCTGGTTCCAATGGGGTGAAGCTCGAGGGGGATCTCGGCAAACGACGCGGGTCGGCTTCCTCGCCACCAACCTGAGTCGGCCGGCCGAGCGGGTCATCAAGTTCTACAATGGCCGCGGTATGGCGGAGCAGTGGATCAAGGAGGGTAAGAACGCGCTCCGATGGACGCGGCTGTCCTGCCGCGCCTTCCGGAACAACGCCGTGCGCCTGCAGCTGTTCGCGCACGCCTACAACCTGGCTAACTTCCTGCGCTCGCTGGCCCTGCCTCGGGAGATCGAGTCATGGTCGCTGACGACCTTGCGCGAGAAGCTGGTCAAGATCGGCGCACGCATCGTCCGGCACGGCCGCTACGTGGTGTTCCAGCTCGCCGAGGTCGCCGTGCCGCGGGCACTGTTCGCCGAAATCCTGCGCCGGATCGAGCGGCTGCAGCCGCAGTCACCACCGCTCCCGGCATGAGCATCGCGAGGAACGATCGATGACAACCCAGCAGGCGAGGTGCGTCCATGATCGACCGCAAGTGGCCGGCCGACGTCTCAGGAAAGGGGCAAGCCCGAGAAAATACCGAGCTCGACGGCGTCCCGGGCCGCGTCGAGCCCTCGGAGGCTTGCTGGATGCCGCGCAATAATACAATCTCGGCCCCCTGGGGCCGGCCATCGGGAGGACCCCGGATTGGAATACCGAGAACGACCCGAATGAGACGCAGCATGCTGCGGCCTGCTTGCGGTTCCGCTCGCCGATGGAAAGCATGACCCCCTTGGATCCGGCGCTATCCGGGGAATGTCGGTTTACGGCGCAAAAGGCCGTGGCCAAGTCCTCGCGGGTCGTGCAACCCAGCACCATCGCAGCCAGGCGCAACTTCATGGCGAAGTCACGTGCCAAGGCGTCGATTCCCCACGCGTTGTTGGTTCCAAGATGGAGCAAGGTTCGCGCAATTTCCAGAAAAAGCAGGAAATGCGGTTGGAATTCTGGTCGGGCGCAATTGTGCCCTGCGCGCGGACAACTCATTCAAGCTGTGCGCGAGTTCCCGAGCCAGTATCGCGCATGTACTCGATGGCGCCTTGAACGCGCGTCGAGGGACGACAGGCGAACGAACAAGCAGAGAAAAGCGCCACGAGGCGGAAGAACGCGATGTCCCATTAATGGTTGACGACGGCAATGGCGGAGGCCGTGGTGCGCCGGTACGACCCGGCCGACACCTACCGCAATGCCCTGCGCGCCGAGCGCCGGCTTGGCAACGCCGTGCTGCTCACCCAGGACGGCTAAGGCTACCCGACCTGCGCGGACCCCGGCAAATGCGTCGACCGGTGGCGAGCGCGCTACCTGGTCGATCGCGCCACCACACCACCAGGCACGGTCTGCCGACCCGACAACGCCGCGTTCTACTAGGCCCCGTGATCCGAGTCATAACTACATCAACAGTGCGGCAGAAATGGATCGTGGAAGCGGCAGTCCCTGGAAAAGCCTTGAGCAGTGATCAAGCCGAAAGGATCAGAACATGGGGTTGATCGCATTTCGGAAACCGCCGACAACGCGCATTGCACCCGCGCTTGCGGCGGCGGCGACCACCCTCTTCGGCTGGCTCGGCCAGCCGAGTGCGGAAGTAATCCACTACACGATTGCGGATGCGGTCGCGGCCTTCAGTCAGATCCCTGGCGCTCTTGTCCGCATTGAGGGCTCTTTCGATTTCGATCCCGCAACGCAGATCCAAAGCAACGTCAGACTAAGCGTTACCGGCAGCCTAATGCCCGGCGATTATGCCGCGTTGTTCCCCCGCAAGGCAGCGAATCTGCCGAGTTCTTGTAAACTATGTGATATATTTTCTGGTTATCCAGCAGAAACAAGTGGAGCGGTCCGAGATTTCAGGGATATAGTTACCATTAGCTTCACACAACCTCTTGATGGCACGTCTGCCTTCGTCCCGATCAGGAAGGTTCTTATCGACAGCCTGCAGGGGGGCACCCCGTGCAGTCGTGCTCCTGGGTGCCAGACCGTTGAGGTAACTGGCGGCGCCCAGGCCGTGCGGGGAAGAGAGCTTCCCCCGCTTGAATTCGAGATGGTCCGGTCGGCTGCCGCCGTTGCAGCCAATTGCCTCCGGGGCGCAGAGGCGCGCGTCACGGTGACGTCCCTTGGACCGGTCGAGCAGATGGAAATCGAGGCGAAGAACCTGCCGCCCAATACCGAGTTCAACCTGTTCGTAATCCAGGCTCCCAATAGCCCGTTCGGTCTTTCCTGGTATCAGGGTGACCTAGAGAGCAATGCGCGAGGCGCGGCGCAGGGCACTTTCACCGGACGGTTCAACGTCGAGACCTTCATCGTAGCGCCAGGCGTCGCTCAAGCGCCCAGCGTGCACAACAAGCGACCATTCCCTGATGCCTCGAGCAACCCAGCGACCGCCCCTGTGCATACTTTCCATCTTGGGCTCTGGTTCAACGACCCTGCCGATGCGGCGAGAGCGGGCTGCCCGAACTCAGTGACTCCCTTCAACGGGCGCCACCACGCCGGGATCCAGGCCCTGAGCACGCGCAATTCCGGAAAGCTCCAGGGGCCACTTCGCCAGTTGAAGTCAACGGTCCTGGGCGCCAGCCGGTAAGCATGTGGCTCGGGGCGGACAAGTGAACAACGTGGGATGATGGAATGAAGTCGACGCGATCATTGGGCTTGCTGCTTAGTGCGGTAGCACTGCTCACGTTCGGCGCTCCGGCGGCGGTGCTGGCGACCGACCACAAGCCGGCTGCGTGCGAGGACAACACGCCACACAAGATCCGCTTCGTCAAAGTGGCGCCCGGCGTCGAGCTCGAGGTGGTAGACTGGGGCGGCAAGGGCAAGGCGATGGTGCTGCTCGCCGGCGGCGGCGACAATGCGCACGTCTACGACAACTTCGCCTTTCAGTTCACCGATTACTTCCATGTGATCGGCATCACCCGCCGCGGCTACCTGCCTTCGAGCCAGCCGCGCAACGGCTACGACGTGCCGACCCGCGCCGCCGACGACATCGCGGTGCTCGACGCGCTCGGGATCAAAAAGGCCGTGTTCGCCGGCCACTCGGCCGCCGGTGCGGAGCTGAGCGAGCTGGGTGCGAAGCACGAGGCGCGGGTCGAGAAGCTGGTCTACTTGGACGCCGCCGACTTGGCGGAGCGCTTCCTGCCCTCGCGCCGCGAGCCGCCACTACCCGACTACACCGACGCCGACTTGAAGTCCTTGCAGGCCTATCAGGCTGCAACGTCTCGCCTCCAGGCGCTCCGTTCCCCGGCTCCGGCCCTCTGCCACGGGTTGCGGTTCGCGGCAGACGGAAGGATCCTGGAATCCACGACGCCGGAATGGGTCTCGGCCAAGACCTCCGCAAGCGTCTCGTCGAGGCCGCCGACCGACTGGGCGAAGATCAAGGTGCCGCGGCTCGGCATCTTCGCCATCTTCACCCGCGAGGCCCGGCAGGCCTGGTATTGGTATCTGAGCCCGGCCAAGCAGGCCGAGTTCGATGCGGCATGGGGGCCGATCGTCGACTGGCATCGCCGGACCATCAGGAGCTTCGAGCAAGGGAACTCGGCCAACACGTTCCTGCTGCCCGGCGCGCCGCACTATGTCTACATCAACAACGAGGCGGAAACGGTCCGCTGGATGCGGGATTTCCTGAGCATACCGCCAAGATCCTGATCCGGGAGGGCATGTAAATGATAGAGTGCCAGAAGCAAAGGATGCGCCTCCTGCTCGTGGCGATGGCGCTGCTGGCGCTTGGGACACCGGCTGCGGCGTGGGCAACGGACCATAAGCCGGCCGTCTGCGAAGATCACACGCCGCACAAGGTTCGTTTCGTCAAGGTGGCACCCGGCGTGCAGCTCGAGGTGCTGGACTTTGGCGGTTCGGGCGACCCCATGGTGCTGCTCACCGGGATCGGCGACAACGCGCACGTATATGATGATTTTGCCTACCAGTTCACCGACTTTTTTCGGGTCATCGGCATTACCCGCCGAGGGTTTGGCGCATCGGACCAGCCCCCTGGCGGCTACGACGTTCGTACCAGGGCGCGCGACGACATCGCGGTTCTCGACGGTTTCGGGATCGACAAGGCTGTCTTCGTCGGCCACTCGATCGCCGGTTCGGAGTTGAGCCAGCTCGCCCTCGCCCATCCACGTCGCGTCGACAAGCTGGTCTATCTGGATGCGGTCGATCTCGCGGAGCAACCGAGCGAAGCGCTGCCGTCGCCGCCGTTCACCGATGACGATTCCACCTCTTTGCGAGCCTATCAGGCGGCTGGGGCGCGCTTCCTGGGAAATCGCGAGCCCAACGCGGCCTTTTGCAACGCCTTCATATTTGGTCGTTCCGGAAGGCTTGCGGACAATGTCACGCCCGGCGAGATCCCTGCCAGGATCTTCGCGGAAGCAGCCAAGCCGCCGCCGACGGACTGGCGGAAGATCAGAGCACCGAGGCTCGGCATCTTCGCTCTGTTCACGCGCGAGGCGCGGCAGGCTTGGTACTGGTACCTGAGCCCGGCCGAGCAGGCCGGGTTCGATGCGGGATGGGCCCCCTGGGTCGATTGGAAGCGGAGGACCGTTGGCAGGTTCGCCGAAGGGAACAAGGCGAACACGTTCCTGCTGCCCGGTGCTCCCCACTATGTCTACATCAACCATGAGGCAGAGGTCGTGCGCTGGATGCGGGATTTCCTGGGCATACCGCCAAGATCCTGATCGGGGAGGGCAAGTAAATGCTCAAGCGCCGGAAGCAAAGGATGCGCCTCCTGCTCGTGGCGATGGCGTTGTTGGCGCTCGGGGCACCGGCTGCGGCATGGGCGACGGACCACAAGCCGGCCGTCTGTGAAGACCACACGCCGCACAAGGTTCGCTTCGTCAAGGTGGCACCCGGCGTGCAGCTCGAGGTGCTGGAGTTTGGCGGTTCGGGCGACTCCATGGTGCTGCTCACCGGGATCGGCGACAACGCGCACGTCTATGACGAGTTCGCGTTCCAGTTCACCGACTTTTTCCGGGTCATCGGCATTACCCGCCGGGGATTTGGCGCATCGGACCAGCCCGCGCACGGCTACGACGTTCGTACCAGGGCGCGCGACGATATCGCGGTTCTCGACCACTTCGGGATCGACAAGGCTGTCTTCGTCGGCCACTCCATCGCGGGTTCGGAGTTGAGCCAGCTCGGCCTCGCCTATCCACATCGCGTCGACAAGCTGGTCTATCTGGATGCGCTCGATCGCGCGGAGGCCCCGAGAGAAGAGCTGCTGCCGCCGCCACTTACCGATGACGATTTCAGCTCATTGCGAGCCTCTCAAGCGGCTGGGGCGCGCTTAGTAGGAAACCGCGAGCCCAACGCAGCAGACTGCAACGCCCTTTTGTTTGATCGTTCCGGAAGGATCGTGGGTTCGGTCACGCCCGACGAGATTCCTGCCAAGATCCGCGCGGAAGCAGGCAAGCCGCCACCGACGAACTGGCGGAAGATCAGGGCACCCAGGCTCGGCATCTTCGCTCCGTTCACCCGCGAGGGGCGGCAGGCCTACTACTGGTACCTGAGCCCGGCCAAGCAGGCCGAGTTCGATGCGGCATGGGGCCCCTGGGTTGCCTGGGAGCGGAAGGCCATCGGAAGGTTCGCGGAGGGGAATACAGCGAACACGTTCCAGCTGCCCGATGCTCCCCACTATGTCTACATCAACAACGAGGCAGAGGTCGTGCGCTGGATGCGGGATTTCTTGGGCATACCGCCAAGATCCTGAGTCGGGAGGGCATGTAAATGATAAAGTGCCAGAAGCAAAGGATCGGCCTCCTGCTCGTGGCGATGGCGCTGCTGGCGCTCGGGGCACCGGCTGCGGCATGGGCGACGGACCGCAAGCCGGCCGTCTGCGAGGATCACACGCCGCACAAGATCCGCATGGTGAAGGTGGCGCCCGGGGTCGAGCTGGAGGTGCTGGACTGGGGCGGCAACGGCAAGGCGATGGTGCTGCTCACCGGGGCGGGCGACAATGCGCACGTCTATGACGAGTTCGCGTTCCAGTTCACCGATTACTTTCACGTCTACGGGATAACCCGTCGCGGATTCCTTCCCTCCAGTCAGCCCCGCAATGGTTACGACGTGCCCACACGGGCCGCCGACGACATCGCGGTGCTCGATGCTCTGGGCATCGGCAAGGCGGTGTTCGTCGGGCATTCGCTGGCCAACTCGGAATTGAGCGAGCTGGGGCTGAGGCATCGGGCGCGCGTCGACAAGCTGGTCTACCTGGATGCTACCGATCTGTCGGGAAGCTCCAAGCTACACGCGCCACCTGGAGCCTCCTCTCTTTTTACTGATGCGGACTTTCAGTCCCTGTGGACCTACCAAGCCGCCACCGCACGGTATTTCGCACTACGTGAGCCTGACCAGTCGGTCTGCCTGAACCTGACTTTCGCTGCCGACGGCGCGCTCACGGGCTCCACGTCGCAACAGTTCATCACCGACAAGCTGTTCGCGCGTGCGTCGGCAAATCCGCCCGTGAACTGGGCGGCAATCAAGGCACCGCGGCTCGGCATCTTTGCCACCTATAGCCTCGAGGCGAGGCAGCCCCATTACTGGTATCTGAGCCCGGCCGACCAGGCCAAGTTCGACGAGGCATGGCGGCCGATCGTCGACTTCCGTCGCGATGTCATCAACAGGTTCAAGGCGGGGAACTCGGCCAACACGTTCCTGCTGCCCGCTGCTCCGCACTATGTCTACATCAACAACGAGGCGGAGGTGGTCCGCTGGATTCGGGACTTT
>JBGAKU010000161.1:0-13960 GCA_044224255.1 Geminicoccaceae bacterium
GGTAGCGTTGAGTGGCCGATGCATCCGGCGGCGTCAAACGGTGCTTCCATACGAACGTATGGCAGATTATATGGGTAATATAGGGTGACGACCGGTTTCGAGTGGGATGAGGCCAAGGATGATGCCAACCGCGCGAAGCACGGCGTCGGCCTTGCCGAGGCGCAGGAGGCATTCTTCGATCCGCACCGGCTGGTCTTCGCCGATCTGGCCCACGGCGGCAGCGAGGAGCGGTATTTCTGCCTGGGTATGGTCGGCGGGCGGGTGCTGACCGTCCGGTTCACGTGGCGGGAGGGGCGCATCCGGCTGTTCGGCGCCGGCTATTGGCGAAAGGGCAGGAGGATCTATGAGCGGCATCGAGGCTGAGTATCGGGACGATCTGGGTGAGATGGGCGGGATCGGCGAACGACCGCTGCCCGACTTCCTGCCGCCGCCGGACCAGCTCGTCCGGCGCGAGGATACTGTCAAGGTGACGCTGGCGCTGAGTCGGGCCAGTGTCGACTTCTTTCGCGACGAAGCCAGACGGCAGGGCGTGCCCTATCAGCGGATGATCCGAGCCCTGGTCGACGAGTATGCGCGGCGGCATGGGTGACAAAGTCGAGCGAGGTGTCTGGCCAGTTGCCGAAACGGTTAACGGCCGTCAATTGTACCTGGTACTGTGAGCCTGGTGTTGTGAACCCGGCCTGAAGGAGCACGACGCCCACAATCTGGGGCGCCACGAGCGCCGCGGCCGTCCGCTCGGCGATGCCGGCCTCCTGGCTGACCTGGAGCTGAGGCTCGGTGTTAATGGTACATGTTAATGGTACCAGGTACCTGTTAACTCCTGATGCCGGTGAGCTGGATCTCAAGTTCCGCCGTACCGTCGGCGTCCGTGCTGGCGCGGATGATGCCGGCGCTGTCCCTGTCGGGGCGAGTCCTGCCATTGAAAGAGTATCACCCTCGCTGTCACGGGCTACTCTTGGGGTGGCTCTGGCCACCGATGGTTCGGAGCGACGGTGTTGATGATGGAACCGAACATGAACCAGCTGCCCAACACGTTGGTGCTCGCATTGATCAGCATCACGACCGTCATCCTCTCCTCGGGCAGATAGTAGGGGTAGGTCATGAACCCCGAGATGTTGCCGTTGTGCCCCTTCCAGACACCGCTCTGGAGCTCGAGGGCAAGCCCGTACTTGGCGTTGTGTCCTTCGGCTTCGGCGGGCAGGAATCTCTCTCGCTCGCGCTGCAGCGCAGGAGTGATAAGCCGGCCTTTGGCCAAGGCGCGGGTCCAGACCCCGATGTCGCGGAGGTTGGAGATCATCCCCCCCGCTGCCCAGGCAAAGGACACATTCCAATCGGTGGCATCGACCACCTTGCCGGGGGTCGAGTTCGCATAGCCGCGTGGGTGGGGAGACGGCAGGGCCCCCGCACCGGTCGGTAGCAGCGTGTGCCTCAGCCCCAGGGGCTCGGTGATGCGTTCCCGGATGTAACGGTGGAGCGGTATGCCGGAAGCCTTCTCGACGACGAGCCCCAGCAGGACGGTGTTCGTATTGCTGTAGTCGAACTGAGTGCCGGGCTGGAACAGCAGGGGCCTGCTGAAAGAGACGTCGAGCAGCTCCTGCGGTGTCCACGCCCGCTGAGGATCCTTGTACAGGTTGGGGTCGAGATCAGCCAGGTAATTGTAGAGCCCGCTGCGCATCGCGGCGAGCTGGCGGAGCGTGATGACCCTACCCCGCGGTACGCCCCTCACATATTTGCCGATCGGATCGTCAAGGCCGACCTTGCCGTCCTGGACCAGCTGCAGGATAGCCTGGACCGTGAACGACTTCGTCAGGCTACCGACCCGCATGTTGAAATCGGTCCGCATCGGCTCGCGCGTCTTCGTGTTCGCAACGCCGAATGCCTGCAAGTAAGGTCGCCTTCCCTCCTGCCAGACGCCGACGATCGCCCCGGGAACCTTCGCCTGCCTCATGGCCGCGGGAACTACTCGGTTCAATGCAGCGGTTCGCACTATGTCCGCGCCGGTAGTCTGCGCTGACTCTGCAGCGGCACTCGGGGCACCGCACGCTGCCGCCATTCCTACCGCAAGTGTCGCCGCCAACGCCCCCGCGATGGATCGGCAACGCGTGATCGCGCCCCAAAGATCGAGCAGCTTCATCAAATATTCCCCCCTATTTGGGGCCGGCATACAAATCCAGCCCATTTGGTCTTCTTTCAGTGTACGCGATATGCTCCGAATGACTCTGGTTTTCGCCAGATCGTGATCCTTCAAGGCTTGTAGGTCAATGGGAATCCCCCTCGGGCCGCGACAGACGCGGCACAACAGTTGAGGACCGCTCTGCACTAGATGCCGGATCATTCACCGGGGTCTGTTTCCAGCGGCTTTTCGCTCATTTGGGGTCGCGCTGATCGGCGGCGCGGGTGATCGGGGCGTGAGGTTGCAGGGACTGGCTTGGGAGGGGCACGCGGCCCCCTCGGTCAGGGCGGCAGCGTGGCGGCGCGGGCGGACCGCTTCGGCACCAGGTATGAATAGCGACTACGGGTCGCGGTCAGGCCGACTTCCCGCCCCCATTCCCCGAGCGCTTCCCATTCCGCCGCTGTTCGTCCTCGGCAGGCTTGTCGGCGGCTTCCGCCGCCGCCTGTCCCTTGGCCGTATTGCGGCTCGGTAAGCACCTGCAGAGCAGGTTGCACAGGCACTGCATGAGCACGATTGCATCTCCATGCCATCGCGGCCGGATAGGCCCGACCGCTGCGGCACCGGGAATATGCTATCTCATGCTTGCCGGCGCCACACGAATACGGTCTGGAATATATTCAGGAAAATTCAAGCTGACGCACTACCGTCTGGCCGGCTGCCGAAACTGTTAACGGCCGTCAATCGCACCTCGTACGGTGAATCGGCCTCAGGCCGCATCGGCCGTGCCACGTAACGCCCGCATGGCGCGCAACGCGTCGCCGAGCAGCTCGGGATGGCGCGACGCGTGCTCGATCTCCCATGCCCATGGCCGCCCGTCGGGCGCATAGTGGATCATGAGATCGTCGCCCGCATCCTGCCCGCCCGCGCGCGGATCATTGGGTCCGCCGGGCCAGGGCCGCAGCTCGACCAGCATCGTATCGGTCGCGGGATCGTAGATGACGGGTCCCTCACTCATGGGCGAAAATCCCGGCCCAGAAAGGCATTGTGAACCGTCACCCCGTCCTCGAGCAGCACGACCCGCAGCCACCTACCCAGGTCATCGATATAGCCCCACGGCCTGACCCGACCGTCCGGTTGTACGGTCCGCCGGCGCGGATTCAAAAGAACCAGTCGGATGTGATCGTCCTCCTTCGGCGTGATCCGCATGTCGATTGCCTGCCGCGGCAGGTCGACGACACCGGCGCCGTGCAGTCGGAGAACGGGTGCGATCAGGCGTAGGTCCTGGGTGCGGGCGATTCCGTTCTCGGCGTCCCTACCGGCCGCTTCGTCGAGCCGGCTCGGCAGGTTGCATCCTGGGGCACGAGGTTGTGTCGCGCCCCAGGATGCCTCGCGTGAGCTGGAAAGGTGGATGCCGGTTTGCGACGTTGCTAGTTGGCGGCGCCGCCCACCGACTTCGGCGCCTTCTCGGTCGATTTCGCGGGGGCTTCAGCAGGGGCGAGAGTGACCCGCGGGACGGTCTGGGGATTGCACGACGCGCTCGTCGAGGTCGTCCGCAGGAGGTCGACGCTGAAATCGGCGTTGACCACGCCGGTCGAGAAATGGGACATCTGGAAGGTGTACCATCCACGCACGTCGGTGATGGCCTTGATGAGCGGGCGCTGGGAGCCATTGCCATCATCGTCCTGCCAGACCCGACCGGTGGGCGAGGTCAGCGTCGCCTCCAGATCGGCACCCTGGGTCACCCCGGCGATGCGGAGGCATTCGTTGCCGGCGGAGAAGAGCTGGACCACGAACGGATCGCGATTCTGGTTGGAGCTGTCGCCGACCAGGCCATTCACCCGGAAGTTGGTCCCGAAGAGCGGCACCAGCTTGGGGCCGGCCCATGCGCTTGCCGTCGACAGGGCCAGTGTGAGCCCGATGGCGGATGCCAGAACTGCCTTTGTCATCACGAAGTACCCCTTGTATACACACGCAGCCGTGCGTGGTGGATGGTTTGTTGGATGCGCAGGGATGAGTGGTCAGTGCGTGCACTCGGAGAGAACAGATGTTCTCCGCCTGACCATGATCTGGTCTTCCTTGGTGTTGTGCGGTCAACCTCAGTGACCATTTCGTGGTACATGGATTTTGTTTCAATCGTGCTTCTTCCCGTGTTTCAATCGTAACGTTTGCAACCGGAGGGGTCAGATCAGGCCTGGGCCTGCGACTGCGTCGAGGGCCGGGCCCGCGACGGTCGCAGGCTCAGGATGCCGTGCGTGAGCGACAAGGGCGTTGCCTGGTCGGCCGGGGCCGGGTCGCTGTGCCGGCTTGCCGGGCACCAGGACGACGTCTGACCTGCACCACGGCTACCGCTTTCCGGCCGAGATCAAGCGCCGCGCGGGCTGGCGGCTCGTGATCGTCGAGCGCAGCGAGCGGGCCTTATCGTCGGCCTCTATCGAATCGTCGAGCGCAGGTTCGCCTGGCCCGGCCGGCATCGCCGCCTCTCGAAAGACCACGACTACAACGTGCAGACCTCGGAAACGCTGATCGAGATCGCCGCCATCCGGACCATGCTGCACCACCTCGCACAAGCCTCAACTGGCTCAAACCAGGTACAGCAACCCCTCACACTGGCGTCCTCGTCAGCAGGGCCATCGTCGCCCCGATCACAAGCAATCGCACAGAGCAGACGAAGAATACCCATGGCGCTAACCACCGCGGCAGCCATGGGAAGTCGCCCGTGCGCGCTTGCGCCTGGTCATGTCGCGATGCGTTGGTTGACAGATCGTCGGTGGCGACCTCGGCCATGCGCGGGAGTCCTCGCCGGTCGCCGAGCAGGGGCGAACGGCGCGGATTGGGCCTTCAACATCTTGTGTAGGGGAAGGATTGGAGGTGACAGGACAGTATACTCTGCCCGATAGAGCAGAGGAGCCACCGAGCCTCGGATAGGCTCGGGCGACACTGGGGAGGAAGCTGAAATGCTGCGCGGATTGACTGCTGGCGCCGGCTTCGTTGTTGCCGTTCTTGCTTTGACCGCTTTGGCGCACGCTGCATCCAACCGCACACTGGTCATTCCACTGAGCGGTTTCCACGAGGCGCCGAGCACCTTGATCGTGCCAGGCAAGGGGACGGCCCGTCTCAAGATAGAAGGCACTACGATCAGCTATGATCTCACCTACGAGGGGCTGGCCAGCGGCGTGACGCAAGCTCACATCCACATCGGCGAGGAGGCGCTGGTTGGTGGTGTCGCTGCGTTTCTCTGCACCAATCTCGGCAACGGACCGGCGGGGACTCCCGCATGCCCATCGCCGGCAGGCAGAGTCACGGGCAGCATCGATGCCGCGGACGTGGTCGGCCCTGCAGCCCAGGGCCTCCCACCGGGCGACATCGCCGAGCTTCAGCGTGCCCTGAGAAGGGGCGCCATCTACGTGAACGTACACTCGACCGCCTTTCCGGCCGGGGAGCTGCGCGGCAACGCGAAATAGGTCGCAGGCCGTTCGGAGGAGGGCTGGCGCTGGCCTTCTTGGTCGACCCCAGCCAAGGCTATGCCGCCTCGCTCGCCGAAGCAGCACACCGCGGCCGGGTCCTCATCGACTATCGGCGCAACGACCGCACCGCGACCGCGGTCGCCAGCCACAGCCTGCGTAGTCGCGACCGCCGTCGGCCGAGCCGATCCGTGGGCCACGATCGGGCTAATGTCGCCAGCGTCTGCGCACTGAGGCAATCGAGCAGCTTGTTGCTCGAGATCTGCTCCCTGGTCCGGTGCACAGCAGATCGTCGGCAAATCCGGGGAGCCGGCTGTTGAATCGGCCCTTGCGATCCAGGCCACCCTCTTCCGCGAGCTCGCTAGGGATTTTGAACGTTGTAGCCAAAGTAGGCGTTGCTGATCGCACTATAGCCGCCGTTGCCGGCGATCGCCGCCAGCGCGGCATTCAGCGCCTGACGCAGTTCGCTATCGCCTCGGCGGATGGCGATCGCCTCACCGGCACCGAAGAATTCCGGCGCTTGCAGATCGGGGCCGACGAACTCGAAGCCGGCGCCAAGCTCGGTATCGAGAAAGGCGGCGCGGGTGGCCAGGCCGTCGGCGATGATCAGGTCCAGGCGACCCAGCGCCAGATCGATGAACAGCTCCTCCCGGTCGGTGTAGCGCCGGATCGTCGCGACACCGCCGTAGGTCGCGGTGGCGTAGCGGTCCTGCGTGGTGCCCCGTTGCACGCCGATCGTCTTGCCGTGCAACGCATCCGGCGACAGAGCCGATGGCGCACCCCGCGGAGCGATCACCCGATTGCCGGTGTGCAGATACGGGTCAGTGAAGTCCACGCGCTGCTTGCGCTCGGCGGTGATCGTCATCGACACGACTGCCAGATCGATGGCCCGGTTCTGCAGTTGCTCGATCGCGTCGCCAAAGTCGGTGCCGACGAAGGAGCAGGCGACCTCCATTCGATCGCACAGAGCTCGGGCGATATCGACGTTGAAACCCCGAAAGCCCCCGTACTCGTCGAGCTCGGAAAAAGGCGGCGCCGCCGTCTCGACGCCGACGCGCAGCTCGCGCCGGTCGAGGGCGGCAGATGGTTGGCTGGCCTGCACAAGGAGAATGATCCCAAGCACCCCGAGGGCGCGCATCGTCTAGCTGCCCCGCCTGGGAGAGCCGGGGCCGAGCCGACGGAGGGCCGCGGCCAGCTCGGCCAAGGCGGGCTGCGGCTGCTTTTCCCGCTCCAGGATGGCATGCACGGTGGTGGCGAAGGCTTGGCTCACGGCGTCGTAGCTGCTGCCAGCGACGCTCGCAGGGCGCAAGATGGCCGTCACGAAAGCCTCTTCCAGCGCGGCGTAGAAAGGCTTGCGGCCCAGCAGCTCTGAATCGCGATACAAGGCCGGACGGGTCGGTGTGAAAGCAGATGTCAGAGCGCGCTGCTTCTGCTGCTCAGCCGAGGTCAGCCAGCGTATCAGGTCGAGTGCCAGATCCTGCTGCTTTGAGTACCGCGACACGGCGAGCCCCGTGCCTCCAAGAACCGAAACATGGCGCCCACCCGGGGCATCGCCTGCAGGCAGCGCTGCCATGCCCACCAAATTGCGCACCGCGCTGCCTTCTGCCTGCGCGAGCTCCAGCCCGCTCGACCAGTACCGGAGAAAGGCGGCGTTCCCGGCCATGAACGTGTCCAGGCTCTGCTCGCCACCCATCTCCAGAACCGAGCCGGGTGAGATGGCCTCTACCCAGGAAGCTCCCTGACCCAACGCGATCACGCTGCGGGGATCATCAATGACCACATTGCCATCTGGGCCGAGAATGCCGGGTGCGCCGGCACTGGCGATCCATTCCAGCGCATTTGCCGTCAGCCCCTCGCCCAGGCGCCCCTGCCACACGAAGCCCCAAAATTCGGCGTGCCCGGCGCGGCGCTCGCCTTCTTGGATCGTGCGCGCGGCGGCAGCGAATTCCTCCCATGTCTCGGGCACGGTCAAGCCGTAGCGTTCCAGGAGATCGGTTCGATAGAGCAGCCGGCCGATGCTCAACGACCACGGAACGGCGAGTAGGCGCCCGTCGACGCTGAAGCTCTCGAGCGCGACAGGGAAGTGCTCCTCTGGAGCCACGTCCCTGCCGGGTTGAAGCGCGAGAAGGTAGGGCGCCAGCATGCCGGACCAGACAATGTCGACTTCGATCACGTCGAGATCGCTGACTCGCACCTGCAGCAACTCGCCAAGCAGCTCGCGCGCCCGCGCGCTCGATTCCGGGTAGGTCAGCACGCGGATCTGCTGGCCCCGAGCCTTCGCCCATGCCTCGCCTTCCTGCCGGCAAAGCTCCGCGGATTGGGGGATGATACCACACGCGAGGGTCACGGTCGCGCCGGCCGCCGGCGCGGCTCCGTCGGCAAGGGCGATGAGGAGCAGCCATGCTCCCAGCAATGCTCGCCTGCCGCTGAGTCGTTCCTGCATCGGATTCGGATACTGGACATCGACCCCCTGCGCCAGCAAGAAATCCTATGCTGCCGATGCCTGCCGCAGCCCGGCCCACACGAAGGACAGAGACGGAACCAGCGCATGATCCCACGCCGCCTCTCGGCCACCCTTGCCGCGCTTGCCCTTTGTGTCGCTTGGGCTGCTCCCCTTTCGGCGCAGGAGGACACCGGCATCGCCCGGCTGGGCAAGGCGATCGATGCCCAGGAGGCACTCAACGCGGACCTGCGACTGGCGACGCCGCGCACGCAGCGGGAGGCCGAGCAGGAGGCTGCCCAGCTCGACGAGAACGAGCGTGACCTCGAGGCGGCCGGCATCACCATGGCCACGCTGAGACAGGCCCGCCTGGACGCCGAGACCCGCCGAACCGCCCTGTCGGGGGTCCAGGACCGGGCCCGCTTCTTCACGGACGAGGTTCGTACGCTCGACCGCGACATTGGCGCCCTTGCCCAGCAGCCGCCGCCGCAAGCCGATAGTCTCGAGGCCTATGCGGCCAAGGTGCGGCTGGAAAAGATGCAGGAGCTGCGCGACCGAACGCAGGAGACGGTCGATCTCTATCGCCAGAGCGCGGCAGCCATTGCCGACCGACTGGAATCGCTCGAACAGCGCCTGGCGCTCCTGCAAGCGAGAGTACGTCTGGGCACGGTCGACGAGGCAGCCGAACTGGATGCCGATCCCCGGGCCCGGGCCTTGCGCAACTTCGTGGTGCGGACTGGACGCGAAAGCGTGCGGCTCGCCAACGACGCCAGCGCCGTCAAGCCCACCACTGACGGCGACCGCCTTCGACAGCGGCAACTCGAGCTGCGGGCGGACGAGGCATTCCTGCGCAGCAGCCTTCGCGCCGCCGACCTCGACCTGCTGGGCGTCGAAAAGCAGCTCGCCTACCTCCAGACGATCGCCGCCAGCGAGGAGGGGGTGCTGCCGCAACGGCTGGCCGTCGAGGGGCAGGCCGCCATCGATCAGGTGCACGACCGACTCAATGTACGGACCGCGGCCATCGCCGCCCTACGTCGAAGCCTCGACGATCAACGCTCGCTCCTGCCCAGGCGGACGGCTGCCACGGCAAGCATCATCAGCGACATGCGCGCCATCATCGACGACCTGGGCGGCACGGTTGATGGACAAGAAGCGGCGATTTCCAAGCTGAGCAAGACGGCTGACCTCGTCATGGCGAATTTCCAGCGCCTGGAGCGCGCGGCCGCGGGCGAAGCCTTGCTCACGCTGAACTCGCTGCCCTCCAGCTTGCGGGCATGGCAGCGCATTGGTCATGCGCTCAGCCGAGTGCCAGCCGAGCTGGCCGCGAGCTTCCTCGTCGCGGCGCGCGACGTCCGGACCAAGATCGCCATCGCCTCGAACGATCGCCTCGCGCTTGCTGCCGCCACCACGCTCGGCCTGCTGATCGGCGCGGTCATTCTTCGGCGCCAGCTGCACAGGCGGTTGATCGCCGGTCGGCCGGACAGCACACTCGCCACCCCGGCGGTCGCCATCCGCGACAGCATCCTGTCTCTGCTCCCGGCGGCGATCTGGTGGGCCGGGGCCTATATTCTCGCGCTGGCCCGCGAAACCACGCTGCTCATCGGCGGACTGCTGGCGATCTGGCCCGTGATCGCGTTCGTCCTGCTGCTGACCCGCCGCGTGCTGCTCCACGATGCCCGAGATGGGCTGGAAGTCCGCCTGCGCTTCTATCGCAGCCTGCGCTGGACGCTGGTGCTCGGCGGCGTGCTGGCGGCCCTCGTCATTCTCACCAGCACCTTGCCGCTCAATCCGAGCCTGGCGGACCTGGTCGAGCGCAGCGCCATGCTCTGTGTCCTACTGATCGCGCTGCCGGGCCTGCAGCTGCGATCGCTGATCCTCGCCCTGGCGGGCGGACGCGAGAATGCCGGTTTGGTCTCGCGTCTGGCAGCTCGGTCGAGCCTCGTCGTACCCCTGGTGCTGGCCGGGGCGGCAGCCATCGGGCTCGCCGGCTACCTGAATCTCGCTTGGCTGATCATCGCGCACTTCCTGTGGCTGGTTCTGGTCGGCGGCTTGCTCCTGCTCGCCCTTGGCGTCCTCAATGATCTGCGCCGACTGCTGCGCCGCCAGATCGGCGAGCGGTTCCCGGACAACAGCTATTTCTGGATTCTCAACTTTCTCGATCCAGCCTACCGGCTGATGCAGGTGATGCTGGTGCTCATCGCGGGTTGGGCGCTGCTGTGGATCTACAATTGGGACAGCGCCACGCCCGGGATTCGCGAGCTGCTCTCGTTCGGCCGCGTCTCGGTGCTGACTCTCGGTGCATCGGCCCTGACCGTGTGGGACCTGTGCATGACCGTGGTGCTGGTTGGCCTGGCCTTCTGGATCGGCGGCTGGAGCCAGCAGGTCAGCTACAATCTGGCCCTGACCAAGGTGCGCGATCTGGGCATCCGCCAAAGCCTGTCGACCTTCGTCCAGTATGTGGTGGTCGTGTTCGGGCTGCTGCTGACGCTCAAGGTGATCGGGCTCGACCTGACCGCGCTCACCGTGTTTGCCGCCAGCGTCGGCGTCGGTATCGGCTTCGGCCTGCAGAACATCGTCAACAATTTCATCAGCGGCGTTCTGCTGCTGGCCGAGCGGCCGCTGCGGGTGAGCGACACGGTCACGATCGGTGGCGAGACGGGTGAGGTGAGCCGGATCGGCATCCGCTCGCTGGTCGTGCGCACCTTCGACCGCAAGGAGCTGATCATCCCGAACTCGGCCGTGATCGGGAATACCTTCACCAACTGGACGCGTACCGACGACACGGTGCGCGAGGTGTTGCTGTTTCGCATCAGCTACCGCGACGACCCGAAGGTCGCGGCGGAGCTGGTTCGGCATGTGGCGCGAACGACCAATGGTGTGCTGCCCAATCCGGCGGCCCAGGCCACGGTGTACGAGTTCGGCGAGGCCGCGGTGACGATCCGGCTGCAATACTATCTGCGGCTACGCGGCGCGGTCGGCGGCCTGGACGTCCGAGCCGAGATCCTCACCCGCGTGCGCGACGCCTTCGCCGATGCCGGCTTCGTCATTCCTACACCGACGGGCGAGGTGACCCTACCGCGTTCGGAGCCCCACACGGTCCTCGCGGCACCGAGCTAGCTGTCGGTTCATCTGCCGATGTAGCGCCACGCAGCTCAACCCTTTGCAGAACATTGAGGACAGCTTGCCGCCGCCCGGGCATGCCGTGCGGCACCTACTGCTGCGATGTGTATGGGCTGTGCTATATCGCCTCCTACCCCGACCTGATCTTGGCCCGGGGTATCGATGCCGCCGGCGGGCAATGCCACTTCACCACCGGCCCATTCGGGCGCGGCAAGCCGTGCGGCTTCGACGTGGTCTGCGATCTCAGCCGCTATCCCCACCTGCACGCCGCGTTCGGCTCGGGCGCTTGGGCCGCAACCGTGCATCACATCCGCTACGGCTATTCCGAAGTCCGTCTCTCGATCGGGCTCCCATCCGGTCTTCGCCGCGCCGCGTCCCACTTGGCCACGACGAGCATCGCCTCAGCCCACACCTCGTGTGTCAAGGCGGTGGCGCTCGTCGGTCATGAAAGGGACGTGGCCGACACCTGAAAGTCCGCTGTCGGCAATGCGACTTGGATCTGGTGCTTACCCGAACTTGGCTTCCGGCGACCTAGTACTACAGCGGGGCTTCATGTCGAGTACGTCGTTGCCAGTGGCAGCGTCGTGCGCGCTGCTGATGGCACCGTCGCCAGCGTGACCAGGCGAGGGCGTGGGCGAGGTCGGATGGCCGGTGCCAGACGAGATGCCAGGTTCTGTTGACATTTTGCCTGAGCCTGTCAGAGCAACCGCCTGTTGATGAACGATAAGCAGGGTTTGCGCGGATGGCTCGGCCGCAGTTGCGGGAGGATCAGTGGCGGCGGCTATACGCCCTGTTGCAGGCCCAGCCCGGGATCTATGTCCGTCCGGGAGGCGGCGACGCGCCGCTTCGTCGAGGCGGTGTTGTGGATGGCGCGGGCGGGCTGCGCCTGGCGGCTGGTGCCGGGCGAGGGCGGCAGTTGGAACAGCGTCTACAAGCGGTTCGCGCGTTGGCGGGAGAAGGGGCGTCTGGGCGGCGCTGATGGATCAGCTGGCGAGCGATGCCGATCTCGAATGGGTGATGCTCGACAGCACCGTGGTGCGGGCGCATGCCTGCGCCGCCGGGGCAAAAGCGCCGGCGGGCAGGCGCTCGGCCGCGGCGCGGCGGCTCTCGACCAAGCTGCACGCAGCCGGGGACGCCCTGGGCAACCCGCTCGCCTTCCACCTGACCGCCGGGCGGCAGGGCGACGCCGCAGGCCTGCCCCTGCTCGACGGCATCACGACCACAGCGGTGATCGCCGACAAGGCTTATGATACGGACGCCATCCTGCAGGTGGTCGCGGCCAGTCGAACCCGCGGTGATCCCACTATATGCCACCCGCGTCCACCAACGCGCGACCGACTGGCAGCTCTACCAGCAGCGCCACAAGATCGAGATCCTGTTCGGCTTCATGAAGCACTACCGGCGCGTCTTCGCCAGCTTCGAAGCTGGCGCGCCGCTATCTCGCCTTCGTCCACCTCGCCGCCGCTTGCATCCTGCTACGGTAGAATGTCAACAGAACATAGGCCACCCAACCCGTTGAAAAGGTTGGTGGGCGCACAAGGACCGAACCTTGGACCCGCTGATTAAGAGTTACCGTCGTATCGTTTCCGGCCATTTCCGTGCCTTGCCTCCTGTCTCCAAAAGCCTCGTTATTGCAGTTGGTTATCGGTCTATGCGTTTCCTAGCGTTTCCTGTAGTATCCTGTGCGGTGCTTACCTCGTGCTTACCCGAGGCCAGACGGGCGGGCCGAGCGCATGGAGCGAGCCCGTGCCGACCATCACCATCACCAAGCGCAGCGTGGACGGAGATCGGCGCCGATGGCTCCGCGCGGCGGACCATCTATTTCGATCGGCAACTGCCCGGGTTTGGCCTGATGGTGACGCCGAGCGGCAACAAGTCGTTCGTGATCCAGTACCGGGCGGGCCATGGACGTTCCGCTCCGACCCGGCGGCTCACAATCGGCGGCTATGGAGCGCTGACGCCAGACGAGGCCCGCACCGAGGCCAAGCGTCTCCTGGCTGACGTCACTCGTGGCCTGGACCCCGCGGCGCAGCGCGTCGAGCAGCGGCGCAAAGGGACCGGCGGCAGCGATCTGAAGTCCGTCGTGACCGAGTGGCTGCGCCGTGATCAGGCCACGAACAAAGCCACGCTGAGGTCGAGCGGATCATGAACCGCGAGGTTCTGCCCACGCTCGGCAAGCGGCACATCGGTGAGATCCGCAAGGCCGACCTGATCGAGCTGATCGAGGCGATCGTGGACCGGGGCTCACCTGTCATGGCCAACCGCGTGCTGGCGCACACCAAGCGACTGTTTCGCTGGGCGGCGGGCCGCGACCTGATCGAGGTCGACCCTGCGGTGCACATCGAGAAGCCGACGCCGGAACAGAGCCGCGACCGGGTGCTCGGCGACGACGAGCTGACGGCGATCTGGCAGGCCGGCGGCGCGATGGGCGGGCCGTTCGGCGCTGGCGTGCAGATGCTGATCGCCACCGGCGCGCGACGTGAGGAGGTCTTCCAGCTGGAGCGGCATGAGGTGGAGGACCAGCCCGCCCGGCTCGTGCTGCCCGCGAGCCGCATCAAGGTGAAGGAGCAGCGGGTGATCCCGCTCTCGCCGCTGGCGCTGTCCGTGCTCGACGACCTCGATGCACGCCTGTCCACGATGGACGTCACGGCCTGTCAGCCCGGTGTGGTCGAGCAGGTGAACTGCGCCCCGGGCAAGCGTATGGGCGCCTGGGCGATGCTGCTGACGGTCCGCACCGACGGTGGCGAGAGCATCGAAGTCGGGGTGCCGAACCTGGGCGCCACGAAGAGCGCTCGGGTCGTGGCGGTCCACGTCGCTCCCGGTGAG
>JBGAKU010000162.1:0-12976 GCA_044224255.1 Geminicoccaceae bacterium
TCTCCTGCAGCTCCGCCTGCTCGGTCAGCAGCGCGGCCCTGTCGGCGTCGGGGTCGGCGAAGCCCAGCGACACCTCGTTGAACCGGGCGAGGAGATCCTTGGTCCGGCCGACGCCCTCCATGATGTTGCCGAGCACGTCCTTGGCCGGGTCGAGCTGGGGCTCCTGCGGCAGATAGCCGACCTTCACCCCCTGCGCCGCCCAGGCCTCGCCGGCGATATCCTGGTCGAGGCCGGCCATGATCTTGAGCAGCGTCGACTTGCCGGCGCCGTTGATGCCGAGCACGCCGATCTTGGCCCCAGGCAGGAAGGCGAGCGTGATGTTCTTCATGATCTCCCGGCCGCCCGGGTAGATCTTGGAGACGTTCTTCATCACGTAGATGTACTGATAGGCTGCCATAGGCCACTCGCAGGATGGGAAGCGGCGCGCCTTGTACGCCACCCGGCGCCGATTTGCCAGCCGAGGCGGTAAGCCGGCTCGGGCTGGTGCCGTCCTTGAGGACAATGGCTCCAAAAGCGTCTTGGGCTGGCCGTGTCTCTCGGCCTAAGCTCTGCCCGGGCGAGCCAGCCGCGGCCCGCCCGAGGATCGGGGAAGGGCGACGATGGGCAAGCGCGTGCTGGTGGTCGACGACGAGCCGAACATCGTCATGTCGCTCGAATTCCTGATGCGCCGCGCCGGCTTCGAGGTCGGCGTCGCCCGCAACGGGCGCGAGGCGCTGGAGGCGCTCGAGGGCGCGCCGCCCGACCTGCTGCTGCTCGACGTGATGATGCCCGAGTTCGACGGCTACGAGGTCTGCGAGCGGGTCCGGGCACGGCCGGACTGGAGCGGCACCAAGATCGTGATGCTGACCGCGCGCGGCCGCGAGGTCGAGCGCGAGCGGGGCCTGTCGCTGGGTGCGGACGCCTATGTGACCAAGCCGTTCTCGACCCGCGATCTGGTCGAGCAGGTCAAGCGCATGCTCGACGTCGCCTAGGGGCGGCCGGATGATCGGCAGCCGTCAGCGCAATCGGCAGATCGCCGTCTTTCTCGCCGGCCTGGCACTGCTGAACTTCCCGGTGCTGGCCGTGGTCGACGCGATCCGGCTGCCGTCCGGCGCGCCGCTGGCGCCGCTCTACGTGTTCGTCGTCTGGCTCGGCCTGATCCTGCTCAGCGCGGCCCTCGCGATTTGGCGGCCGAAGGTCGGCTGATGCTCAACACGAGCATCGTGCTCCTGGTCTCGCTGCTCTATCTCGGCGTGCTGTTCGCGATCGCCTCCTTCGGCGATTCTCGCGCCGACCGTGGCCACAGCGTGATCCGCAGCCCGTGGATCTACACCCTGTCGCTCGGCGTCTACTGCACCGCTTGGACCTTCTACGGCAGCGTCGGGCTCGCCTCGCGCCAGGGGCTCGAGTTCCTGCCGGTCTATCTGGGGCCGACCCTGGCCGCTCTCCTGCTCGGCTTTCTGCCGCTCAAGATGTTGCGGATCGCCAAGGCGCAGGGAATCACGTCGATCGCCGACTTCATCGCCTCGCGCTACGGCAAGAGCGCGGTGCTGGCCGGCCTCGTCACGGTCGTCGCCGTGGTCAGCGCCATCCCCTACATCGCCCTGCAGCTCAAGGCGGTGTCGAGCAGTGTCACCGTCCTGGTCGGTGGCCCCGGCGAGACGAGCGGTGGCGCGGACGCGGCGCTTCTGGTCCTCCTGCTGATCGCGCTGTTCAGCGTGCTGTTCGGCACGCGGCACATCGACGCGACCGAGCGTCACGAGGGGATGGTGCTGGCGATCGCCTTCGAGAGCCTGGTGAAGCTCGCGGCCTTCCTGATCGTCGGCGTCTACGTGACCTACGTGATGTTCGACGGCTTCGGCGACATCTTCGGCCAGGCGGCACGCCACGCGCCTGGCACGCCGTTGACCGTGCAGGGCGGCAGTACGGGCTACGCCGACTGGTTCCTGATCACCGCCCTGTCCGGCTTCGCCTTCCTGTTCCTCGACCGCCAGTTCCAGGTGGCGGTGATCGAGAATGTCGACGAGGCCCATCTGCGCACCGCGAGCTGGGCACTGCCCGCCTATCTGCTCGCCATCAACCTGTTCGTGTTTCCGATCGCCCTGGGTGGCCTGCTGCGCGGCCTGGGTGAGGGCGATCTGTTCGTGCTGCTGCTGCCGCTGGCCTCGGGTCACGACTGGCTGGCCCTGATCGCCTATCTCGGCGGTCTCTCGGCCGCGTCCGCCATGATCATCGTCGCCACGGTGGCTCTGAGCACGATGATCGCCAACGATCTGGTGATGCCGTTCCTGCTGCGCCTGGACGGGCTCGGCCACCGCTTCGAGCTGCCGCGCCTGATCTTGATGGTGCGACGCGCCGCGATCATTCTCCTGCTGCTGCTCGGCTACGCCTTCTACCGTCTCGTGGGCGAGTCCTTCCCCCTCGTCAGCATCGGGCTGATCGCGTTCTGCGGCGTGGCCCAGTTCGCGCCGCCGATCGTTGCGGGTCTGTACTGGCGCGAGGCGAATCTCACCGGCGCCGTTCTCGGGCTGGTCGGCGGCGTCGCGGTCTGGCTCTACACGCTGGTGCTCCCGACGCTGGCCACCGCGGGTCTCGTCGATCCGGCGCTCGTCACCGAAGGGGCCTTCGGCATCGCTCTGCTGCGGCCCGAGGCGCTGATGGGGCTGACCGGCCTCGGTTCGGTCAGCCATGCCGTCATCTGGAGCCTCGGGGTGAATTCGGCGCTGCTCGTCGCGTGCGGCTTGCTCGCGCGGCAGGACAATCTGGAGCGGATGCAGGCAGCGCTGTTCGTCGAGCCGACGCAGAACTCCGCACTTGGCGAGCTGTGGCGCGGCGAGGCGCGGGTCTCTGCCTTGCGCGAGCTCCTGATCCGGTTCCTGGGCCAGGAGCGCGCCGATATCGTGTTCGCCATCGACCTGCGGCGCCGCGGGCGGGTGCTGGCGCCCGACGAGCCCGCCGATGCAGCGCTGGTCCAGCTCACCGAGCGCCAGCTCGCGCGCACCATCGGCGCCGCCAGCGCCAGGGTCATGGTGGGTTCGGTCGTGCGCGGCGAGGTCGTGGGTACGGACGATCTGATCCGGATCCTGGACGAGACCTCGCGCGCGATCGAGTACGGCCACCGGCTGGAGCAGAAATCCGCCGCTCTCGAGCGCGCGACCGCCGAGCTGCAGGAGGCCAACGACCGGCTGCGCCAGCTCGACCAGCTCAAGGACGACTTCCTCGCCACCGTCAGCCACGAGCTGCGCACGCCGCTCACCTCGATCCGCTCCTTCTCCGAGATCCTGCTCGACAATCCGGACCTCGAGCCCGAGGAGCGGTCGAGCTTCCTGCAGATCATCGTGCGGGAGAGCGAGCGGCTGACGCGCCTGATCAACGACTTTCTCGACCTGTCGAAGATCGAGTCCGGGAAGATGGAGTGGCATGTCGGCGAGCACGGCTTGGCCGACATCGTCGGCGAGGCCGTCGCCGCTACCCATGGCGTGTTCGCCGAGCGCCACGTCACCCTCACCACCGAGCTCGAGAGCGCGCAGTCCCCGGTGCGCTGCGACCGTGATCGCCTGGTGCAGGTCATGATCAATCTGCTCTCGAACGCCTGCAAGTTCGTGCCGGAGGGCGAGGGCAGGGTGCATGTCCGGCTGCGCGGCCAGGGCGACGGCTACCTTTTGGAGGTCGCCGACAACGGGCCGGGCGTGCCCGCTCCCTACCGCGAGGCGATCTTCGAGAAGTTCCGCCAGGTCAGCGGCAGCGTCCTGAAGGACAAGCCGAAGGGCACGGGTCTCGGCCTCGCCATCTGCCGCCAGATCGTGGAGCATTTCGGCGGCAGGATCTGGGCCGAGGACGCGGCGCTGGGCGGCGCCTGCATCTGCTTCACCCTGCCGGCCGCCGCGGTGGAGCGAGCAGCGGCCTAGGGGTTGCCCGCCCGTGCGAAATGGCACCGACGGCACGACGAGGTCTGGGCGATGGTGAGGTCCTGGTCCAGCCTCGGAGGACGTCGGATGAGGACTCACCAGCTGCTATCGGCCCTCGGGCTCGCGCTCCTGCTCCCCACGACCGGCCACGCGGCCGCGGGCGACTTCAACGGTGATGGCTTCGAGGATCTGGCGATCGGCGTGCCCGCGGAGGATCTGGGGGCTCTGACCGGCGCGGGCGCGGTCAACGTGCTCATAGGCTCTGCCACGGGCCTGACCGGAGTCGGCAACCAGCTGTGGAGCCAGGACAGCGCCGGCGTCCTGGACACAGCCGAGATCGGCGACCAGTTCGGTGATGCCCTGGCCGTCGGCGACTTCAATGGCGACGGCTTCGCGGACCTCGCGATCGGCGTCCGTTTCGAGGGCATCGGGGCCGTCGCGCTCGCGGGAACGGTCAATGTCCTTCTCGGCTCGGCCACTGGCCTGGGCTCCGCCGGCAACCAGCTGTGGAATCAGGACAGCGCCGGAGTGCTGGACGGCGCCGAGGCGTCCGACCAGTTCGGCGGCGCGCTCGCCACCGGCGACTTCAACAATGACGGCTTCGACGATCTCGCGATCGGCGTGCCCGGCGAGGGGATCGGCGCTGCCGCGCGTGCCGGCGCGGTCAACGTGCTCCTGGGCTCGGCCACGGGCCTGACCGATATCGGCAATCAGCTGTGGAGCCAGAACAGCGCCGGCGTCCAGGATACGGCCGAGACCGACGACGCGTTCGGCTCGGCCCTGGCGGTGGGGGATTTCAACGACGACGGCTTCGACGATCTGGCAATCGGAGCCCACTACGATTCCGTGGGGGCGCTCGCCGAGGCGGGCGTGGTCAATGTGCTGCTCGGCTCGGCCACCGGTCTCACCAGCGCGGGCAATCAGCTTTGGCACCAGGACATCGCTGGCGTGCTGGGTGTCGCACAGGCGGACGATGAGTTCGGCCGCAGCTTGGCGGCCGCCGATTTCAATCAGGACGGGTACGACGACCTCACGATCGGCGTGCCCCGCGAGGATCGGGGCGGGAACGCGAACGCGGGCACCGTGAACGTGCTGCTCGGTTCCGCCGCCGGCCTGACCGCCGTCGGCGACCAGCGGTGGGATCAAGACAGCGCGGGCGTCCTCGATGCGGCCGAGCTAGACGATCAGTTCGGTAGCGCGATTGCCGCCGCCGACTTCAACGGCGACGGGTTCGCCGATCTCGCGATCGGTGTGGTCGGCGAGGACATCGGCGCGCTCGCGAGCGCCGGTGCGGTCAACGTTCTGCCGGGCTCGGCCGCCGGTCTGACCGCCGCGGGCGATCAGTTCTGGCAGCAGGACAGCGCGGGCGTCCTGGATGTCGCCGAAGGCGGCGACCAGTTCGGCGACGCGCTCGCCGTCGGCGATTTCAACAACGATGGCTTCCCTGACCTCGCGATCGGCGTTTTCGGCGAGGACATCGGTGCCGCCATCTTCGACGGCGGCGCGGTCAACGTTCTGCCGGGCTCGGCCGCGGGGCTCACGGCCGTGGGCGACCAGTTCTGGAGCCAGGACAGCGCGACCGTCCTGGACATCGCCGAGATCGGCGACAATTTCGGCAGCTTCTAGCTGGAAGGATCAGCCGCCTGGGTCGGCCGGGGCGGGCGCGTCGGACCCCGGCTCGGGCGGCTCGTCCCCGGTCTCCTCGTCGAAGATGCTGTCGTAGTTCTGCTGGTCGGTCGGCGCCGCCCCGTTGCGGATGTCGGCATCGCGCTTCTGGGTGTAGATCGTGCGGATGGTCGCATAGAGATCGATGCTGTTGGCGCGCAGATCGTCGAGCAGCTCGATGTTCGCCTCGCGCTCGCTGACCGCCGTCACGCCGAACAGCCCCAGCCGCTCGTCCTGGTTGATGCAGCAGAAGTTCAAGGGGTTCATGAAGTAGTCGCCGACGCGGCCGGTCGTATCGCGGCCGTTCGATGGGCCGAGCAGCGGCAGCATCAGATAGGGGCCGGCCGGCACGCCCCAGATGCCGAGGGTCTGGCCGAAATCCTCCTCGTGGCGCGGATAACCGAGGGCGGCCGCAGGGTCGAATAGCCCAGCCACGCCCAGCGTCGTGTTGATCATGAAGCGGCCGAGCGTGATGCCAGCCCGGTCGCGCTCGCCCTGCAGCGCGTCGTTGGCAAAGATCACGGGTGAGCGGAGGTTGGCGAGAAAGTTCGCGACCGAGCGGCGCGCGGCTTCCGGCGTGACGAACCGGTAGCCGCGGGCGACCGGCTCGAGAATGAACCGGTCCAGCGTCATGTTGAAGGCGAATACGGCCCGGTTCACCGGCTCGATCGGGTCGTACACCCCGCCGGCCTGCTGCGTCGTGGCGCAGCCGCCCAGGGCCATCAGCAGTGCCAGCGCGCGGAGCGGGTGCCGCCGGTTCATGTCGCTCAGCCTACTCGCCACCATCGCGCCGGAACGGCCCGGTCCGGCCGTAGCCCCGCGCTGATAGAGGCTGGCGTCCCCAGTGACAAGCCGAGGGCGCCTGAGCGGCACAGTCGGCGCTTGACAGGCGAAGATAAAGATATCTACATATCGCCTAGATCGGATGCGTGTGGGAGCGATGGTACAGGAATCGGCGGGCTTCGACGTTCTCCTCGACGGCCTTCGAGCGGCCGCGGACCCGTCGCGCCTGCGGCTCCTGGCTATCTGCTCGCAGGGCGAGTGGACCGTGAGCGAGCTCGTCCAGATCCTGGGCCAGAGCCAGCCGCGCATCTCGCGCCATCTCAAGATCCTGGCCGAGGCCGGCCTGCTCGACCGTTTCCGGGAGGGCGGCTGGGTGTTCTACCGGCGTGCACAGAACGGGGAGGGGGCGCGGATCGCTCGCTCGCTGTGCCGGCTGCTGCCGGGCGACGATCCGACCATGGGATTCGACCAGCGGCGGCTGGAGATGGTGCGCGAGTCGCGCCGGCGTCAGGCGGAGCGGTTCTTCGCCGAGCGCGCCGAGGTCTGGGACAGCGAGCGGGCGCTGGCGGTCGCCCCGGAGCTGGTCGAGACCGTGTTGCGCGAGCTGTTCCTCGAGGAGCGCCCGGCCAACCTGCTCGACATCGGCACCGGTACCGGCCGCATCCTCCAGCTTCTCGCCGGCCAGATCGGCTTCGGGCTCGGCATCGATCTCAGTCACGACATGCTGGCCGTGGCCCGCGCCAATCTCGACCGGCGCGAGGCGCGCAATTGCCAGGTTCGCCATGGTGACATGTACCAGCTCGCGCTGCCGGATGGCTCGTTCGCGGCTGCGACGCTGCACCAGGTGCTGCACTATGCCGACGATCCGTTCGCCGCGCTGGCCGAGGCTGCGCGCGTGCTGGCGCCGGGCGGGCGGCTGGTCGTGATCGACCTCGCGCGCCACGACGTCGAGCGCCTGCGCGAGGAGAGCGGGCATCGCCGCCTGGGCTTCAGCGACGAGGAGATCGGCCGCTGGTTCGCCGAGCTCGGCCTCCTGCCCGACGAGCAGCGTCGGCTCGAAGGCCCCGAGCTGACCGTCGTGATCTGGACCGCCCGCCGCGCCGTCGCCGGCGACGGCGCCGACAACCTTGAGAATCGCAGGAGCGCCGCATGATCGAGAGCTTGGTCGACCGCGCCGCCACACGCTCCCACCCCTGGCTGGAGGATGGCCTGCCGCCGGTCGAGCTGTCGATCGAGGTGTTTCCACCCAAGGGCCCCGAGGCCGCGGCGCGGCTCCAGGCCAATCTCGAGCAGTTCGTCGCCGTGCAGCCGCGCTTCATCTCGGTGACCTGCGGTGCGGGCGGCTCGGGGGTGGACGGGACCTTGCCGCTCGTCTGCGACATCCAGGAGCGGTTCGGCGTGCCGGTCGCCGCGCACATGACCTGTGCCTGGTCGTCGCGCGAGGAGATCGACGCGCTCGCGGCTGAATATTGGCGCCGCGGCGTCCGCCGCATCGTTGCCCTGCGCGGCGATCCGCCCAAGGGTGCCGCGCGCTACGAGCCGCGCCCCGACGGCTACGCCTACGCCGCCGATCTGATTCGCGGCCTCAAGGCGGTGGCCGACTTCGAGATCAGCGCTGGCTGCTATCCCGAGGTGCATCCCGAGGCGGAAAGCGCCGCGGCCGACCTGGAGAACCTCCGCCGCAAGGTCGAGGCGGGTGCTTCGCGGCTGGTCACGCAATACTGCTTCGACACCGACCGCATCCTGCGCTTCCGTGATCGGCTGGTCGCGGCCGGCATCGAGGCCGAGTACGTGCCCGGCATCATGCCGATCCACAGCTTCAGCCAGATCCGACGCTTCTCCCTGGGCTGCGGTGCGGGCATCCCCGGCTGGCTCGATCGACTGTTCGCGGGCGTGGACGAATCCTCGCCGATGCACGGCATGATCGCGGCCGGCGTGGCGAGCGAGCAGTGCCGGCGCCTCGCGGCGGAGGGGCTGACCAAGATGCACGTCTATGCCCTGAACCGCGCCGAGCTGCCGCTGGCCATCCGCCATCTCCTGTCGGCCCACGAGGTCCCGGCGGCGGCATGAGCGATTTCCTTGCGATCGCCCGGCGCCGCGTCGTTCTGCTCGACGGCGCCATGGGCAGCCGGATCCAGGCCCAGGAGCTGACGCTCGACGACTTCTGGGGTCAGGAGAACTGCTCGGAGATCCTGAATCTCAGCCGGCCCGAGCTGATCCGCGACATCCACGCCGGCTATCTCGCCGCGGGTGCCGATGCCGTCGAGACCAACAGCTTTGGCGGCTCGCCGATCACGCTCGGCGAGTTCGGTCTGGAGGACCGGGCGCTCGAGATCAACGAGCGTGCGGCCCGGCTGGCGCGCGATGCGGTCGACGCGCTGGCGGGGGACGGGCGCGAGCGCTTCGTCATCGGTGCGATCGGGCCCGGCACCAAGCTGCCGAGCCTCGGCCACATCGGCTATCGCGAGCTCGAGGCCGCGTTCGCGGTGCAGGCCGAGGGGCTGATCGCCGGCAGTGCCGACGTGCTGCTGATCGAGACCTGCCAGGACCCGCTGCAGATCAAGGCCGCCGTCAACGGCTGCCGCCAGGCTTTCGTCCGCCGTGGCCGCGCGCTGCCGCTGATGGTGCAGGTCACGATCGAGACCACCGGGGCCATGCTCGTCGGCACCGACATCGCGGCTGCCGCCGCCATCGTCGATGCGCTCGACGTGCCGGTCATGGGCCTCAACTGCGCCACCGGCCCCAAGGAGATGGCGGAGCATGTCCGCCACCTGTCGCAGACCTGGCGCGGGCTGATCTCCTGCCTGCCGAATGCGGGCCTGCCCGAGCTGCGCTGCGGTCATACCCACTATCCGCTGACGCCCGACGAGCTCGCCGGCTGGATCGAGCGCTTCATCGCCGAAGATGGCATCAACATCGTTGGCGGCTGCTGCGGCACCTCGATCGAGCACATCGCGGCCCTCGATGCGATGCTGCGGCGGACCGCCGAGGACGGCTTCCGGCCCGCGACGGGACCACGGCAGCCGCAGCACACGCCCTCGCTCGCGTCCCTGTTCTCCTCCGTGCCGCTGCGGCAGGAGAACGCGTTCCTCGCCATCGGCGAGCGCTGCAATGCCAACGGCTCGAAGAAGTTCCGCGAGCTACAGGCGGCGGGCGACTGGGACGGCTGCGTCGCCATGGGCCGCGAGCAGGTGCGCGAGGGCAGCAACGCGCTCGACGTCTGCACCGCCTTCGTCGGCCGCGACGAGGTGGCCGAGATGACGGCCGTGGTCGAGCGGATGCGCGGCCAGGTCGACAGCCCGCTGGTGATCGATTCGACCGAGCTGCCGGTGCTCGAGACCGCACTGGCGCTCTACGGCGGCAAGGCGGTCCTCAACTCGATCAATTTCGAGGACGGCGAGGCCCCGGCGACGGCCCGGATGACGCTGGCCCGCAAGTTCGGCGCCGCCGTGATCGCGCTGACCATCGACGAGGTCGGCATGGCCAAGAGCCGCGAGGACAAGCTCCGGATCGCGCGGCGCCTGGTCGAGTTCGCCTGCGGCCGCTTCGGCCTGCCGCAGTCGGATCTGCTGATCGATCCGCTCACCTTCACGATCTGCACCGGCAACGAGGACGACCGCAAGCTGGCCTTGTGGACGCTGGAGGCGATCGCGGACCTGCGCGCCGAGTTCCCCGAGCTGCAGCTCATCCTGGGCCTGTCCAACGTCTCGTTCGGTCTCAACCCGGCCGCGCGCCACGTGCTGAACTCGGTGATGCTCGACCATGCCCTGCGGCGGGGGCTCACCGGTGCCATCGTCCACAGCAGCAAGATCATCCCGCTGCACAAGATCCCGCCCGAGGAGGTGAAGGCGGCCGAGGACCTGATCTTCGACCGGCGAGCCGAGGGCTACGACCCGCTGCAGGCGTTCATCGCCCTGTTCGCCGACCGCAAGGCCGATGCCGGTGCGGCGCGAGAGCGGCCCGAGAGCGTCGAGGAGCGCCTCAAGCTGCGGATCGTCGACGGCGACAAGCAGGGGCTCGAGGCCGAGCTCGACGAGGCGCTGCAGCGCTATGCGCCGCTGGCCGTGATCAACGACATCCTGCTCGACGGCATGAAGACCGTGGGCGAGCTGTTCGGCGCCGGCAAGATGCAGCTTCCCTTCGTGCTGCAGTCCGCCGAGACCATGAAGAAGGCCGTGGCCTATCTCGAGCCCTTGATGGAGCGCGTCGAGGGCCAGGAGAAGGGCACGATCGTGCTCGCCACGGTCAAGGGCGACGTGCACGACATCGGCAAGAACCTTGTCGACATCATCCTGACCAACAACGGCTACCGGGTGGTCAATCTCGGCATCAAGCAGCCACTCACGGCCATTCTCGAGGCGGCAAACGAGCACCGCGCCGACGCGGTCGGCATGTCCGGCCTGCTGGTCAAGTCGACCGTGATCATGCGCGAGAATCTGGAGGAGATGCGCCGTCAGGGTCTCGATGTCCCGGTTCTCCTGGGTGGCGCGGCGCTGACCCGCGCCTATGTCGAGGACGATTGCTGGAAGGCCTATGGCGAGGGGCCGGTGGCCTATGCCCGCGACGCCTTCGACGGGCTATTGCTGATGGACAAGGCCGTGGGCGGCCAGTTCCCGGCCTATGTTGCCGAGCGGGTCGCCAAGGCAGCGCAACGCAGTGCCAAGAAGCCGCGCACCCTGGCCTACGCCAACGGCAACGCCGCGCCCTTGCTGCGCCCGGTCGACGTCGACGAGATCCGCCTCAAGCGGCACGAGCTGAGCCGCGGCGTCGAGGTGCCGACGCCGCCGTTCTGGGGTGCCCGCACGATCGAGCAGGTGCCGGTCAAAGCACTCCTGCCCTACCTCAACGAGCAGATGCTCTATCAATTCCACTGGGGCTACGAGAAGCAGGGCCGGCGGCTGGGCGAATTCCTCGACTGGGCCGCCAAGGAGCTGCGCCCCGTGCTGGCCAGCCTCGTCGCCGCGGCCGAGGCGGAGCAGGTGTTCGCACCCCAGGCCGCCTATGGCTACTTCAAGGCCGCCGGCGAGGCGAACGCGATCGTCCTGTTCGACGAGAGCGGCAGCCGCGAGATCGCGCGCTTCGCCCTGCCGCGCCAGGCCAAGGAAGGCGGCCTTTGCGTCGCCGACTTCCTGCGCGACGTCGACGAGGCGGAGCGCGACGTGCTCGGGCTGCAGGTCGTGACCGTGGGCCAGCGGGCCTCGGAGGTGGCCAGGGAGTGGTTCGCCGCCGACCGCTACCAGGACTATGTCCGCCTGCACGGGCTGGGCGTCGAGCTGGCCGAGGCGCTGGCGGAATATGTCCACGGCCGGATCCGCGCCGAGCTCGGCTTCGGCCATCACGACGCGCGCGACATGCGTGAGCTGCTCAAGCAGGGCTATCGCGGCTCGCGCTACAGCTTCGGCTACCCGGCCTGCCCGAACCTCGCCGATCAGGCGGCACTCCTGGCGTTGCTCGGCGCGGACCGAATCGGCATCGAGCTGTCCGAGGGCGACCAGCTCTGGCCGGAGCAGAGCACCAGCGCCATCGTGCTGCACCATCCGCAGGCGCGGTACTTCAACGTCTGACCTGGCGGTCCTGCCCCGCCGCGGATCGTTCCGCTTGCGGGGCGCGCCGGCGCGTCGTTAGCTGGAAGGCGGGCGACGAGGCGTCAGACGAGCATGAACGCATCCGATCCCGCCAGCAGCGAGTCCGGCGACGCGCCGATGCCATTCTCCCTGCGCGGACTGCTGCGCGAGCTCTATTTCGGCGGCGACCGGCGCGCGACACGGTTCCAGCTCGCTCTGCTGACCTTCGATCTGCTGACCGTCACCTTCTTTCTGGTCAGCACCTTCCTCCCCTATTCCGAGTGGATCCTCGCCACCGACGTCGTGATCGCGCTGGGGCTCGGGTCGGACTTCGCGGCGCGCTGCTACATCTCGCCGCGCCCGCTGCAGTATCTGCGCCAGCCGCTCGCCATCATCGATCTCGTCGTCCTCGTCTCGCTCCTGCTGCCCGCGCTGGCACCCAATCTCGGCTTTCTGCGCCTGCTGCGCGCCGTACGGCTCGTCCGCTCCTACAACGTGCTGCTGGTGCTCGAGGCCGAGGTGCCGTTCGTGCACAGGAATCTGCGGGTGATCCGGGCCTCGGTGAACCTCGGGGTGTTCATCTTCCTGGTCAGCGCCGCCGTCTATGTGCAGCAGCGCACGATCAATCCGGACATCGACGACTATCTCGACGCGCTCTATTTCACGATCGCTACATTGACCACGACCGGGTTCGGCGACATCACCCTCGAGGGCAAGTATGGCCGCCTGCTGGCCACGCTGGTGATGATCTTCGGGATCTCCCTGTTCTTGAACCTCGTCAGCGCCGTGTTCCGGCCGCGCAAGGTCGAGTTTCCCTGTCCGCGCTGCGCGCTGCTCGAGCACGACGTCGATGCGGTGTACTGCAAGGCGTGCGGCCACCAGCTCAAGATCCCGAACGAAGGATAGCGCCGGCATGCCGCCCGACCCGCGTGCCGCCGGCTCCCCGGCGGACACCGTCTGATGGCGGTGCTGCCGGGTCTGGCGGCCCTCGATCGGCGTCACGCCGTCAGGCGCGGCAGGAGCCGAATCGGCGGGCGGCGCTGCGGATGCTGGCGATCGCCAATGCCCTGGAGGGCA
>JBGAKU010000163.1:0-12885 GCA_044224255.1 Geminicoccaceae bacterium
GGCGCCGGACATGGCGACCCTGCTGGCCCTGCGCTCGGTCCAGGGCATCGGCGCCGGCGCCGGCTCCGTCCTCGGGCGGGCGATCATCCGCGACCTGTTCGACGGCCCGCGCATGGCGCGGATGCTGTCGCTGGTGATGGCTGCCTTCATCACAGCACCAGTCGTGGCACCGACGATCGGTGCTTTGATCCTCAGCGTCGCCTCCTGGCGCTGGATCTACGGCTTTCTCACCGTCTACGGGCTCGTGATGCTGGTGCTCGTGGCGCTGTTCCTCGAGGAGAGCCTGAAGATCCGGAATCCCCATGCCCTGGGCATCGGCCCGTTGCTGCGCGCCTTCGGGGCCGTGTTCCGTGACCCGCGCAGCCGGGCCTGGGCGGTGATAGTCGTGTGCGTGTTCGGCACGCTCACCGTCTACCTGACCAACTCCTCGGCCGTGCTGATGGAGGGCTACGGGATGACGGCCTCGGAGTTCGGCGGAGCCTTCGCACTGGTGGCACTCTGCTCGTCGGTCGGCAACCTGCTCAATTCCCGTCTCGTGCGCGGCGTGTCGCTGGTGCGGCTGATCCACCGGGCGCTGATCGCGGCGATCCTGGCCGCGGCGCTCGCTCTCGGCGCCGCAGTCACCGGCATCGGCGGGGTCTGGGCCCTGGTCCTGGCCATCGGGCTGTTCTTCATCGCCTTCGGCGTGGTCGCGGCGAACGGCACCACCCTTGCCCTGGGACCGCACGCGACCCATGCCGGTGCTGCCGCCGCGGCGCTCGGCTTCGGCCAGACGGTGGTGCCCGCTCTGATCGGCGGGATCGTCGCCGCCTTCTATGATGGCACAGCCGTCCCGATGTTGGCGACGATCCTTGTCCTGTTCGTCCTCTGTTGGCTGATCGCGCTTTGCACCGGGCCGGCGGCTGCGGGCTGAGCGGCACTCTGTCGCCCGTTCTACTCCTCCGGCCGATCCCGCTATAGGGTGCCCGCCAGCAAGCACCGGAGACCTTTTCATGTCCTCGACCGTGCGCCCGCGCCGCAGCGTGCTCTACATGCCCGGTTCCAACGCCCGTGCCCTCGAGAAGGGCCGGTCGCTGCCGGCCGACGGCCTGATCCTCGATCTCGAGGACGCCGTCTCGCCCGACGCGAAGCGCGATGGCCGGCATGAGATCGCCAAGGTGCTGCAGGAGCGTGACGCCTATGCGTGGCGCGAGCTGGTCGTGCGAGTGAACGGTCTCGACACCCCCTGGGGCCACGCCGACCTCGTCGCCATGGCCCGCGCCGGCGCCAACGCCATCTTGCTGCCCAAGGTCGAGGGCGCGGACACGGTCCGCCGCGCATTGCACGTGCTCGATCTCGCCGGTGCCCCGGCCGATCTCGCGATCTGGTGCATGATCGAGACCCCGCGCGGCATCCTGCGGGTCGAGGAGATCGCCGACACCGAGCGGGTCCAGTGCCTGGTCATGGGCACCTCCGACCTGACCAAGGACCTGCACGCCCATCATACCCCGAGCCGGCTGCCGATGCTGGCCTCGCTGGCGATCAGCCTGCTCGCCGCGCGCGCGGCCCGGATCGCGATCCTCGACGGCGTGCATCTCGATCTCGACGACGAGCAGGGCTTCGCCGAGGCCTGCCGCCAGGGCCGCGAGCTCGGCTTCGAGGGCAAGACCCTGATCCACCCCAAGCAGATAGCACCCGCCAACGCCGCTTTCGGCCCGTCGCCGGCCGAGGTCGACTGGGCGCGGCGGATCATCGCCGCCTACGACGAGGCGCGTGCCGCCGGCAAGGGCGTGGTGGTGGTGGACGGCAAGCTGATCGAGAACCTGCACGTGCTCGAGGCGCGGCGGGTGGTGGCGCTCGCCGAGATGATCGGGGCCCGCGCCGCCTGAGTCAGGCGGCCTCCCGGAGCATGCCCGCGACCTCGCGCGCGGGCAGCGGGCGGCCGATCAGGAAGCCCTGAGCTTCCTCGCAGCCGAGGCCGCGCAGCACGACCATCTGCTCGGCCGTCTCCACGCCATCGGCGACGACCGTCAGGGCAAGCTCGCGGGCGAGATCGATGATCGCCTGGGCCACGGTCGCGTCGCTGCGGTTGCTCATGATCCCGCGCACGAACGAGCGGTCCAGCTTCAACCGCTGGATCGGGTGCTGGCGCAGGCGGCTCAGGGACGAGTAGCCCGTGCCGAAGTCGTCCAGTGCGAGCCCGACGCCGAGCGCGCGCAAACGGGCCAGGGTCTCGGCGACCCTCTCATCCTCGTGCAGGAGCGCCGCCTCGGTCAGCTCGAGCTCGAGACGGCCCGCTGCGAGACCGGTCTCGGCCAGCACGCGTGAGACGATGTGCGCGAGGTCGTCGTGCTGGAGCTGGCACACCGAGACGTTCACGGCGACGCGCTGGGGTCCGCGGCCGGAGCCATCCCAGGCTAGCATGGCGAGGCAGGCATCGCGCAGCGCCCATGCGCCCAGCGCCGAGATCAGGCCGCTCTCCTCGGCGATCGGAATGAAGCTGCTCGGCGGCACCAGGCCGAGGCGCGGATGGTGCCAGCGCATCAGCGCCTCGACGCCGACGATGCGGCCGGTGCGCAGATTGACCTGCGGCTGGTAGACTAGGCCCAGCTCGCCGCACGCCAGGGCGCGACGCAGGTCGCGCTCGAGCTCGACCCGGGCGGCGGTCTGCGCGGCGAGCTCCGGCTCGAACGGCTCGAAGCGATTCCGCCCGCGGGCCTTGGCGCGGTAGAGCGCGGCATCCGCGTGCCGCAGCAGGAGGTCGCGGTCCCCGCCGTGCGCCGGGAAGACGGCGATCCCGATGCTGGCGGTGACGCACAGCTCGTGGCCGTCCAGCCGCACCGGCTCGCGCATCGCCTCGAGCAGCTTCTGCGCCGGGGCCGTCGCGTCCTCTTGCCGCTGCAGGCCAGGGAGGATGAAGATGAACTCGTCGCCTCCCATCCGGGCGACCGTGTCGCTGTCGCGCAGGCTGGCCTGGAAGCGGGCGCTCAGCACCTGCAGCAGCCGGTCGCCCAGGCCGTGCCCCAGGCTGTCGTTGATCGCCTTGAAGCGGTCGACGTCGAGGAAGGCGACCGCGACCAGCTCCCCGGCCCTTGCCGCGCGGCGCAGCGTCATCTCCAGGCGATCGTCGAACAGCCGCCGGTTCGGCAGGCCGGTGAGCGCATCGTGGGTCGCCTGCAGCAGCATGCGGTCGCGATCCGCCTTCTGCGCAGTCACGTCACGGATGGTGACGATCCGCGTGCCCGTCGCCGCGGACAGCACGCCCACTGTCACCTCCGCCGGAAAGCCCTGGCCGTCGCGACGCCGGCCCTCGGTCTCGCGGCGGTAGGTCGGGGCGGAGATGCCGCCGGCAGCCTGGAGCAGCTCCGCGACCGGCCGGTCCATCAGTTCGTCCGGCTGATAGCCGAAAATCGCCGCGGCGCTCGGGTTGGCCACCTGCACCCGTCCCGACGCGTCCAGGACCACGATGCCCTCGGCCACCGAATCCATGATCGAGCGGAGCCGCTGCTCGCTGTCGCGAAGCGCCAGCTCGCGGGTCTTGGTCTCGGTGATATCCGTGTAGAGCGCCAGAACGGAGCGATCGGGCAGCTGGGACTTGCTCACCCGCAGCCAACGCCCGTCGCGCAGCCCGAACTCCGGTTCTCCGATGACAACGTTACGGTGCTGGCGGCGGATGCGCGCGATCCGCTCGTCCCATGCCTCTTGACTGTCGGCGACGGATTTGCGGAAGGGCCCGCCCAGGAAGTCATCGTAGCTCATGCCCAGCTCGATCGCAGCCCCCGAGCTGCCGAGGAAGGTCTCGAACCGGCGATTGCACTGGACGAGCCGATCATCCTCGTCCCAGACCGCGAAGCCCTCGTCCATGCACTCGGTCGGAAGGCTTAGCCGGTCGCGATCGAGCCTGATCGCCTCCACGTTCCGGGCGATGCGCTGGACCATCTCGTCGAAGGCGCGGCCCACCCGGGCGACCTCGTCGCGACCGGAGAGCCGCGCCCGGACGGTGAAGTCGCCGCCGCTCACCGCATCGGCGACGGCCGCAAGCCGGCTGAGGCGATGTGTCAGCAGGTGGCCCACCATCCAGCCGAGCAGCGCGCTGATCAGGATGCCGGCGATGGCGAGGCCAAGCCCGATGCGATAGGCCTCCTGGTGCGCGGCGACCAGGCCGTCGTCCGAGTAGCGTACCTCGAGCCAGCCGAACCGATACCCTCCGCTCGCGATCTCGCGAAGGCCGCGCTCCCTGGCCATAGACGCGTCCAGGCGCGCGCCGATCTGCGCCGGATCGGTCGACGCCCTGATCCGCTGCGACGGGTCGCTGACGGCGACGTAGCGGATGCGCGAGCGCTGATCGAGCGCATCGATGAACGCCTGCAGCGCACCCCACTCGTCCGTGAGCAGCGCGATCCGGCTCATGTCGGACAGGAGAGCCGTGGTCTCGTGATCGGCGATCGCCGCGGCGGCGCGCGTGGTGTCGAGGGAATGCCGCAGGCTGAGGAAGAGGGTCCCGCCGAGCAGCCCGGTGCCGAGGATCAGGATCGACAGCGCGATCCGCATCCGCAGCGGCACGGTCGGCAGGCTGATTCGCGCCGTCATCGGCTCAGCCCGAATCCATGGCCCGCAGGCGGACACGCATCGCGCGCACAGGCTCGAAGTCTCCGTCCTCCGCACTGCGGACCCGGGGCCGGGCCAAGCCGTCCAGGATGGTCCGCCCATGCGGCGTGCCGCTCCAGCCGATCAGCCGACGCCGCAGACGTTCCGCGCTGGACGCCTGCATTCCCGGATGCACCGCGATCACGCTGCCGCCGATGGGTCGGCTCCGCCGAATCGGCGCCAGATCGAGCTTGCCGAGGCCCGGAAGCTGGCCGCCCAAGGCTGACGGGACCAAGCAGCCGAGCGCCCGCACGATGGCGCGCCGGCCATGGCGGGAACGCTGTGGAAGCCAGATCGACTGATGTGCGGCGAGAAGCATGAAGCCATCGGCTCGGTTGAGGCGTGGTGTCAACATTAAACCAAATTGCGGTTTGCGACAACCGGAGGTGCAGGAAATTCGCCCGAACTCTCCCGGATCGAAGCGCTCAGCCCTGGCCCGAGCGCGGCAGCTGCTGGCTGGTCTGCGTCGTGCCGAGCAGCCCGTCGGGCCGCAGGGTCAGCATCGCGGCAAGCGCGACGAACACCGCCACGTCCCGGTAGGTGCCGGGCAGGTAGCCGGCCCACAGGCCCTCGAGCAGCCCGATCAGCAGGCCGCCGAGGGCGGCGCCAGGGATCGAGCCGATGCCGCCGAGCACGGCGGCCGTCAGGGCCTTCAGGCCGAGCATGGTGCCCATCGCGAAGCTGACCACGCCATAATGGGTCGCGATCACGAAGCCAGCGACGCCGGCGAGCATGCTACCCAGCACGCAGGCCTGCGCGATCGTCCGGTCGATGTTCACGCCCATCAGTGCCGCCGCCCCGGGATCGTCGGACACGGCGCGATAGGCCCGCCCGAATCTGGTGCGCCGAATCGTCAGGCTGACCATGGCGACCGCCGCCACCGCCAAGGCGGCAAGGGCGAGCTGGCTGGCACTGAGGGTGACCGGCCCGAGGTGGAACGGGACGGTATAGAACGGTTGGAGCCAGCGCAGGCGTGAGCCGGCGAGGAGGCGAAGCCCTTCCGCCAATGCGATCGCGAGGCCGATCGTGGCGATCAGGAGCGCCTGTGAGCTGCGGCGATGGAGCGGGGCGAACACCAGGATCCACAAGGTCTGCCCAAGCGCTGCGCCCGTGACCGCGGCCAGGCCGAGACCCGCCAGCGCCAGCAGCGGCGCCGCATGCATGGTCATGGCACCGAGCAGGATACCCGACAGGGCGGCGAACGAGCCCACCGTCGCGAACTCGCCGAAGGCGAGATTGATCCGGCCGGTGATGCCGTAGATCACGGCATAGCCGGCGGCCAGCAGCGCGTAGATCGCCGAGGGCGCCAGCGCGTTCGCGAGCTGCTGGAAAAGATAGCCCCACCAGCCGAGCCGCGGCAGCGCCTCGTCCTGGGCGACGCGGAGACCGAAATGGTTCAGCAAGAACAGCACGGTCGGCGAGAGCTCGCCGTCCTCTCGGGTCACGACCCGCGTCAGGCTGCGGCCGTCGCTCTGCAGCCCTCTCGGTCTGAAGCCGCAGACGATCTCCTCCTCGCGGCCGCCGCGGCGATAGCGCAGCGTGATGCTGTCGTCCGAGCCGGCAAGGTGTCCGAGCGCGACGGCGCCGGGCTGCAGGGCCTGCAGCGCCTGCCGGCAAATGCCGAGGCGGTCCACGTCGACGCTGCCGCAGCCGCCGAGCGTCATCAGCAGGGGCAGGGTCCAGCCGAGCCGTGACCGGGCGCCCCGTTGCGCCAATCGGTCGCCTATACCCGGCACGTTGGTCCGCCTAGCGCAGCCGCAGCGCAGCATCGACGCGGTACGGAGCGAGATGAGCAAGACCGCCACCGGCAACTTCTTCGAGGATTTTCAGGTCGGCCAGGAGATCCGCCATGCGACGCCCCGCACCGTCACCACGGGCGACGCGGCGCTCTATCTGGCGCTCACGGGCTCGCGGTTCCTGCAGCACTGCTCCGACCCGTTCGCGCGCTCGAACGGGCTGAGAGGCGCGCCGCTCGAGGATCTGCTCGCGTTCCATCTCGTCTTCGGCAAGACCGTCGCCGACGTCTCCCTCAACGCCATCGCCAATCTCGGCTATGCTGATGGACGCTTCCTCGGTCTGGTCTATCCCGGCGACACCATCCATGCCAGCTCGCGGGTCATCGGGCTGAAGGAGACCTCCAGCCGCCAGACCGGCATCGTCTGGGTCCACAGCCGCGGCTGGAAGGACGACGGCTCCCCGGTGGTCGACTATGTCCGCTGGGTGATGGTCCGCAAGCGCGATCCGGGCTCCCCCGCACCCGAGCCCATCGTGCCGGAGCTGCCGGCCGCAGTCGCTGCCGACCGGCTGGTGATTCCGAGCGGTCTGCGCGCGACCAGGGTGGATTCGGCCGAGACCGGCTCGCCCTACTTTCTCGAGGACTATGTCGTCGGCGAGAAGATCGACCATGTCGACGGCATGGGGGTGATGGAGAGCGAGCACCGGTCCGCCACCCGGCTCTACCACAACGGTGCCCGGGTCCATTTCAACGATCATGCCGAGCGGCAGGGCCGCCTCGGCGCCTGCATCGTCTATGGCGGCGTGGTCATCTCGCTCGCCCGCGCGCTGTCGTTCAACGGGCTGGGCAACTGCCTGCACATCCTCGCCATCAACGGTGGCAGCCACGTCAATCCGTGCCGCGCCGGCGACACGGTCTACGCCTGGTCCGAAGTGCTGGACGTGGCCCGCCTGCCGGGCCGGGAGGATGTCGGCGCCCTGCGCCTGCGGCTGGTCGCGGCCAAGGACCGCCCGTGCCACGACTTCCCGCTCAAGGACGAGGCGGGGCGCTACCTGCCGGAGGTCCTGCTCGACTTCGACTACTGGGCGCTGATCCCGCGCCGGGCCGTGGCTGTCTGACCGGCGCCGCGGGGCGCTCACTGCCCGTCTGCGCTCGCGGCGGACGCTCGGTTCGCCAGCTCGATCGCCTTGGCCCGCTGGCGTAGAGCCGCCGCCTCCTCCCGCCGGTCCAGCCGTTCCAGCACGCCGGCGCGGTTCTGTAGCGTCGTGATCAGCTCGGCACCATCCGGCCCGAACGCCCGTTCCTCGAGCGCGGCCGCGCGCGCGAGCAGCGGCTCGGCGGTACGCCAGGCGCCGCGGTCGCCTTGCAGTAGGGCGAGATTGTTGAGGGTGACCGCGAGGCGCGGATCGTTCGGGCCATAGCTCGCCTGCTCGATCGCCAGGGCCCGTTCGAGCAGCGGCAGCGCCGCATCGTACTCGCCCTTCCGTTGCAGAAGGTCGGCGAGATCGGCGAGGTTCGGCGCGAGCTCCGGCGATTCCTTGCCCAGCAGCCGCTCGCGCGTGGCCAGCGCCTCGCGCAGCAGCGGCTCCGCCCGGGCGTCGTCGCCGGCGAGCGCCAGGGCGATGGCGAGCGTGTGGCGCGACTGCGCGGTCTCCAGCCGGTCGGTGCCCAGGCTCGCGGCCCGGATCGCCAGCGCGCGCTCGAGCGGCGCGACGGCCTCCTGCGCTTGGCCCGACGCGACCAGGATCTGCGCAAGGTTGGCCAGCGCCACCGCGATCTCGGGATCGTTCGGGTCGCGGGAAGCCTCCTCGGAGGCGACCACCTCGCGATAGCGGGCCTCGGCCTGGGGCAGATCGCCCTGCGCGAAGGCAAGCGCACCCAGATTGCCCTGGACCTCGGCGACGGCGGCGTGATGCTCCCCCAACGCCCTGATACGGATCGCCAGCGCCTCGTCGAACAGTGCCTGGGCCTCCGCGAAGCGGCGCTCCTCGGTCAGCAGCACGCCTAGATTGTTCAGGCTCTCGGCAAGGTCGGGATGGTCGGCCGGCAGCCGCGTGCGGCGGATCTCGATCGCCCGGCGATGCAGCCGCTCGGCTTCCTCGCGCTGGCCCTCGCCGCGCAGCGCCTCGGCGAGATTGTTCAGGCTCTGTGCCGTCGCCGGATGGGTCGGGCCGAGCGTCGCGTCGCGGATCGCGAGCGCGTCGGTGTAGTAGGGCAGCGCCTCGCGCGTGCGGCCCTGGGCGTGCAGGACGAAGCCGAGATTGTTCGCGGTGGTAGCACGGCGCGGGTCACCCTCGGGCAGCTCCTCGGCCAGTGTCAGCGCTGCCCGGAAGTCGCGCTCCGCGGCGGCGAGGTCGCCGGCGTTGGCGCTGGCGACCCCTTGCTCGCTGACGCGCTGCCACTCGGCGGCGACGTCCTCGCCGAGCGCCGGGCCTGCGAGCAGGGCCAGCGCCAGCAGGATGATGTGTCTCAGTGGTTGCGCCGCGGGCTGCCGTACTGCTCGACGATCTTGAGGTGCAGCACCGCGGGCTCCAGGCAGGCGCCGGTCGAGAGCTGGCCGACCATGCTGCGGTAGATCTCCTGCCAGGGGGTCTGGCTCGGTGGGATCTTGGGCGGATGCCGCTTCAGCTCGGCTTGGCGCTGCGCGATCTCCTCGGCCGAGATCACCACGTCGAGCTTGCGGTTGGGCAGGTCCAGCCTGACCCGGTCGCCGGTGCGCAGGATGGCGAGATTGCCGCCGATCGCGGCCTCGGGCGAGGCGTTGAGGATCGAGGGGCTCTCCGAGGTGCCGCTCTGGCGGCCGTCGCCGATCGTCGGCAAGGCCTTGATGCCCTTCTCGATCAGCTTGGCCGGCGGGCGCATGTTCACCACCTCGGCGGCACCGGGATAGCCGACCGGGCCGCAGTTCCGGATGAACAGGAAGCAGTCCTCGTCGATGTCGAGCGAGGGGTCGTCGATCCGGTGGTGATAGTCCTCGGGACCCTCGAACACGATCGCCCGGCCCTCGAACTCGCCGGGGTGATCCGGATGCTCGAGATAACGCCGGCGGAACTCGTCGGTGACCACCGAGGTCTTCATCACCGCCGAATCGAAGATGTTGCCGCTGATGATGACGAAGCCCGCCTCCGGCATCAGCGGGTCCTCGTAGGGCCGGATGACGCGGCGGTCGGGCGAGAACGGCACCTTCTCGTGGTTTTCGGCCATGGTCCGGCCGGTGACGGTCAGGGCGTCGCCGTGGAACCGGCCGACCTTGAGCAGCTCCTTGATCACCGCCGGCACGCCGCCCGCGCGATGGAACTCCTCGCCCAGATACTCGCCGGCCGGCTGCATGTTCACCAGGAGCGGGATGTCGTGCCCCATCTCCCAGTCCTTGACGTCGAGCTCGACGCCGATGTGGCGCGCGATCGCGATGACATGCGGCGGGCAGTTGGTCGAGACGCCCGCGGCGGCGGCGGCGAAGATCGCGTTCTCGAACGCCTTGCGGGTCAGGATCTTCGACGGCCGCAGGTCCTCCCAGACCATCTCCACCGCCCGCTTGCCGGTGGCGTAGGCCATCTGGCCGCGCTCGCGATAGGGGCCGGGGATGGCGGCGCAGCCGGTCAGCGACATGCCGAGCGCCTCGGCCATCGCGTTCATCGACGAGGCCGTGCCCATCGTGTTGCAGTGGCCCACGGATGGGGCGGAGGCGCAGGTCATCTCCATGAACTGGTCGACGTCGATCTCGCCCGCGGCCAGCATCCGGCGCGCGTGCCAGACCACCGTGCCCGAGCCGGCGAGCTTGCCGCCGTAGTAGCCGTTGAGCATCGGCCCGCCGGACAGGACGATCGCCGGGATGTCGACCGAGGCCGCACCCATGATCAGGGCCGGGGTGGTCTTGTCGCAGCCGGTGGTCAGCACCACGCCGTCGATCGGGTAGCCGTAGAGGACCTCGACCAGCGACAGGTACTGCAGGTTCCGGTCGAGCATCGCCGTCGGCCGCTTGCCGGTCTCCTGGATCGGGTGGACCGGGAACTCGATCGGCACGCCGCCGGCGTCGCGGATGCCGTCGCGCACGCGGCTGGCGAGCTCGAGATGATGCCGGTTGCAGGGTGCCAGGTCCGAGCCCGTCTGCGCGATGCCGATGATCGGCCGGCCCGACTGCAGCTCCTCGCGGGTGAGCCCGTAGTTCAGATAGCGCTCCAGGTAGAGCGCCGTCATGTCGGGCTCCTTGTAGTCGTCCCACCAGTCCTGGCTGCGCAGCCGCCGCTTGCCCTGTTCCGTCATCCTCGGCCCAGTCCGCTCACCGGCCGATCGGGCCGGGATGCCAAGTGTTGAACTCCTCCAGGGAACACGCGTCAAGCTGAGCCGGTGGCGGCAAGGGCCGGGGCGCGGCTGTTCCGGGGCGAGCGATGACGCTCAACCGTTGCGGTGCGAGGCTGGGGCTGCGATAGTCCTGCCGAGTAGTTCGTCCGGCCTATTGATCGCAAATAATAGTCGTGTGGGGATGCGGCGATGAGCAGGAACCTTCTGCGCTCGTTGGGTCTCGTGGCGCTCGGTGCTGCGGCTGCCGGCTGCGACTCGAACATCGGCAGCGGGCCGCTCCAGCTATCGCCCAAGGCGCAGGCGCACTATCAGGAATACAAGAGCAGGTTCGCCCCGGGCGCGTTCGTCCTCAGCCAGAACGGCGGCGCCTTCTACAGCTATTGCCCGACCACCTCCTGCATCGGCGCGATCTCGACAGCGATGCGTTTGTGTCGGGAGTCGAACAGCGGCGAGTGCTACATCTACGACATCGATGGTCAGGTCGTCTGGCGCTTCGGCGAGCCCAGCAACACCAGCGCCCGCGGCACGTTCAGCCCGACGGAGCCGCTGATCCACTGCATGCTGCGGGGTAGTCGCGTGCTGACCAGAAAGACCGCTTGCCTGAGTGAGGGGGGAACAGTGCTCGACGGCGCGGCACCCTGACTCGGGCCGCGCGAAGGATCAGACGCTCAGCTCGGCTGACTGCGGAAGCAGTATAGCCGGCCCAGGTCGTAAGGAGCCTGCAGCAGCTCGCGGGCCTCGGCGAAGCCGGCCTCGCAGCCCATCGCCAGCCAGGCCGAGACCGTCTCCGGGTAGTCCGCGATCCGCACATGGTCCACCATCGCCGCCCATTCCTCGACCGACAGGGTAGGCAGCCAGGCGCTACTGCGGGTCTCGAATCGCACCAGCCAAGCGTCGCGGTCCTCCTCGTCGTATCGGGTCGGCTCCCACAGCAGGAACAGACCGGGCTGATCGAGGAGGCGGCAGATGTCGCGCATCACCGCGAGCTTGCCGCCGCTGTCGAGGTGGTGCAGCGACTGGCCGAGCCAGATCACATCCGCCTGCTCGCGCCGCCGCGCCAACGCCTCCGCAAAGTCGGCCTGCTCCAGGATGGCGGCGCAGGGCAGCAGCATCACCTGCTCGCGCGCTATCGCCAGCGCGGGACCGGACAGGTCGATGCCGTGATACGATGTCACGCATGTGCCCCGAAGCGCGCCAACGCTGGCGCTGGCATCGCCGCACGCGACGTCGAGGAAACGAAACGGGCCGGAGAGCTCCTGCAACAAGGTGCGATGCAGGCAGCCATACACCTTCGAGTGCTCCATCAGATCGCAGTCGAGCACCTTGCGGTAGACCCGCCATTGCCGCTGGAAAAGTATCGACGAAGAATTCTCGATGGCCGCCCTGGCGGCTGGATAAGCAGTGGAGTTGCTCATGGACGAGCCTCGCGGCGGGCGTCAGGTCGCCCGTAGACCGATCAGCCTGGCGTCGTCTGAGCCAGCAGTCACGCACCACTGCGGGCAGGGCGCCGCCCTGGTCTGGGACAAGGTTCCAGTCTAGGTTAAGATTGAGCGCTTGACCATTCCTGAGGTGGGGCGAGGCGATGCGGATCGGGGTGATGGGTGCCGGGGCGATCGGCGGCTATCTTGCCGCGCGCCTCGTCGCCGCGGGTGAGAACGTCGCCTTGATTGCGCGCGGCGCGCATCTCGAGGCCATCCGGGAACGCGGGCTGCAGCTGCGCAGCGAGCTCGGCGATGCCTTGGTACGGCCCGCTGTCGCGACCGGCGATCCGCAAGAGGTCGGCACGGTGGACGTGCTTCTCTTCACGGTGAAGCTCTACGACAGCGCCACGGCGCTCCAGGCGGCGCTGCCGATGGTGGGGCCGGACACGCGCGTGGTGACGTTCCAGAACGGCATCGACGGCGTCCAGATCCTGGCACGAACGCTCGGGTCGGAACGGGTCGCGGGTGGTGCGGCCCACATTCCGGTGCAGATCGAGGCTCCGGGCGTGATCAGGCATCCGGCGCGCCTCGCGCGGTTCGTCATTGGCGCGCTCACCGGCGGACACGATCAGCGCGTGGCCGATCTCGGCCACGCATTGACCGTCGCTGGGGTCGAGGTCGCCCTCAGTGAGAAGATCGAGCGGGAGCTGTGGGAGAAGTTCGTGTTGCTCGCCGCCTGGAGCGGCGTCAGCGCGGTCACCCGTGGCTCCTTCGCCATCGTGCGTCGCAGCGAGGCGACGT
>JBGAKU010000164.1:0-12656 GCA_044224255.1 Geminicoccaceae bacterium
GGCGACACGGCAATCTGGCCCGGTAGCGACATGCGGAGCCGACCGCCCCGCGACGTGGGATGGGTCGTCGGGAATCATGGTGGCGGGCAGCGAGCGCCGCAGGTTGCCGACCTGCGGAGGGATCTTGCGCGGATGCCGGCCCGCGCCCGGTCGGTGCCTCGAGCCGGCGGGGAGCCGGGATCCGCCGCGTCGGGGCTGCCCGCCACGTGGCCGGCGGTGGCGACCGTCCGACATCCGGCCGCCGAGCCGAGGGGGCGTCGTTGCGGACGAGAGCGCGTGCGCAAGCGCCGCGGGCCGGGAACCCCGCCCAGCCGCGATCCTTCACCTGGACGCGGCAAGATGCTAGGCCGCGAGCCTGCTGACGCCGACGCCGGAGAGTCCCATGGAACGCGAATCGATGGCCTACGACGTCGTGATCGTCGGGGCCGGGCCCTCGGGCCTCGCCGCGGCGATCCGGCTCAAGCAACTGGCCGCGGCGCAGGATGCCGAGATCTCGGTCTGCGTCCTCGAGAAGGGCTCGGAGGTCGGCGCGCACATCCTCTCCGGCGCCTGCCTCGAGCCGCGCGCGCTGGACGAGCTGATCCCCGACTGGCGCGGGCAGGAAGCCTCGATCGACACGCCCGTGGTCGAGGACCGGTTCCTCTATCTGACCGAGACCAAGGCCTACCGCCTGCCCACGCCGCCGCAGATGCACAATGAGGGCAACTTCATCGTCAGCCTCGGCAACGTGGTGCGCTGGCTCGGCGCGCAGGCCGAGGCGCTGGGCGTGGAGGTCTACCCCGGCTTCGCCGCGGCCGAGCTGCTGCTCGACGAGGACGGCCGGGTGCGCGGTGTCGCCACCGGCAACATGGGCGTCACCAAGTCGGGCGAGGAAGGCCCGAACTTCCAGCCGGGCATGGAGCTGCACGCCAAACTCACCCTGCTGGCCGAGGGCTGCCGCGGCTCGCTCAGCAAGATCGCGATGGAGACGTTCAAGCTGCGTGACGGCGTGCAGCCGCAGACCTACGGGCTGGGCGTCAAGGAGCTGTGGGAGATCGAGCCCGGCCAGCACAAGAAGGGGCTGGTGGTGCACACGGTCGGCTGGCCGGTGACCGGCCGCACCTATGGCGGCTCCTGGCTCTACATGTTCGGCGACAACCTGGTCTCGCTCGGCTTCGTGGTAGGGCTCGACTACGAGAACCCGCACCTCTCCCCGTTCGAGGAGATGCAGCGCTACAAGACCCACCCCGAGATCCGCCGCTTCCTCGAGGGCGGCCGCCGGATCGCCTACGGCGCCAGGGCGCTGTCCGAAGGCGGGTTCCAGGCGATCCCCAAGCTCGTCTTCCCGGGCGGTGCCCTGATCGGCGACACGGCGGGCTTCCTCAACGTGCCCAAGATCAAGGGCACGCACACGGCGATGAAGTCGGGCATGGTCGCGGCCGAGGCCGCGTTCGAGGCGCTCGCCGGCGGTGCCGAGCGGCCCGAGCTCGACCGCTATCCCGAGCTCTTGCGCCAGTCCTGGCTCTGGGACGAGCTTTATCGGGTCCGCAACATCCGGCCCGCCTTCCACTGGGGCCTGTGGCCGGCGATGGCCTATGCCGCGCTCGACACCTACGTCCTGCGCGGGCGCGCGCCCTGGACCCTGCCCCATCACGCCGACCACGCGGCGCTCAAGCCAGCCGACCGCTGCCCGCCGATCCCCTATCCCCGGCCCGACGGCAAGCTCACCTTCGACCGCCTGTCCTCGGTGTTCCTCTCCAACACCAACCACGAGGAGGACCAGCCGGTCCATCTCCGGCTGCGCGACCCCAGCGTCGCCGAGCGGATCAACCTCAAGGTCTATGGCGGCCCCGAGCAGCAATACTGCCCGGCGGGGGTCTACGAGTTCGTCGACGACGGCGCCGGCAGCAAGCGGCTGCAGATCAACGCGCAGAACTGCGTCCACTGCAAGACGTGCGACATCAAGGACCCGACCCAGAACATCGACTGGGTGACGCCCGAGGGCGGCGGCGGGCCGAACTATATCGGAGGCATGTAGCGCGAAAGACCCCGCGCTACTGGAGCGACGGGGCGAGATTGAGGTCGAGCTTCGTCGGCGGCTGGTTGCCCGGAGCGGAGGTGCTGCCGGAAGCCTGCGGTGCCGCCGCCGGCGCCGAAGGTTGGGCGCGCGGCTGCTGCCCGCCCGCCCCCTCCTGCGGCCCGCTGTAGAACAGGGCGATCATGGTGCGGACGTCGGGCGTGCCGGTCGCCTGCAGACCGACCGACTTCTGGAACGCCTCCACGGCATTGCGGGTGCCGGGCCCGAACGAGCCGTCGACGCCGCCCTTGAGGAAGCCGAGATCGACCAAGCGCTGCTGCGTCGCCCGCACAGTCTCGCGATAGAGGGCCAACGCGTCGTCGCCCTCGCCGATCCTGGTACGGTCGGCCCGCGCCTTGATACGGTTCGGCATCAGCAGGTCGCGGATCACCGCGTTGGCGACCTCGAGCATCGGCGCGTCGGGATTCTTGGCGCAGATCTTCAAGGTGAAGTCGGCGATCAGCGCCGCCGGCTGCCAGGGCAGGATGTCGTAGGTGTCGCTGTAGAGCGCGTTGAACCCGGTCAGGTAGCCCTCGAACCAGGTCGGCACGGCGAGCTGGCAGTCCTCCTTCTTGGTCTTGCAGAGCTCGATCACCCGCTTGCAGGTGAGCCGGCCCAGGCCATGGGCCTGGAACTGGTCCTTGGCATCCGCCGCCAGCGCCGCGGGCGCGGCACCGAGGAGGATGGTCAGGGCAAGAAGAGCAGAGCGCCGCATGCCGACAGCCTCACAAAAGACAGAACGTCCTCAGCCCCCACGAGCCGGCTCGACCGGATAGGGCGGCCGGTCAAAGCCGCTCGGCGAGAGGGTGAACACCTCGACCCCGTCCTCGGTCACGCCCACCGTGTGCTCGAACTGGGCGGAGAGCGAACGGTCGCGGGTGACCGTGGTCCAGCCGTCGCCGAGGATCTTCACCTCCGGCCGGCCGGCGTTGATCATCGGCTCGATCGTGAACAGCATGCCCGGCCGCAACTCCAGCCCCTCGCCCGGATTGCCGTAATGCTTGACCTCGGGCGCGTCGTGGAAGACGCGGCCGAGGCCGTGGCCGACGAAGTCCCGGACCACCGAGAACCGGTTGCCCTCGGCGAGCGTCTGGATCGCGTGGCCGATATCCCCGAGGGTAGCACCCGGACGGACCGCCCGAATGCCCGCCCACATCGCCTCGAAGGTGACCTCGATCAGCTTCAGCGCCTTGACCGGGGCGCGGTCGCCGAGAACGTACATCCGGCTCGTGTCGCCGTACCAGCCGTCGAGGATGCAGGTGACGTCGATGTTGGCGATGTCGCCGTCGCGCAGCCGCTTGTCGTCGCTCGGGATGCCATGATTGACGACATGGTTAACCGAGATGCAGCAGCTCTTGGGATAGCCGCGATAGCCGAGCGTCGCCGAGGTCGCGCCGTGATCGCGCATGAAGCGGTCGATCAGGCGGTCCAGCTCGCCGGTGGATACCCCGGGCACCACATGGGGCGTGATGAAGTCGAGCGTCTCGGCGGCAAGGCGGCCGGCGCGGCGCATGGCCTCGAATGCGTCGGACCCGTGCAGCGGGACCAGGCGCCTCGTGCCCTCCTTGTCGAGAATCAGCTGCACATGCGTTCCGGCGGCAGGTTGGCTGGGCGGTGGGAAGGGGCGGGCCCACGCCGAAACGGCCCGGTAGCACCCGGGTAGACTCCCTGTCAAACCCGGGCGGCCAGGACCTCCGGATTGAGCAGCAGTCCCGGCCCGGGAGTGCGGCCGCGCAGGGCGGCGAGGATGCTGTCGCAGCAGCGATGGGCCATGGCCTGCACCGCCGCAGCACTCAGCCCGGCGACGTGGGGGGTCAGGACCACCTGATCGAGCTGGCGCAGTGGGCCATCGGGCAAGGGCTCGGTCTCGAACACGTCGAGCCCGGCCCCAGCGATCCGCCCCTGCCGCAGGGCCTCCAGGAGCGCGCTCTCGTCGATCAGGCCGCCGCGGGCGGTGTTGATCAGGATCGCGGACGGCTTGAGGAGGGCCAGCCGGCGGGCGTCGATCAGATGGCGGGTCTCGGGCAGGAGCGGCAGGTGCAGCGTGACGAAGTCCGCCCGGCGCAGGAGCTCGTCGAGCTCGACCAGCGCGTAGCCGAGGCGCGCCACGGTGTCGGCCTCGGCGACCGGATCGGCGACCAGGACCTCCATGTTGAAGCCCAGGCAGCGCCTGGCAACCGACCGACCGATCCGGCCGAAGCCGACGATGCCCACGGTGGTGCCGTGCAGGCGCCCGTGCAGCATGGAACCCCAGCTCCCCGACCGCACGCGCCGGTCGTACTCGGCGATCCGGTGCGCCGCCGCCGCCATCAGGGCGAGGGCGTGGTCGGCCACGGCATCGTGATTGGTGCCGAACGCCATCGCCACGGCGACTCCGCGGCGCGTCGCCGCCGCGACGTCGATGTTCTCGTGGCCGACGCCCATCCTGGCCACCACCTTGAGGCTCGGTGCCGAGGCGAACACGCGCTCGGTGTAGGGCTCCAGGCCGGCGATGGTGGCCGCAACCCCGTCGAGCCGGTCGATCAGCTCGCCCTCGCTCAGCACGCGGCCGAGATCGTTCCAGCGGATCTCGACACCGGCGGCCGCCAGCCCCGCCAGCAGCTCGCGCCGATTGTTGAGGATGGGTGGCACGCACAGGACCGCACCCGGCCAAGCGGGCGCCACGGGCCGGAACTCGCGCACCGTCGCCTCGACCTCGTAGCCGGCGCGCGCGTCGCGGAACCAGGCCGCATGCGGTGAGGCCCGGTGCGCCGCGAAGGCCGCCTCGTCCACGAACTGCTCGCAGAACAGCAGCGTGCCCGGATCCTCCTTGGGTGCGACGAGCTCGAAGCGCAGGCAGCCAGGCTCGGCGGAGAGGGTGTTGCGGACGTGCTGGCGCGCCAGCTCGAGCAGCGCCTCGCGATGCGCCGGATCAAAGCGCAGCTCGGCGATCACCGTGAGCGGCTCACCGTTGGCTCGGGTCGGCGGCATCGGGCAATCCCACACGGCTGACGCGTCGAGTCGCGTTCCTGAAGCAAAGCGAATCAGACCCGCTCACGCAAGCCATGCTCCCGCCATGCTGTGAAGATGCCAGCGCCGACAATGGCTCCGGCGCCGATGAAGGTCCAGAGGTCGGGCAGATCGCCGAAGGCGAGCCAGCCGATCACCACCGCCCAGATCAGCAGGGTGTAGGTGAAGGGCTGGATGGTGGCGGCCGGTGCCAGCTGCAGCGCGCGAATCATCGCCCAATGCGCGACCCCGCCGAGTGCCGCGACCAGGATGAACAGGGGCCAGTGCCGTGGCTCCGGCATCCGCCAGACGAGCGGCGCCACGAGGCCGAGCAGCACCGCACCCACCAGAAGCTGCCACAAAAGCGTGGTCTCGGCCGAATCGACCCGCCCGACGATCCGGGTGAGGATCTGATAGACCGAGTAGAGCAGCACGCAGACCAGGACCACCAGCGCCGCCGACTGGGTGACGCCCAGACCCGGCCGGAGGATGACCAGCACGCCGACGAAGCCGACGGCCACGGCGGCCCAGCGCCAGGGCCCGACCCGCTCCCCGAGGCAGGGACCGGCCAGCGCGGTCACGGCGAGCGGGGTGAGCGCCAGCAAGCTGTGCACGTCGGCCAGCGGCATCCGTCCGAAGCACCACACCACCAGCGCGATCTCGACCACGAGAACGGTCGACCGGACCAGCTGCAGCCATGGGCGGGCCGACCGCAGCCGGGCGAGCGCAGTCCGCGGCGGAAGCAGCAGAAGCGCCAGCGGGATCGTGAACACGAAGCGCAGCCAGACGATCTGTGTGATCGGGTAGCGCGCCGCCAGGAACTTGCTGGCAGCGTCCATCAGGCCGAACAGCAGCACCGCCATCAGCGCGAGCCCGATCCCGCGCAGCTCACCCGAGTGAGCCCGGCCCGACGTGACACCGACCGCCATCGCTCAGGGTCTGGCGGCGGCCGCCGATGGCGAGAGCGCTCCGCCGGCGGTCTCGAGCGCCCGGGCGACGCGCAGCAGGAGCGCCTCCCCGAATGGGCGGGCGACGAGCTGCAGCCCCACCGGCAGGCCGCGGCGATCGAGCCCGGCCGGGACGTTGAGGGCCGGCAGGCCCAACAGGTTGAACGGCCCGACCAGGGTCCCGAGCCGGTTGGCCACCGCCATGAAGCGCGCGTCCCCGCCGGTGTCGGTCTCGCGGATGCCCGGGGTCGGCACGGGACAGGTCGGCAGGGCGAGGACGTCCGCCCCGGCGAACACCTGCGCGCAGAAGCGCCGCAGCAGCGGGGCCCGCGCGCCCAACGCCCGCGCATAGTCCACGGCCGAGACCGGAAAGCCCGGCTCCATGCGCGACAGGGTCTGCGGATTGTAGCGCTCGCGGGCGGTCGCGACCCGGTCACGGTGCAGGGCGGCGCACTCGACCAGCATGATCATCCGGCGCAGGGCGTTGAACGGCGCGAACGCGGGCACCTCGACCCGGCTGACCGGCATCCCCGCCCGGCCGCGGCGGTCGACCGCCTCGGCGACGGCGATCGCCACCTCCGCCTCGAGCGGCGTGTCGAGCCCGCCCTCGGCCACCGCGAGCCGCAGCCCCGCCACGCCGCGATCGAGCCCGGCGCGGTAGTCCGGCACCGGGCGCGTGCTCGTGGTCGGATCCTGGGGATCGTGGCCCGCGATCGCCTGGAGCAGCAGCGCGGTGTCCTCCGCACTGCGGGCCAGGGGGCCGATATGATCGAGCGAGTGCGACAGGGGCATGCAGCCGAAGCGACTGACCCGGCCATAGGTGGGCTTCAGCCCGAGCAGCCCACAGCAGGCCGCCGGATAGCGGATCGAGCCGCCGGTATCCGACCCGAGCGTGCCCGCAAGCAGCCGCGCCGCGACGGCCGAGGCCCCTCCGCTGGTCGAGCCACCCGTGATGTAGCGCGGATTCCACGGGTTGCGCGGATGGCCGGTATGGTCGTTGTGGCCGGTGATGCCGAGCGCGAACTCGACCATGTTCAGCCGGCCGACGTCGATCGCACCGGCAGCGTCGAGACGGCTCAGAACCGTGGCCGTCTCGTCCGGGCGATGGCCGCGCATCATCGCCGCGCCGAGCTCGGAAAGCTCGCCGGCCCGGTAGAACATGTCCTTGTGGGCGAGCGGCACGCCGTGCAGCGGCCCGAGTGGCTCGCCGCGCAGACGGCGCGCATCGGCCTCGCCCGCCGCCGCGAGCGCGCGCTCCGGCTCCAGGCGTGCGACGGTGCCCAGCTCGCGGCCACGGCCGTCGAGGGCCTCCAGCACGGCCGTCGTCGCCTCCCGGCTGCTCACCTCCCCCGCGCGCAGTCGGCGTGCCAGCTCGGCAAGGCTCCAGGCGAGCAGCTCGGAGGCACTCATTCCGCTCCGTCCTGCTCGTCCTGGGCGAGACCCTCGAGCGCCACGAGGAAGCTGGCCGGATCGACGGCGAACGGCAGCTCGCGGGTCGCATCCCGCACCCGCGCGGTGAGCTCCGCCGCCGTCTCCAGCGCGGCGGCCATGACGGCGACCCCCGAGACCGTCTCGACCCGCTCCTCCATCACCGTTTGCGTCTCCCGCTGACCCCTGGTCTCTCCTAACATTGCGGCTCGGCACGCTCCAGGCTCGGCATGTGGGCCAGGCTCGGCGTGCGGGAGGGTACCATGGGCGAACTGGCAGCGGCGGTCCCGCAGGGCACGATCAGCGCGGAACGCCTCGCGGTGCTGCAGGCGATCGAGAAGAAGCTGCTGTGGCTGGCAAGCTGGACGATCCACCACGCCAACCACCTCCGCCCGAGCCGGGACAAGCTCAAGGTCGGCGGTCACCAGGCCTCCTGCGCCTCCGTGGCGAGCATCATCACGGCGCTCTATTTCGACGTGCTGCGCCCGGGCGACCGGGTCGCGGTGAAGCCGCATGCCAGCCCGATCTATCATGCGGCCATGCATCTGCTCGGCCGCGAGCCGATCGAGCGGCTGCAGCGCTTCCGGGCACTCGGCGGCGCGCAGTCCTACCCCTCGCGCACCAAGGACCAGAGCGGGGTCGACTTCTCGACCGGCTCGGTCGGCCTCGGCGCGGCGATGACCCTGTTCACCTCGCTGACCCAGGACTTCGTGCGCCTCCATGATCTCGCCGACGGCCGTGAGCCGCCCGGCCGGATGGTCGCCATCGTCGGCGACGCCGAGCTCGACGAGGGCAACATCTACGAGGCCCTGCTCGAGGGCTGGAAGCACGACGTCCGCAATGTCTGGTGGGTGATCGACTACAACCGCCAGAGCCTCGACCGTGTCGTGCCCGAGCTCTTGTTCGCCAAGATCGAGCAGTTCTTCGCCACGGTCGGCTGGCGGGTGGTGACGATCAAATACGGCAAGAAGCTCCAGGCGGCCTTCGCCCGGCCCGGCGGCGAGGCGCTGCGGCAGTGGATCGACGCCTGCCCGAACGATCTCTACGCCGCGCTCTGCTTCAAGGGCGGGGCTGCCTGGCGGGCGCATCTGGAGAGCGATCTCGGCCGCAACCCCGCCATCCGCGGGCTCCTCGACGGCCATGACGACACGGCCCTGGCGGCGCTGATGACCAATCTCGGCGGGCACGATCTCGAAGCGGTGCTCGACGCGTTCCACGGCGTCGCGGACGACCGGCCGCACTGCTTCATCGCCTACACGGTCAAGGGCTGGGGCCTGCCGCTGGCGGGCCACAAGGACAACCATGCCGGCCTCATGAACGCCGAGCAGATGGCCGCCCTGCAGGCCGGCCATGGCGTGCCGGAGGGCGAGGAATGGTCGGCGCGCGCCGGCCTCGACGTGCCGAAGGACGCGCTCGAGGCGTTTCTGGCGCAGGTGCCGTTCCGGCGGCGGACCGAGCGCTTCGATGCGCCGGCCGTCCCCGTGCCCGCCGCGCTGCCGCAGGGGCGGCGCACGGAGACCGGCTCAACCCAGGAGGCGTTCGGGCGGATCATGGGCGAGCTCGCCCGCAGCGACCTGCCGCTGGCCGCGCGGATCGTCACGACCTCGCCGGACGTCACGGTCTCGACCAGTCTCGGCGGCTGGGTCGGCCGCCGCGCTCTGTTCAGCCGGCGCGACCACGAGGACGTCTTCCGCGCAGAGCAGGTGCTCTCGCCGACGCCCTGGCGCGAGAGCCGGGAGGGCCAGCATCTCGAGCTCGGCATCGCCGAGAACAACCTGTTCCTCAACCTCGCGAGCCTCGGCCTCGCGCACGAGCTGTTCGGCGCCCGCCTCCTGCCGGTGGGCACGCTGTACGACCCGTTCATCGCCCGAGGCCTCGATGCCCTGACCTATGCCTGCTACCAGGACGCCCGCTTCCTCCTGGTGGCCACTCCCTCGGGGATCACGCTGGCGCCGGAGGGCGGCGCCCACCAGTCGATCGGCAGCCCGCTGATCGGGATCAGCCAGCCCGGCCTCACCGCGTTCGAGCCGGCCTACGCCGACGAGGTGGCGGTGGTGATGCGCTGGGCGTTCGAGCATCTGCAGGCCAGGGACGGCGGCTCGGTCTATCTGCGGCTCACCACGCGGCAGATCGCGCAGCCGCAGCGGGCGATGAGCCCCGAGCTGGAGGCCGCGATCCTGTCGGGCGGCTACTGGCTGATGCCGCCTTCGAGCGGCGCCGAGCTCGCGATCGTCTGCACCGGCGCCGTGGCGCCCGAGGCGCTCGAGGCGCTGGCCGCGGTCCGCGAGGACATCCCTGGCGCCGGCCTGCTGCAGGTGACCTCGGCGGACCTGCTCGACGCCGACTGGCGCCGGCGCGGGCGAGCCGGCGTCGCGGCAGGACTGCTGGCAGCTCTCGCCGCCGATGCGGTCCTGGTCACCGTGCTCGACGGTCATCCGACCACTCTGTCCTGGCTCGGCGCCGTGCTCGGCCATCGGGTCAAGGCGCTGGGGGTCGACCGGTTCGGCCAGTCCGCGGACCTGATCGACCTCTATGGTGTGCACAGGCTGGACGCGGATGCGATCCTGGATGCCTGCGCTGCGGCATGCTTGGAGCGCTGATCGAGGCTACGCGGCCGGATCTCGACGCCGACCGCTGAGGCTTGCGGCGCGCTCGGTCAAGCCGCCACCGGGGGCAGGAGCGGCAGCCAGCGCCTGATGTGGAAGGCCAGCTCCTCGATGACCGCGGCCGCGCTTCCCTGACGAACGTAAAGGTTGACGTTGAAGACCGGCAGTGCCGGGAGCGCCGCCTCCGGCGGGACTGGGGCGAGGCCCGCCGGGACGGTCGTGCGCAGGAAGGCACCCACTGCGAGATCGGCCTCGATCGTTGCGATCTCGCGCAGCATGTCGCCGCACTCGCAGGGATGCTGCCAGTCTCGACCCTGCCTGGCCAGCGCCTCGAGCACGGGAGCCCTGAAGGCGCAGGTCGGGCCGCCCAGCAATACCGGTAGCGGGTCGCGCTGCCACGCGGTCCCGATGGCGGCACCCACCCAGATCAGCGGGTCGGCGAACAGAGTCTCCCCCCCGGCGTCACAGCCGAGTTCCGTGGTCAGCCCCAGGTCCAGCTCGTCCTGTGCCAAGGCCTGGCGGATCAGGCAAGAGTTCAGGTTCCTGAGCGCGATTCGTACGCCGGGCCGTTCGCGGCCGAATACACGCAGGACCTGAGGCAGGAAGGGACCTGCCATGTCGTTCGGCACGCCGAGCCGGACCTCCCGCTTGGACTCTGGACCCGCCAACGTCGCCCAGATCTCGTCGTTGACCGCGAGCAGGCGCTGCGCCTTCGCGAGCAGCTGCTCTCCCGCTTGGGTCAGCACCATGCGCTTACGATCGCGTCGAAAGAGGGCGCAGCCGAGACTTTCCTCCAGCCGCTTGATCTGCTGACTCACCGCTGACTGCGTCAGGTGCAGGATAGCGGCGGCCCGCGTCGTCCCACCCGTGTCGGCAACGACCACGAAGCTGCGTAGGAGGACGGTGTCGAGATTGCGCGGCATCGGTTCGTCGCCGGGCGGTCGATCACGTCTCCTTATCATAACAGTAAATATGTTTTGTTTGCAATACGGCCACCTTGGCCGCACGCTTAGGCCTGCAGCCGACTTGGTCTGCCAACAAGCGCGACAGCGGTACGGCGCAATCGGGCCGTCCTCGATCATACCAGCACTCGTGATCGCCGGACGCCAATTCTTGAGTATCCGTACACGTCTGCTCTGCGAAGAAACAAGACTCCATGTGTCCGGCGGCTGTGTCGGGCACGTTCGAGACTTGGCCCTCCGCCTGCGATCGAGCAACCGCCGTCGTCCCGACGGCGCGTGGATCATGATGGAGGAAGTCATGCGACGCTATCCTTTCGAGCACACCTTTCCGGGCGAGCCCGCCATTCCCTGCGATGGCAAAGGGGCCGAAGCCGCGTTTGCAACCCCGATAGAGGAACCCATGTTGTACCTATCCGCAACCAGCAATACATCACAGCTGGCGAGTCAGGTGAACACAATGCGCGAATGCAAAGCATCAATGCGCAAGCTCGTTCTTTCGGGGATTGTCCTGACGTGCGGAATGGCCGGAACCGCCCAGGCTGCCTCTACATTGCTCTCCGGCCCGGTCCTCGGTGGGCAGCAACAGACACGAGTAGCGTGCGAGGTCGTCAATTTGGGTAGTACATCGATAACCTTCATCACGAAACAGCTTGTGGGCGAATTCAGCGGTGTTCTAGACCAGGACTTCAAGGGTTGCGGTGCAACGCTGGCACCAGGTGCATTTTGTAACTTCCAAGCGAACGTGAACAACCAAAATCCACCGACAGCTCCCCACCAAGCGACTTCCTGCAAGGTTGTCATTCTAGAAGCCAAAACGAATGTCCGTGGCACTATGGTGGCTTTGGACCCCGCAGGCGGCCGACCTTTGAGCCAAACCGACTTGCGCTAAGGATGTGACCATCCGGCTACGCCGCCCTGGCGCCTTGACCGTAGGGCCAGTTACGCTGCGACCGCAGCGTAACGCCAGGGCAGCAGCTCGTCGATCCGGGCGATCTTGTGGTCGGCGATGCGGCCGAGCACATCGGTGAGCCAAGCTTGCGGATCAACGCCGTTCAGCTTGGCGCGCCGAATCAGGGGTAAAACCAACTCGTGTAGGGGTGGAGCACCGTCCTGGAAGTACCCCGCCCGCGGCGCCACCAACTCTTCCTCGCGCGCTACGGTAGTGCGAGGCGGCGCTTGAGCCCTCCGCGTGCAACCGGGTCCCTCTCGTCATCCCGACGACGCCCGAATCACCATGGAGGAAGACATGCGACGTGTTCTCGGAGCTTTGACGCTGATCCTCGCTGCAGCCCCGGCTATGGCCCAAACGATGACCGGGCCGGTCAACGTAACCATGATCCGGACCGGCTGGGACTCGGATTCGTTCGCCGTCGTGACGCTGCAGCCGCACGCCAACCCGGGGGGCTGCCCCATTCCCGACGGCTACATCGCGCTCAAGCCTCAGCGCGGTTACGACACCTACTACAGGGCCGCGCTCCTCGCCTTCGATAAAAATGCTCGCGTGCAGGTGACCGTCGCCAATAGCGGATGCATCGCGGGGCGCCCCAAGATGATCGGCATCAACCTGCTGCACTGAAACGGGTCAGTATTATCGCCCACCTCAACTCGATCTCAGTACCGTCGGTAATCACTATCTACGCCAACCCTTCTTCGCGCGCAACGGTAGTGC
>JBGAKU010000165.1:0-12711 GCA_044224255.1 Geminicoccaceae bacterium
GCGCAGGCGGGAGGAGCGGTTCAATGAGCGTCGTGCAGCCCATGGTGATCTCGGGCCTCGAGGTCTGGCCTCTGATCGAGGGCGGCAAGGGCGTCGCGGTGAGCAGCGGCCGTTCCGCTGGCGCCTGGGCGGCCGCCGGGGGTGTGGGGACCTTCTCCGGCGTCAATCCGGACGCGCTCGACGACCATGGCGAGTACATCCCCCTCGTGTTCCGCGGTCGCGACCGTCTCGAGCGGCACGAGGAGCTGATCGCCTACTCGATCAGGGGCGGCATCAGCCAGGCCCGGGTGGCGCACGAGACCCGGCAGGGCGAGGGCCGCATCCACATGAACGTCCTGTGGGAGATGGGCTCATGTGAGCGCGTCCTGCAGGGCGTCCTGGACGGGGCCAAGGGCCTGATCCACGGCGTCACCTGCGGCGCCGGCATGCCGTACCGGCTTGCCGAGATCTGCGCCCGCTACGGCGTCCACTACTATCCGATCGTGTCCTCCGGGCGGGCGTTCAACGCCTTGTGGAAGCGCGCCTATCACAAGTTCCAGGATTGGCTGGGCGCGGTCGTCTATGAGGACCCCTGGCTCGCGGGCGGGCACAACGGCCTGTCCAACAGCGAGGACCCACGCGCCGCGGAATCGCCGTTCCCACGCGTCCTGGAGCTTCGTCGCCTGATGCGGTCGGTCGGGCTGGATCAGGTTCCGATCGTGATGGCGGGCGGCGTCTGGCACCTGAAGGACTGGAAGGACTGGATCGGCAATCCCGACCTCGGCCCGATGGCGTTCCAGTTCGGCACGCGCCCGCTGCTCACGCGGGAGAGCCCGATTCCCGAGAGCTGGAAGAAGCGGCTGCTGGAGCTGCTGCCCGGCGACGTGCTGCTGCACCGGTTCAGCCCGACCGGGTTCTACTCCTCGGCGGTCGAGAACCGCTTTCTGACCGAGCTCGTGGAACGCTCCGATCGTCAGGTGGTGTTCTCCGAGGCCTCGGACCCGGCGAGCGGGCGCGAGGCGTTCTTCGCCTATGGTCGCTCGGGCCACGGCGTCTACATGACCGCCGAGGACGAAGCGCGCGTGCGGGGCTGGATTGCCGAGGGCTACACCCAGCCGATGCGCACCCCCGACGAGACGCTGGTGTTCGTGGCACCGACCAGGGCGCGCGAGATCCGCCGCGATCAGGCCGACTGCATGGGTTGTCTCAGCCATTGCCGGTTCAGCAACTGGACCGACCATGGCGAGCACACCACCGGCAAGATCGCCGACCCGCGCTCCTTCTGCATCCAGAAGACCCTGCAGGAGATCGCCCACGGCCGTGGCGCCCCGCTCGACGACCAACTGATGTTCGCAGGCCACAATGTCTACCGGTTCCGCGAAGATCCGTTCTATGCCAACGGCTTCGTGCCGACCGTAAAGCAACTGGTGCGTCGCATTCTCACAGGCCATTGAGGCTCGGGTGCTTGACCCGCAGCCCAAAGTGGACCAAATCGGTGCTGTATGGGCGTCCAAGCACGCGTCACCGACCGTCCGAGCGCGAGTATGTCGAACCGTTCCAATCTGTCCGTCATCCGCCGCCTGAAGGATTGCGGCCTGCGGCCCACCCGTCAGCGTGTGGCGCTGGCCAAGCTGCTGCTCGAGAACGGCCATCGGCACGTCACGGCCGAAGAGCTGTTCCAGGAGGCGCGCACGGCAGGCATCCCGGTGTCGCTGGCGACCGTGTACAACACGCTGCACCAGTTCACCGCCGCCGGGCTGATGATCGAGGTGGTTGCCGGTAGCGGCCAGAGCTACTTCGACACCAACCCGACCTCGCACTATCACTACTTCGACAAGTCGACCGGCGAGATCATCGACGTGCCGGAGAACGCGATCCAGTTCACGCTTCTGCCCGAGCCGCCGCCCGGCAAGGTGATCGACCGCATCGACGTGGTGGTGCGGATCCGCAGCGCGAGCTAGCGCGTCAGAGTGTGCTCGGTCGGGCCGGGCACACGCCAGCGGCTCCGCTCAGTCGCCGGGGCCGACCCCCCAGATCGCCTCCTTCGGCAGCCAGCCGCGCTCATCGCCGACCTCGACACGGCACCAGCCGCCCTCGCATTGGTCGAGGCTCGCGATCACCCCCGGCTCCAGCCGCGCCATCACCCGGCCGTCCGCGGCTGCCGAACGGTGCAGATCCTGCACGCCGGAGCCGGTCACGATCACCGTCCGCTGCACCGAGAGCAGGCTCGAATGGACCCAGCCGGTCTCGCCGTCCGGGTCGATGATGCGGCGCCACACTTCCGATTCCTCGACGATCTCGACCGGCAGGCCATGCCGTGCATAGACCCACCGGATCGGATGGTCGGTCGTCGGGCCAGTGCGGACATTGACCTCCGATGAGGCCAGGGACGCGAAGCGGGGCAAGGGCAGGCCGCTCGGGCCGACGCTTCTGGCAGGTGCCTCCTGCGCCGACCCCGCCGACGGCAAGGCCAGCGTCAGCACCAGGACGAGGCGCACGAGAGCAGACTTCGAGAAAATCACGAAAAGTGGTCCCCCAGGCTCGGCAAGCATCAGCCTATACAAGCGCCCGCCCACTGTTTGAAGCCTCTCGCTGACGACGCCACGGTTTGAGCCGCCCATTGCTTTCTGCTAGTGGCTCCGCTCACGTCCAGCCCCGCAGGAGGCTCCTCATGCCACGCACCCGCCCGGCCGTCATCGTCACCCGCAAGCTGCCGGACGTGATCGAGACGCGGATGATGGAGCTGTTCGACGCGCGCCTGAACACCGCCGACGCGCCGATGCCGAAGGCGACGCTGATCGAGGCGGTGAGGGGGTGCGACGTGCTCGTCCCGACCGTCACCGATCGGATCGACAGCTCGGTGCTGGCCCATGCGGGCGAGCGGCTGCGCCTGATCGCCAATTACGGCACGGGCGTGGACAATATCGATGTCGAGGCCGCCTACAAGCGCGGCATCACCGTGACCAACACGCCGGATGTCCTCACGGAGGACACGGCCGACATGACGATGGCGCTGATCCTGGCGGTATCGCGACGGCTGGCGGAGGGCGAGCGGCTCGCCCGGTCGGGCGAATGGGCCGGATGGAGCCCGACCTCGATGCTCGGCCACCGGATCTGGGGCAAGCGGCTCGGCATCCTCGGGATGGGCCGCATCGGCAGTGCTGTCGCACGCCGGGCCCGGGGCTTCGGCCTTTCGGTCCACTACCACAACCGCCGGCGCGTCCATGAGGGCATCGAGCAGGAGCTCGAGGCCACCTACTGGGAGAGCCTCGACCAGATGCTGGCGCGGATGGACGTGATCAGCGTGAACTGCCCCCACACGCCCGCCACCTTCCACCTCCTGTCCGCCCGACGGCTGGCGCTGTTGCAGCCCCAGACGATCATCGTCAACACCAGCCGCGGCGAGGTGGTGGACGAGCAGGCGCTGACCCGACTGCTGCGCGAGCACAAGATCGCCGGCGCCGGCCTCGACGTGTTCGAGCACGAGCCGGCCATCAACCCCAGGCTGCGGCAGCTCGACAATGTCGTGCTGCTGCCGCACATGGGCTCGGCCACGATCGAGGGCCGGATCGACATGGGCGAGAAGGTGATCATCAACATCAAGACCTTCACCGACGGCCACCGCCCGCCGGATCGCGTCCTGCCAAGCATGCTCTGATACCGACCTGACGAACTGGTGACGGATCGATCGGGCGAGTGACGTGTTTTGGCGGCATGGTCTTTGGCGATGCCGCCGTGCCCGCACCCTTGCCGATCTATGCCGACCGCGACGCGACCGAGCTGCGCCACCTCGCCCGGCGCGAGCGCGGCAGCCGGGTCCGCGCCCGGCCTGCTCGCGCTCGCCAACGCCCTCGACGGCCTGCCGCGGAAGGAGGTCGCGCGCCTCGCCGGCATGACCGGGCAGACGCTCGGCGATTGGGTACACCGCTACCACGAGGCGGGCATGGAGGATCTGCGCGACCGGCCGCGCCCCGGTCGCCCCTGCGCGCTCGACGGGGCAGCAGGCCGCCCTCAAGGCGCTGGCGCTGAGGGGGCGGAGCCTCGAGCGCGACGGTTGTATGCCCCCACGAGCGGCTCGCCGACCGCATCGCCGACACGTTCGGCCTCCACCAGCCGGCCAGCGCCGAGATCCGTGCTCGCACCCGCACGCACGGGATCGAGATGACCCGGATGCTCGAGGAGCAACTGAACGAGAAGGTCCTGGCCCTGCACCTGCGGCGGGTGGTGGCGGGCTTCGTCGGCTCGGCCTGCCGCTCCGGCCAATTCTACCAGGCCACGGCTCGCTCCGCGCTTCACTCTCATCGCCAGCGTCGCGTCGTCGCGTGACGCTGGCGATCAGTCTCCGGCTCGCCTCGCCAATCACCCGCTACCTTGGCACGCCGATGCCGTCGGGGGGCGTGCGTCCCCCCATCGCTTACGGTACGAAGCGAGGTCAGCCCGCCTTGGCGATGCTGCCGTAGGCAAGCTTGCCCTTGTGGAACACGGCATTGCGGACGGGCAAACGCGCGACCGCCTCGGCCGAGCAGCTGGCCGGCAGGAGATTGAAGCTCGCTTCATCGCCAGCCTTCGGCCACACCTGCTCACCCTTGTCGTTGAGCGGCGTGACGAAGCCGGTCGCGTAACCCAGCGTGCGATTGAGCTCGAACTCCGTGCTGTGATACTGCATCCGGGCGATCTCGCTGGCCTTCTGCAGGATGTCGCAGTTGCCGAAAGAATCCCACCAGTCGATCACGCTGTCGGTGCCGCAGATCACCTCGACGCCGGCCTCGTGCATTTCACGGATCGGCATCGCATCTTTGCCTATCGGCACTGCGGTGGCGAAGGAGACGCCCAGCGCCTTCATGCGGGCAGCGATGTCATTGCGCTCTTCGTTGGAGAGCTCTGCCAGCGAATAGGCATGGCTGAAGGTCACGTTGCCTTGCAGCTGCTTGTTCTCCTCCATGTGATCCATGATGCGGTTGAATGCAGGAATGGCAGTCTCACGCGATTCATGGATATGGATGTCGATCCCGACATTGAAATCGACCGCGAGCTGGACCGTCGTATCGACCGACTTTTCCATCGCATTGTCGAAAGAGGTGGGATCGACGCCGCCAACATAGCTGACACCGCCTGACTTCAGCGCTTCGCGCATCAGGTCGACACTGTTGGAAGCCAACAGGCCGTGCTGCGGGAAGATGATGATCTTGGAGTCGAGCGTCTCCTTGACGCGCTCGAACGACGCCTTGAGGTTCTCGAGGTTGCCGAGCTTGCTGACAGGATCGACGTTGCAATGGCTGCGGCAGACCGTGGTGCCGTGCGAATGCATCAACCGGATCATCGCGGCCGTACGTTCTTGCTCCAGCGGCAGAAGCTTGGGCAGAATCTCACGCTCCTGGGCGACGCGATCCACCCGACCATGTTCCCTGGGCAGCGTCGCCTCCCAGGGCCCACCGTAGAAGGTCTTGTCCAAATGGATGTGCATGTCGCGGAAGGTCGGCAGCATCAGCTGGCCCTGCGCGTCAAAAGACGCCGCGTCGGGCGGAATGGCCGAATTCGCGTCGAGGATCTCGGCAATCGTGCCGTCGGCGATGCGCAGCGTCTTCAGCTCGGTACTGGTGTGGGTGATGACCGGCGCATCGAGCCACGCCTTCCTTTCCTCGACGAAGCCCGTCTCGAGGCGGACGTTGCGCAGATAATAGGCGTCCGGCAGCTTCTCCACATTGGTGACGGGAGTCGTGACGATGCTGACATCGATCATCGGAATGAGTTCTTCTGCGCCAGCGCCCCGCGTCAGGCCGACCCCCAGCGCCAGACTTCCAGCACCAACGCTTCCCATCAAGCCACGCCGAGACAAGCCCGATTGTGAGAGGCGCATATTCCTACCCTCCTTGGAACTGCGAGACATTCGCTCGCAAAGTGCGCATTTCATTGTGCACAATCTAGGCGTAGGTTGTCAACGATTTCTGGCCAGCGGATCTCGGCCTGCCGTTCGCCGGCTGGGCGCTGGATCGCCTGGTCGCCCACCTGAGCGAGCAGGGCATCGCCATGCGCCGCAGCGGGATCAGTGAGATCTTCATCCGGGAGGTCTCAGGTGGCGGCACAAGGGGGATCGTGAAGCGATCCACGGGTTTGACGCGCGGGTCGATCCTGACTTCGCGCGCAAAGGGGGGGTCGAGCAGCTCGACACGGTGCCACCGGCCGACAGCGTCGTCGTCTGCCTCGACGAGATGGGACCGCAGGCCAGCAAGAGCTACCCGGGCCAGCAGCTCGTGAGGCCAGCCGGCCCCAAGGCGGAGCGAGCCAGGCAGGAGATCGACCATGGCCGGCGCGGTGTGGCCGGCTACGTCTTCGGCGCCCTGCAGCCCGGTGAGCGGGACAGCGTTCACCCTGAGCTATGAGCGCCGCACCACGGTCAACTGGGTTGACTTCCTGAGCGCGGTCGAGGCTTGGATCGATCAGGCCGTGGGGAGGGTCTATGCGGTGGTCGACAATCTGAACATCCACCGCGCGCCTGATGTGCTGCTGTTCAGCCTGCTGCATCCGCGCTGGGAGTTCGTGTTCCAGCCCAAGTATGCCGCTTACCTCAACCTGATCGAGCCCTGGTGGAAAGTGCTGCGCTCGCTGGCGCTGAAGGGCCGCCGCTTCGAGGCCTGGGCCGAGATCGAGGAGGTGGTCAGGCGCGCCACGGCCTACTGGAACGCGCACCGGCACCCGTTCGTCTGGGGTCGCCGGCGTCGCCATCGGCAGCCGCGCTGCCTCGACATCGCGGCCGTCCCAAATCTCACCCTGATTTAGCGGACGCACCACTTAGCGTCGGATCAGGACGACACCCCCGATCAGCAACGCCACGCCGATCAGGCGCGGCACGTCGATCGGGCGTTGGGTGAGGCCGAGCCACCCGAAGTGATCGAAGGCCACCGATGCGAGCATCTGGCCCGTGACGAGGAGGGCGATGAAGGTCGCGGCCCCAAGCTGCGGCACGAGCAGGATGGCGAGGCCGATGAAGATCGCGCCGAACAGGCCGCCGCTCCAGGCCCACCATGGGATGCGGGCCGCGACGCCGGCCGATGGAAGGGGGTCGCGCAGGGCGAGCGCGAGCAGCGCCATGCAGACGACCCCGACGAAGTAGCTCATGAAGCCCGACCAGGCCGCCGAGTTCAACGTCATCCGGAGGTTGCTGTTCAGAACCTGCTGGACAACGATGCTCACCCCTGCCGCGACGGCGAGGAGGATGGGTAAGGCCAGGCTTGGCATCCGCACCTTCAGCCGCGCTCAGCCCGGGATCAGCGCCGCCACGGCGCGGTCGGAGGCGCGCTCGCTCGCGGCGAGCCCGGCGGCCACCCCAGCCCGGTCCGCGACGCTCCGGTTCTGGCTCATCTTGCGCTTGCCCTCAATGCGCGTGATCGGCATTCGCAGGCCGACGATCGCCCGCAGCTGTGTGCGGACGAAGGCCTCCGGCGCGTCGGTGACGGCCCACGGCTCGGCGCGGGGCCGCTCATGCAGGTTAGTTAGCCGCGTGACCACACCGAGGATCCGGTCCGCGTCCTCGAAGAACTCGACCGGGCCGTAGGCGTGGACGGCGACGTAGTTCCAGGTCGGCACCACCTTTCCGTGCTCGAGCTTCGAGGAGTACCAGGAGGGGGTGATGTAGGCGTCCGGTCCCTGGAACAGGGCCATGGCGTCGCCCCTCGGCGGCAGCTTCCAGTGGGGGTTGGCGCGGGCCAAGTGGCCGTAGAGCGTGCCGCAGGGACCTTCCTCGGGTGCCAGGAAGAGCGGAAGCGGGGTCGCCACCAGGCCCTCGTCCGTGGCGGTGACGAGGTTTGCCAAGCGCGCTTCCCGCATGGTCGCGTGCAGGGCGGCGAGGTCATCCTCGCGGAAGGCGGGCGGGACATACATCGGGACGGCTCCAGGATAGGCCTGGAACATGGTCTCCAACTGGCCCATAAGGAACGTCCAGTTTTCCGCAAAGTAGTTGGGCCAGTTTGTCGCCATGGCGTCGGTCGCATCCGCACAGCTGCGGGTCACGCAGCGGATTTGCGAGGCGATCAAGAACCAGATCGCGTCGGGCCTGCTCGGTCCTGGCGCCCGGCTGCCCTCCACCCGGTCCCTGGCGGCGGAGTGGGGCGTCTCGCGGACGACCGTGACGGCGGCCTACGAGCAGCTGAGCGCGGAGGGGTACCTGGAGACACGGCAAGGGGCCCGGGCGCGGGTCGCGCGAGAGCTCGCTCCCCGGGCGACGCCACCGGAGCAGCCCGCTCCTTCGGGAGTTGCGGACCGGCTGTCGGGATACGGCCGGCGCTTGGCCGACCTCACGTCTCCGACCGTGCCTGACCGGGAACGGTCCGCGACGGACTTCCGCTACGGTGATTTGGCGGGTGCCGACTTTCCCCGGCTCGCCTGGAGAAAGGCGCTCACCACCGCCCTGCTGCGCGGTCGGCCGCGCCTCCGGTACGGCGACCCGCGCGGTTCGGCTGACCTCCGAGCCGCTTTACAGGGCTATCTGTGGCGAGCCCGTGGGCTGCGCTGCGAGCCGGACCGGATCGTCGTGGTGAACGGCTCGCAGCAGGGCATCGACCTCTGCGCCAGGCTGATGCTCGACCCGGGGGACCGGGTGGTCATGGAGGACCCGGGCTACAACCTCGCTCATCAGGTCTTCCTGGCGGCCGGGGCGGAGGTGGTCCCCGTCGCCGTGGACCAGGACGGCATGCGGACGGACGGGCTGCCCGCGGCACGGCTGGCCTATGCCACCCCGTCCCACCAGTTCCCGCTTGGCGGCGTCATGTCGGCGGGGCGGCGGCGCGAGCTCCTCGCCTGGGCGCGGCGTGCCGGCGCCTACGTCATCGAGGACGACTATGACAGCGAGTACCGCTTCGACATCGCCCCGATCCCGGCGTTGCAGGCCCTGGATGATGCCGGACGCGTCATCTATCTGGGGACGGTCTCCAAGACGCTCTCGCCGACCCTGCGCCTCGGCTACCTCGTCGTCCCGGCGGCATTGTCCGTTGCATTCGCGAAGGCGAAGAGGCTGACGGACAGGCACTCGCCCAGTCTGGAGCAGGAGGCCCTGGCCGACCTCATCGAGAGCGGCACCTACGAGCGGCATGTCCGGCTTGTCCGCCGCCGGAACGGCGCGCGCCGCGCCACCTTGCTGGCAGCCCTTTCGACCACCCTGGGTGACGCGGTGACGGTGGTCGGTGCCGATGCGGGGCTGCACGTCGTCGTGTGGCTGAACCGTGTGCCGAGGGCGCAGGAGGACGCGCTCGTCGCGCGGGCGCATGCGGCGGGCCTCGGCCTTTACCCCGTCTCTCCCCTGTATGTTTCCGCTCAGGCAACGGCCCGGCCCGACAAGGCAGGGCTGGTCATGGGATATGCCAGCCTTGATCAGCGGGCCATCGAGCGAGGCGTGCGGACCCTCAGGGAGGTTCTCGAGACGTTCGCTGCGGAAGAGAACGCACGTCGCGGAGCAGGCTAGCGGACCTGCCCCGCTCCGGCTCGGCTACCTCAGCGAGGCAGGTTCCGGCCGAAGAAGTCCTTGGTCTCACTGTTGTCCGGGTGGCCGTTCTTGTAGCAGACCTTGGTGCGGCGATCGCAGACGACCTTGTTGCTGACCCGGTAGACCCGGTTGGTACCTGCCGCGTCGCGGATGCGGTCAACCTCGCGCGCGGCACCGCGACCGAACACGTCGCGCGTCTCGCTGGCATCGATGTCGCGGCCGCGGTAGCAGGTCTCGGTAGCCCGGTCGCAGACGACGTTCGGGCTGGGGCGGAAGGTCCGTCCGCTGGAGCGTGGCGACCCGCTCCAGCCGCCGAACGGGTCGGCGCCGAGGCCGGGCGAGCGGTAGAACGGATCCCGCGTCGCCGGGCCGCTCCAGGAGATCCCCGACCCGCCGGTGCTGCCGCCATCCGTGACGCAGCCCACGAGCAGGCTTGCGCCGAGGATCGCGCCGACGGAACTCCTGCTCATGGCGGCCGAGCCTTTCCCATCAGGCAGAGGAGGTGGTGGCGGGCCCCCGGCCGTGCAAGGGTTCGGGCGCGTAGGGGAGGGGCGATGCGGGACACCTGGCAGATCGGCAAGCGCGCGGTCCACGGCCGCGGCGGCGTCGTGGCGGCACAGCATTTCCAGGCTGCCACCGTCGGTGCGGAGGTGCTCCGTGCCGGCGGCAATGCGGTCGATGCGGCGATCGCGACCTCCCTGGCACTCGGCGTGCTGGAGCCCTGGATGAGCGGGCTGGGCGGCGGCGGCTGTATGCTCGTCCGTCTCGCCGATGGCAGCACCCATGCCGTCGACGGCGGGATGATCTCACCCTGCTGCCTCGATCCGGCCGCCTATCCGCTCGCCGGCGGCATGGCCGGCGACCTGTTCGGCTGGCCGGCGGTGGTCGAGGACCGCAATCTCCACGGCCCGCTCGCCGTCGCCGTGCCGGGCCTCGTCGACGCGTTGCGGGTCGCGCACGAGCGCTGGGGCTCGCTGCCGTTCCGCGAGCTGGTGGTACCGGCCGTGACACTGGCCGAGCGTGGCTTCGAGGTCGACTGGTTCGCCACGCAGATGATCGCCGGTGCCGCCGCCGATCTGCGGCGCTATCCGCATGCTGCGGCGCAATGGCTGCCGGCGGGGCTGCCGCCGGTGCCGGCCTGGACCGGCGAGGCGTGGTCCCTGTCGCTGGAGGCGCTCGCTGGGACGCTGCGCCAGCTTGCGGCCGAAGGTCCGCGGGGGTTCTACACGGGCGCGCTCGCGGACCGGCTGCTGGCCGACTGCGCCGAGCTGGGTGTGCCGATCCAGGCCGACGATCTCGCGGCCTACGAGGCGCGCATCCTCGCCCCGCTTTCCGCTCCTTATCGTGCGGGGACCGTGGCGGCGATGCCGGGACCATTCGCCGGCAAAACCCTGGTGCGCTGCCTCGACCTGCTCGGCGACGGCCCGTGCCGGGGCACGGAGCAGGAGGCGTTCGGCGCCTACGCAGCAGCGCTGCTGCAGGCCTATCGCGAGCGGCTCGAGCCCGACGCGGCGAGTTGCACCTCGCATCTCAGCGTGGTCGACCGCCACGGCAATCTGGTGGCGCTGACCCAGACCCTGCTCTCCACCTTCGGCAGCAAGCTGCTCGGGCCGCGCACCGGCCTTCTGCTCAACAACGGCGTGATGTGGTTCGACCCCCGCCCGGGCCGGGCCAACTCCCTGGCGCCGGGGACGCAGCCGCTCTCCAACATGTGCCCGATGCTCGGCCTCGGCCCGGACCGCCGCTTCGCGCTGGGCGCCTCCGGTGGGCGGCGCATTCTGCCGGCCGTCCTGCAGGTCGCGTCCTTCCTGATCGACCGCGGTCTGCCGCTGGAGATGGCCTTCCACCAGCCGCGCCTGGACGTCAGCGGCTCCGACCTGGTCACGGTCGACGAGCGGCTGGCGTTCGATCCGGCGCTCCCCCCCGGCACGACCCTGCGCCGGCTCGCGCCGCGGCCGGGCCCGCTCCTGTTCGCCTGCCCGTCCGCCGTGCTCGAGGACCTCGCCACGGGCGCACGCGAAGGCATGACCGAGCCGATGCAGCCCCGGGCCGATGCCGTGGCCGAATGAGCGGCGATCGTTGTGGTGGCGGGCCGGCTGGGCTAGGACCGCCTCTCCGCCAATTTCGGGAACAGACCCATGCGCCCCTCCGGCCGCGCCCCCGACCAGCTACGCGCCGTGAGCCTGGAGCTCGACGCCACGCGCCACGCCGAGGGCTCCTGCCTCGTGCGCTTCGGCGACACCCACGTCCTGTGCACCGCCACGATCGAGGAGCGCGTGCCGCCCTTCCTGCGCAACACCGGCAAGGGCTGGGTGACCGCCGAGTATGGCATGCTGCCGCGCTCGACCAACACCCGCACCGGGCGCGAGGCCGCGCGGGGCAAGCAGTCGGGCCGCACGCACGAGATCCAGCGCCTGATCGGCCGGTCGCTGCGCGCGGTGACCCGGCTGGACGCGCTCGGCGAGCGCCAGGTCATCATCGACTGCGACGTGCTCCAGGCCGACGGCGGCACCCGCACCGCCTCGATCACCGGTGCCTATGTCGCCTTGCATCGCGCCCTGGCCAAGCTGGTCGCGGCGGGTGCCTTGCCCGCCCTGCCGCTGCGCGAGCCGGTGGCCGCGGTGTCCTGCGGCATCGTCGGCGGCGAGGCCCTGCTCGATCTCGACTATGCCGAGGACAGCACCGCCCAGGCGGACGGCAACTTCGTCCTTTCGGCCTCGGGCGGCATCGTCGAGGTCCAGATCACGGCCGAGGACCAGCCCGTGACGTCCGAGCAGTTCGAGATGATGCGCCAGCTCGCCGCCGGCGGGATCGCGAGCCTAGTCGAGTTGCAGCGGCGAGCGCTCGGATGATCGGCGGCGGGCGGCTCCTGGTCGCGACCCACAATCCGGGCAAGCTGCGCGAGTTCGAGTACCTGCTCGAGCCGCACGGGATCGAGGTGGTGGGTGCGGCCGCGCTCGGCCTGGCGGAGCCTGAGGAGACCGGCGACAGCTTTGCCGCCAATGCCGCGCTCAAGGCCCGGGCCGCCGCGGCGGCCACGGGCCTGCCGGCCCTGGCCGACGACAGCGGCATCGTGGTCCACGGGCTCGACGGCCGGCCCGGCATCCATTCCGCCCGCTGGGCGGGGCCCGAGCGCGACTTCGATCTCGCCATCCGCCGGGTCGTGGACGGGCTGACCGCCCGCTACGGCAGCTTCGCCGCCGCCGAGAAGGGGGCGGAGTTCGTGGCGGTTCTCTGCCTTGCCGAGCCGGAGGGCG
>JBGAKU010000166.1:0-12554 GCA_044224255.1 Geminicoccaceae bacterium
CAGTGACCGAGAGCGAGAAGGTTCGCTTCCACACGCTGAACCGGGCCACCGGCCATCGGGTCGAGAGCCGCTATGTCGACGCCGAGACCGGCCGCCCGGTCGCGCCAGAGGACGAGGCGAAGGGCTACGAGACCGGTCCGGACGAGTATGTCCTCCTGGAGGAGGATGAGCTCCAGTCCGTGGCGCTCGAGAGCGCGCGCACGATCGACATCGACATGTTCGTTCCCGCCGAGTCGATCGGCTGGATCTGGTACGACCGGCCGCACTACCTCGTGCCCGACGATGAGGTGGGCGAGGAGGCGTTCGCCGTCATCCGCGACGCCATGTCCGCCACGGGCATGGTCGGCATCTCCCGCATCGTGCTCTACCGCCGCGAGCGTGCGGTGATGCTGCAGCCGCGCGATCGCGGCATCGTCGTCTGGACCCTTCGCTACGGCGACGAGGTGCGCTCGCCCGAGGCCTATTTCGGCGAGCTCGACACGGGGAAGCCAGACCGGAAGCAGCTCGCCCTGATCACCAGGCTGATCGAGGAGCGGACGGAGCGCTGGGATCCGAGCATGGCGCACGATCCCGTGCAGGACCGGCTCCTGCAGATCATCGAGGCCAAGAAGAAGGGCCGGCGCCCGGCGAAGCGCCGCCAGCCCGCAGCCGAGCCGCGCGGTCAGGTGGTGAACATCATGGACGCGCTTCGCCGCAGCATCGCCGCCGAGAGTGGCAGGAAGGGTCGTTAGGCCGCCCGGCGCCGCCCCTTGCCTTTGGGCAGCGGCACGGCGGCGTCGCGAAAGCCGCCCCAGGGATCGGCAGCCAGATTGGCGAGCCGGCTGCCGCTGTTGGCCACGGTGAAGTAGGCCGGCCCGATCTCCGGGCCCAGCTCGCCCCAGTCCAACGGCATGGAGACGGGCGCCCCGGCACGCGCGCGCGTCGAATAGGGCGCCACCGCGGTGGCGCCGCGCCCGGTGCGGAGATAGTCGACCAGGATGCGGCCGCGACGCTTCGCCTTGGCAACGGTCGCGACATAGCGGTCGGGGCTGTCGGCGGCCATCGCGTCGGCGAGCGCCTTGGCGAACGCCTTCACCGCCGCCCAGCCAGCCGAGGGCCGAAGCGGGACGTTGACGTGCAACCCCTTGCCGCCCGAGGCCTTGACGAATCCGACGAGACCCAGGCCATCCAGCCTCTCGCGCACCTCGACCGCGGCCGCGATCACCTCGGGCCAGCCGACGCCCTCGCCGGGGTCGAGGTCGATGACGATCTGGTCGGGCTTCTCGAGGTTCGCGAACGCGGCACCCCAGGGATGGATCTCCAGAACACCGGCCTGGACCAGCCCGATCAGCCCGTCGAGCCCGTCGATCATCAGCAGCGCCGCCTCGGGATCGAGCGGATCGGCCTCCTGCCTGATGGCGCGGCTGATCCCCTTCCAGGCATGCTTCTGGAAGAAGCACTGGTCGCCGACGCCCTCCGGGCAGCGCACCAGGGCGAGCGGCCGGCCGACGACATGGGGTGCGATCCAGCGCCAGACCTCGCCGTAATATTCGGCCAGCCCCTCCTTGGTCACGCCCGCATCCGGCCAATAGATCCGGTCCGGGTGCGTCAGCTTGGCGAGCTTTCTGGACCGTGCCGGCCGCTCGCGCCCTGTGGTTTCCTGGACGATCTCGGCCACTGCCTTGTCCTCCCGTAGACCCCGGAACGAGGCGTGACGCAGATTCTCGTCCGCGGTCCAGCTCCGGAACTCGATCTCCGCCACCAGCTCGGGCTGAACATAGCGCACTTGCCGCGCCGCCTCCGCGGTCAGCCGCTCGTTGAACGGGCTGGTGCTCGTGCGCAGCGACTCGAGCCGGTGGTAGAGATCCTTCGCCACCGCCGCCGTGAAGCCGGTCCCGGCCCGGCCGGCATGGACCAGCTCGCCGCCGCGGTAGAAGCCGAGGACGAGCGAGCCGATCGCCTGCCGGGTCGTGCTCGACGGCACGTAGCCGCCGATGACGAACTCCTGCCGGTGTGCGCATTTCGACTTCAGCCAGTCCTTGCCGCGGCCGGAGCGGTAACGCGACTGGCGCAGCTTGGAGATCACGCCTTCCAGGCTGAGACGGCAGGCGTGCCGCAGGACGATCTCGCCCTCCTCGTCGAAATGGCCGTTGAAGCGTAGGGTAGCGTGCCCCTTGGGGATGAGATCCTCCAGGGCCTCCTTGCGCGCGACCAGGACCGCCTCACGCAGATCGTACCCGTCGAGATGCAGGAGATCGAAGGCGTAGTAGATGAAGCGGTCCGTCCGTCCGGCGCTCAGGTCGGCCTGAAGGAGTGAGAAATCCGAGGCGCCGTTCTGGTTCTCGACCACCAGCTCGCCGTCGATCAGCGCATCCGCGACGTCGAGATCGGCCAGCGCCGCCACCACCTCCGTGCCGAACCGGTCGGTCCAGTCGAGGCCGCCGCGCGTAAGCAGGCTGGCAGCGCTCCCTTCGATGCGGGCAAGCAGACGGTAGCCGTCGAGCTTCAGCTCGTGCAGCCAGCGGCGGCCGGTCGGCGGCTGCGGCACCAGGGTCGCCTGCTGGGGCTCGACGAAGCCGGGCAGCGGCGCCTTGCGGGTACCCTTGATCCGGCTCGGGTTCAGACGTGACGTCTTGCCCTCCACCGGTGGATCGATCCGGCCGGTCTTCGAGGACCAGCCCGGCGCCTCGCCCGCCACCTCCTCGACAACGCGCCCCGTCTTGGCCGACTCCGGCCGTTCTTCCAGGATGTCCGGGGCGTCGGCCGGGCGCGCCGAGGCGTCGTCGCCCTTGATCAGCAGCCAGTTCTCACGTTTCTCGCGCGGCTTTGGCGCCATGCGGACCAGATGCCAGCGGCCGCTCAGCTTCTCGCCGTGGAGCTCGAAGTCGAGATGGCCCTTGGCGAAGCCCCGGTGCGGATCGCCGATCGGCGTCCAGCGGCCGCGGTCCCAGACGATCACCGTGCCGCCGCCATACTCGCCCTTGGGGATGGTGCCCTCGAAATCGCCATAGTCGAGCGGGTGATCCTCGACCTGGACCGCGAGCCGCTTCTCGCCGGCGACGAGGCTCGGGCCGCGCGTGACCGCCCAGCTCTTCAGGACCCCGTCCAGCTCGAGCCGCAGATCGTAGTGAAGGCGTCGGGCGGTGTGCTTCTGGATGACGTAGCTGAAGCCGCCCTTGCCCCGGCCGGCCCGCCCGCGCGGCTCGGCCGTGGCCCTGAAGTCGCGCTTCCGGCGGTAGGCCTCGAGCGCCATCTCATCCGGCCTTGCGCCGTGTGGCAGCCGCCCGGGGCTTCTTGCCGGCGCTCTTGCGCAGCGCCTCGAGCAGATCGACCACCGGCTCGGGCTTGGCGGGCCTGCGCGCCGGCAGCGGCCGGCCCTCGGCCTTGGCCCGGACCAGATCCGCCAGGGCCTGCTCGTAGCGGTCATCGAACGAGGCCGGGTCGAACTTGCCCTGCTTGGTGGCGATGATGTGCTTGGCGAGATCGAGCATCTCACCTTTGATCGTCAGCTCCGGCACGGAGCGGAAGACGTCGTCGGCGTCGCGCACCTCGTAGTCGAAGTTCAGGGTCGAGGCGATCATGCCCGCATCGTGCGGGCGGATCATCAGCGTGCGCAGCCGTCGAAACAGCAGCGAGCGGGCGAGCATAGCTACCTTCTTCGCGCGCAGCCCTTCCCGAATCAGCGCGAACGCCTCTCCGGCTACCTTGTCCGCCGGGGCGAGATAGTAAGGCCGGTCGAAATAGACGGTATCGACCTCGCTGCAAGCGATGAACGCCTCGACGGTCAGGGTCTTGTCGCTGTCGGGGATGATCGCCTCGATCTCCTCCGGCTCCAGCACGACATGGTCGCCTTCGCCGACCTCGTAGCCCTTGACCTGCTCCTCGCGTGGGACCGGCTTGCCGCTATCGCTGTCGACGAACTCGCGCCGCACGCGGTGCCCGGTCGCGCGGTTGATGGTGTGGAAGGCGATCCGCTCGGAGGTGGAGGCCGCCGTGTAGAGCCCCACGGCACAGCTCAGCTCCCCGACCTTGAGATAACCCTTCCAGTTCGCGCGTGGCGCCACCGCAGATCTCCACCTGCCGAGACGGCAACGCCGGGGGCTGTGCGGCGTTCCTCCGGACGGCATCCACGTGCGAATGGCTTCACCGATGAGGAGCCGCCGCGTCCTTCTGCTCGTCATCGAGGAAACGGTAGCCCACGCCGGGCTCGGTCACCAAGCGCTGGGGCGATGCTGGCTGCGGTTCGAGCTTCTGGCGAAGCTGACGCATATAGACCCGGAGATACTGCTGCTCGGTCTCGGTGGCGCGTCCCCACACCTTGGCGAGGATCTGCCCGTGGGTGACCACGCGGCCGGCATGGACGGCCAGCAGCTCGAGGATGCCCCATTCCTTGGGCGACAGCTTCACCTCGACCGCATCCCTGCTGACGCGGCGATGCACCAGGTCGATGGTCAGGTCGCCCGCCGATACCACGGCCCGCCCGCCCTGCTCCTGCACCCGATGGCGCAGGGCCGTGCGCATGCGCGCAAGCAGTTCCGGGACGCTGAACGGCTTGGTGACATAGTCGTCGGCACCGGCGTCGAGAGCCGTCACCTTGCTGCCCTCGTCCTCCCGGCTGGTCAGGACCAGGATCGCGGCATCCGACAGCTTTCTGAGCTCGCCGAGCAGCGTCATCCCGTCGCGGTCGGGAAGTCCCAGATCGAGCAGGACGATGTCCGGCCGGTGGTGACGGACCGCGCGCAGCGCCTCGCCCGCATCGGCGGCCTCGACCATGGCCCAGCCCTGAACCTCGAGCGTGCTGCGCAGGAAGCGCCGGATCGCGGGCTCGTCGTCGACGACCAGCACGGTGGCCGGGCTGCTAGGCAAATGCCGGCTCCTCCGTTCCGGGCACGGTGATCAGCTCGCGCGGGAAGGTCAGGCGAAACACGGCCCCCCCGCCCGGCCGATCGCTTGCCTGGATGGTCCCGCCCATCGCCTCGACGAAGCCGTGCGCGACGGCGAGGCCGAGGCCCACGCCCTGGCCTGGCACGGCGTCCGACGCGCGATAGAACGGCTCGAACACGCGCTCGGCGGCCTCCGGCTCGCCTCGCTGCCGATCTCGACGGCACTGCCGGCCGGTGCGTAGCGCGCCGCGTTCTCGAGCAGGTTCACCAGGACCTGCTCGAGCAGGAGAAAGTCGCTACGCAGCAAGGGCAGATCGGTCGGGACGTCCGTGACCACCTTGTGGCCGGCAAGCAGGCGCGCCGTGCGGGCGAGTGCCGCCCCGATCACGTCGGCCACGTCGACGGGCTCGCGCTTCGGGCCGAGCGCGCCGGCCTCCAGGCGGGTCATGTCCAGGAGATTGCCGACGAACCGGGCCAGGCGCTCGGTCTCGTCTTGGGCAGTTGCCAGCATCGAGTCCTTGGCCTCGGGCGCGTAGAGATCGCCATGGTCGCGCAGTGCGGTGATCGTGCCCAGGATCGAGGCCAAGGGCGTCTTGAGATCGTGGCCGATCGAGTTCAGGAGCGCTGCGCGCAGCCGCTCGGTCTCGGCGAGCAGGCGAGTCGCGTCGACGTCGCGGGCGAGCTGCACGCGATCGACCGCCAGGGCAGTCTGGTCCAGCAGGGCGTCGAGCAGGCGGCGCTCGGCGGGCGTCAGGAGAGGGCCAGCGAGCTCTTTCCAGATGCCGACCACCCCGAGCTTGCCCCGACCGGTGCGGAGCGGCAGGAACAGCCGCGGCGCGCCGGGCAAATTGTCGGAGCCACGCCCCGCGGGGGTGTCGTTGCTCCAGCACCATTCGGCTGCGGCGAGGTCGTTGGCGTCCAGCCGGTCCTCCGGCGGATAGGCCGCCTGCACCGCGAGCCGCCCCTCCTCCGGCAGCAGGAACACGACCTCGACCTTGAGCATCACGGCCACCTGGTGGGCCGCAGCCCACAGGAGATCGTCGATCCCGGCCACGCCGGCGAGCTTCTTGGCGAAGGCGTAGAGGGCGGCGGAGCGCGCCGCCTCCTGGCGCGCGATCAGTGTCTGCGCCCTGGTCCGCGACGCGATCCCGCTTGCGAGGAGCGCCACCAGCGAGAACAGGAGCAGCCCCGCGACGTTCTCCGGGTCGGCGACGTGCAGCGTGTAGAGCGGATCGAGGAAGAAGTAGTTGTAGGCGAGCACGGACAGGAGGGCGGCCGCCAGCGATGGGCCCAGCCCGCCGGCCAGGGCGGTCGTGAGCACAGGCACCACGAACACGAGCGCAATGTTCGACAGCTCGAGCACGCCCTGGAGGAGCCAGCCGACCGTGGCCGCCACAGCGACCAGCGCTCCGGCGGTGAGGTAGGGCAGGATCGGCTGCGGCGTCTCGGGCTGCCTGGCCCGGACGTGCTTGGGGGGTGCGGTCTCGCCACCCTCGGGCAGGACCATGACGACGATGTCGTCGGCCCCGCGGATCAGGTCGCGGGGCAGCGAGCCCTTGAGCCAGTCGGTCCAGCCGGAGCGGCGGGTGCTGCCGATCACGATCTGGGTCATGTTGTTCGCGCGTGCCCAGGCCAGGATCTCGTCGGCGACCCGCTCGCCCGGAATAATGGTTGCCTCGCCACCCAGCCGCTCGGCCAGGCGCAGCGTGTCGGCGACGCGGTCGGTCGCCGCCTCGCCCGCACGGCGATGGGCCGCGGTCTGGACGTGCAGGGCGGTCCAGGGTGCGCGCAGCCGGTCCGCGAGCCGCTTGGTGTAGCGGACCACTTCGGCCGCCCCTTCGCCGCCATGCACGCAGGCGAGGAACCGCTCGCCCGCGGCCCAGGGGCCGGCGAGGCCATGCGCCCGCATGTACTGGACCATCTGGTCGTCGACGCGCTCGGCCGTACGGCGCAGCGCGAGCTCGCGCAGGGCGGTGAGGTTGCCGTGGCTGAAATAGTGCTCCAGAGCCCGGGTCGCGGCCTCCGGGACGTAGACCTTGCCTTCCTCCAGCCGCTGCCGCAGCTCGTCCGGCGTCAGGTCGATCAGCTCGATCTCGGCCTGATCGAGCACGCTGTCGGGCACCGTCTCGCGCACGCGCACATGGGTGATCTGGGCGACGACGTCGTTGAGGCTCTCGACATGCTGGACGTTCATTGTCGTCCAGACGTCGATGCCGGCGGCGAGCAGCTCCTGCACGTCCATCCAGCGCTTGGGATGGCGGCTGCCGGGCGCGTTGTCGTGCGCGAGCTCATCGACCAGCGCCAGCGCCGGGCGGCGCTTCAAGAGCGCGTCGAGATCCATCTCCTCCAGCTCGCGGCCGCGATAGGGCACGCGCCGGCGCGGGACGATCTCCAAACCCGCCAGCAGTGCTGCCGTCTCGCGCCGGCCATGGGTCTCGACGATGCCCACCACGATGTCGACGCCGTCGAGCTTGCGGCGTCGCGCCGAGGTCAGCATCTCGTAGGTCTTGCCGACGCCAGGAGCGGCGCCGAGGAAGATCTTCAGCCGGCCTCGCCCTTCGCGGCCCGCTTCCGCCAGAAGCGCCTCGGGGGAGGGGCGCTGCGCAGCGCCGTTGCGAGACTCCTCGGCCATCGTGGCAGTCTAGTCCTGCGCGAGACGGTTGTCAGGCACGCGGCCTCCCGGTCAGACCAGCCCCAGGGCGGTGCTCACGAGCTGCAGCAATCCGATCCCAATTGGGGCCGAAAGCACCCCTGCCGCGCCATAGGCCGCAATGGTGCTCTTCATCGCCTGGCCCGCGATCGGAACCGATGATCTCCTCCGTGCAAGCATGGCGAGCACGAGCAGCGGCAGCGCCACGAGGACTGCGAACATGTTGCCCGCGAGCAGCGTGGTCTGCAGTGGACGGCCATCGGAGTAGCCGGCGAGGAAGATCAGGTATGCCAGCACGATGAGCTTGCCGACGTCGCTCCCCAGGGCGAGGCCGGTCAGGGTGCGGCGCACCGCGGCCAGCCGCCTGCCGGCTTGGATCACCTGGATCAGCTTCATGGGATCGCTGTCGAGGTCGATCATGTTTCCGGCCTCGAGCGCGGCGGCCGAGCCATGGCTCAGCGCGATCCCCAGGTCGGCCTGGGCAAGGGCCGGCGCGTCGTTCGTGCCATCGCCGCACACGCCCACGCGGCGCCCCCGTGCCTGCTCCTCGCGCACCGCCGCGAGCTTCGCCTGCGGCGTCGCCTCGGCGAGATAATCGTCGACACCGGCTTCCGCGGCTACCGTCGCGGCGGTCAGCGGATTGTCGCCCGTGACCATCACCGTGCGCACACCCAAGTGGCGCAGCTCCGCGGCTTGCTCGCCCATGCCCGCTCGAACCGCATCGGTGAGATGCACGACCCCGACCAGCTCGTGGCCGCGGCTGATCGCGAGCGGCGTGCCGCCGGCGCGTGCGACCCGCTCGACCAGGACGGTCAGGGATTGCGGTGCCTCGACCCCGAGCCGACGCAACAGCGCGGCCGGCTCACCCTTGTGGAAGTCGGTGCCGTCCGTCAGCACGATGCCACTCATGCGGGAATCGGCGGTGAACGGCTCCGAGCTCGCGATCACGCCGGTCGGTGGCCCAAGGCTCGATTTGGGGCGCGCGAACTCGACGATCGATCTGCCCTCGGGCGTGTCGTCGCGCAGGGAGGCGTAGAAGGCGGCTTCGACCGCGTCGCGCTCGGGGATGCCCGGCAACGGCATGATTGCCGCGACGGTGCGATTGCCGAGCGTGATGGTCCCGGTCTTGTCGAGCAGGAGGGTGTCCACCCGAGCCGCTGCCTCAACTGCCGTGCCCGACTTGGCGACCATGTTCGCGTTCACCAGCCCGTTCATGCCGGCGATGCCCGCGATGGACCGCAGGCCGGCCGTGGCCGTCGGCAACAGGGCGGAGAACAGTGCGACGAGGAGTGCTAGCCGGTCCAGACTGCCGACTCCTGCTCCGAACCCCCCGTACGCGGCGGCCGCCAGGACAGCGAGAGTGGGACAGGCCAACAAAGGCACGGTCAGCACGAGCTCGGTGCGGCTCGGCCGCCGCGCGGTTTGCGCGATCAGATCGATCATCCGCTCGAGAAAGCTGTGACCGACCTCCGCGGTGACGCGCACCTTGAGCCAATCGGACAGGACCCGTGTGCCGCCGATGACGGCCGACCGATCCCCGCCGCTCTCCCGGATGACCGGCGCCGACTCGCCCGTGACCGCCGATTCGTCGACCTCCGCGACGCCGTCGATCACCTCGCCGTCGACCGGAATGACATCGCCCGCTTCGACCAGCACCACGTCACCGACCTCGAGCTCCTCGCTCGATACGATCTCGAACAGCCGGTCATGGCGCCCATCGAAGGGAAGGATGAGGCTCTTGGCCGGCATGCTGCTCCGAAGCGCCCGCAGCCGACGCGCACGGGCCATGCCACGAGCCTCGAGCGTCGCGACGCCTGCAGAGATCACCAGAAGCGCAATCCAGAGCCACAGCGCGATCTGCCCGACGAACGCTGCTCGAGCATGATCGCCGCTGACGAGGCTCAAGCCGAAGAGAACCATAGCCGCAATCGTGGCGAGCTCGGCGGCGAGGAAGACGGGCCGCCGCACGGCGGCCCTGGGATCGAGTCCGCGCAGGGCCAGCCTGGCGACCTGTGAAAGGAAATCGCGGTCGAACCCGCGTCGGGTGGCGGAGCTGCGCATGAAGGTTCTCGGGAGCACTCGCCCGCTGCCAGGGGTCATCCCGGCGGCAGGGCATCCAAGGCCAGGTTGAGCGCAAGCACGTTGACCCGCGGCTCGCCGAGCAGGCCGAGGGAACGGTCCTCGGTGTGCGCGGTGACGAGCTCGCGGACTTGATCCTCCGGAAGGCCGCGGGCAGCAGCCACACGCTGCACCTGGAACTCGGCCGCGGCCGGGCTGATGTCCGGATCGAGGCCGCTGCCGGAGGCCGTGACCAGATCCACCGGCACCGGGCGCTGCGAGCCGAGCGCCTCGACGCTGGCCTTCACGCGATCCACCAGCGGAGCGCTGGTCGGGCCGAGATTGGAGCCGCTGGATGCGGCCGCGTCGTAGCCGTTGGTGCCGGCGGCCGACGGTCGCGGCTGGAAGTAGCGCTCGGAGCTGAAGGACTGGCCGATCAGGGACGAGCCGACGACCACACCGTCGCGGACGACGAGGCTGCCATGGGCCTGGTAGGGGAAGAGCAGCCCGGCGATGCCGGTCATGGCCAGGGGATAGGCGAGGCCGGTCAGGACCGTCATGCCGACGATCATGACCAGGGCGGGGCGAAGCTGGGCGAACATGGAGGGATCTCCTCACGCAAGACCGACGGCCGTGACGGCCATGTCGATCAGCTTGATGCCGACGAAGGGCACGACGATGCCGCCGAGCCCGTAGACCAGGAGGTTGCGCCGCAGGAGGCTCGCGGCGCTGAGCGGCTGGTAGTTCACGCCGCGCAGGGCGAGCGGGATCAGGGCGATGATGATCAGCGCGTTGAAGATGATCGCGGACAGGATGGCGCTCTGCGGGCTGGCGAGACCCATGATGTTGAGCGCCATGAGCTGCGGATAGATCACCGCGAACATCGCCGGGATGATCGCGAAGTACTTCGCGACGTCGTTGGCGATCGAGAAGGTGGTCAAGGCACCGCGCGTCATCAGCAGCTGCTTGCCGATCGCCACGACCTCGATCAGCTTGGTCGGATCGCTGTCGAGATCGACCATGTTGCCGGCCTCGCGAGCGGCCATGGTGCCGGTGTTCATGGCGACACCGACATCGGCCTGGGCGAGCGCGGGAGCATCGTTGGTGCCGTCGCCGCACATGGCGACCAGCTTGCCCTTGGCCTGCTCCTCGCGGATCAGCTTGAGCTTGGCCTCGGGTGTCGCCTGGGCCAGGTAGTCGTCGACGCCGGCCTCGGCCGCGATCGCGGCCGCCGTGAGCGGGTTGTCGCCCGTGATCATCACGGTCTTGATCCCCATCCGCCGCAGTTCGTTGAAGCGTTCCTTGATGCCGCCCTTGACGATGTCCTTGAGCTGGATCACGCCGAGCACTCTTGTGTTCTCGGCCACCACGAGCGGCGTCCCGCCCTTGCGCGCGACGTCTTCGACCACGATCTGCACCGACTGCGGGAAGAACCCGCCCTGATCCTCGACATAGCAGCGCACCGCCTCGGCAGCGCCCTTGCGTATCCGGCGGCCGTTCAGGTCGACGCCGCTCATGCGGGTCTGGGCCGTGAACGGCACGAACGTCGCGCCGAGTTCGTGTATGGCGCGCTCGCGCAGGCCGAACTGCTCCTTGGCCAGCACGACGATGCTGCGTCCCTCGGGTGTCTCGTCGGCCAGCGACGAGATCTGCGCGGCGTCGGCCAGCTGCTCGACCGTCACGCCCTGGGCCGGCAAGAAGGCCGTGGCCTGGCGGTTGCCGAGCGTGATCGTGCCGGTCTTGTCGAGCAGCAATACGTCGACGTCGCCGGCGGCTTCGACCGCGCGGCCCGAGATCGCGATCACGTTGGCCTGGATCATGCGGTCCATGCCAGCGATGCCGATGGCCGAGAGCAGCCCGCCGATCGTTGTCGGGATCAAACAGACCAGCAGCGCGACGAGCACCGTCACGGTCACGGGCGCGCCGCCGCCGATGCCGTTGACGGCGTAGATCGAGTACGGCAACAGCGTGGCGGTGGCCAGCAGGAAGATGATGGTGAAGACCGCGAGCAGGATGCTCAGGGCGATCTCGTTAGGCGTCCGCTGACGGCGGGCGCCCTCGACCATCGAGATCATGCGGTCGAGGAAGGCTTCGCCGGGGTTGGCCGTGACCCGCACGATCAGCCAGTCTGACAGGACGCGCGTGCCGCCGGTGACCGCGCTCCGATCGCCGCCGCTCTCACGGATCACGGGCGCGCTTTCACCCGTGATGGCGCTCTCGTCGACCGAGGCCACGCCCTCGATGGCCTCTCCATCTCCCGGGATCGTGTCGCCGGCTTCGACAAGCACGATGTCGTCGCGGCGCAGCGCCGATGCCGGCACCCGGGTTTCCTTGGAGGAACGGCCGGGGCCGCTCAGTTTGCGGGCCGTCACGTCCTGGCGCGAACGCCGCAGCGTGTCGGCCTGGGCCTTGCCACGGCCTTCGGCCATCGCTTCGGCGAAATTGGCGAACAGCACTGTGAACCAGAGCCAGACGGCGATGGCGAGGATGAAGCCCGCGCTCTGGCGTGCGGCGGCGGCCGCGGCATCCGCTGAAGCGCCGCCTTGGAGCGCCATCCAGGCCGTCTCGCCGACGCCGAACAGCGCCCCGATCCCCAGCACGGTGGTCAACACCGACCCGATCGCGACGATGAACATCACAGGGTTCCTGACCTGAACGCGCGGGTCGAGCTTGCGAAATGAATCGACGATCGCGCGCCTCACGATGGGGCCGTGGAAGAGCGGCGTCGGCTTGGAAGAAGAAGTGTTCAACATGATGAGACCTTGTTCGAGGCTTGAGACGCCCTGCCTCAAGCCCTAGAGATCACGACACGCGGCCTGGTTTTCGCACCACATGATCGCGCCGTACTCGAGGACGACCGACAGGGCCAGCAACGGCGTGCGACCGGCCTCTGACACGTTTGCCACGATCCAGAGTTGAGCGACCAGGCACACCAGCACCACGAGCCACGATGACCAGACCCAGCCGCGCCGTCTGGTTGCCGC
>JBGAKU010000167.1:0-12709 GCA_044224255.1 Geminicoccaceae bacterium
GTGCTGGGCAATCTGCGGCTGATCGAGGAGCAGTGCCGGGCCCGGCCCGACCTTCTGGAGATGATCGAGGACGCGCTGGAGGCGACGCGCAGCGGGGTCGAGCTCACCGGCCGGCTGCTCGCCTTCGGCCGCCGCCAGCCGCTCCAGCCCGAGGTCACGGACCTGCGCGAGCAGGTGCTCAGCACCGCCCGCCTGCTGGGCCGCACGCTGGGCGAGCGGATCACGATCCGGCTCGAGCTGGCGGCCGATCCCGGCCTGATCCATGTCGACCGCAGCCAGCTCGAGGCCGGCCTGCTCAACCTCGCCCTCAACGCCCGCGACGCCATGCCCGAGGGTGGCGAGCTGACGCTGGCCGTGGGCGAGGTCGAGCTCGCCACCGCCGGCACCTGCGCCGACCATGCGATCGCACCCGGCCACTATCTGGCGCTCACCGTCGCCGATACCGGCCACGGCATGACGGCCGAGCTGCTGCAGCGCGCGGTCCAGCCCTTCTTCACCACCAAGGCCGCCGGTGCCGGCAGCGGGCTCGGCCTCAGCATGGTCGACGGCTTTGTCCACCAGTCGGGCGGCCATCTGCGCATCGCGAGCACGCCCGGCCGGGGTACCGCCGTGACGCTCCTGTTCCCGTTGCTGGCCAGGGCCGCAGCACCGGCGGGCGCGCGGCCGGCCCCCGCGGCGCTGACCCCCGACGCGCACGGCGAGCGCATCCTCCTGGTCGAGGACCAGCCCAGGGTGCGCCAGCTGCTCAAGCGCCAGCTCGCCAGGCTCGGCTATGCCGTCGTCGAGGCGGCGGACGCCGCGGCAGCGCTCGACCGGCTGGCCGAGGCGAGGATCGACCTTTTGCTCACCGACATCGTCCTGCCGGGCGGGATCGACGGGGTGCGGCTGGCCGAGCTGGCGCTGGCGCACCGGCCGGACCTGGCGCTCGTGCTCACCACGGGCTATGCGGCCCCCGCCTTGACCGCCGGGCACGGCCTGCCCGCGGCCCCGATCCTGCGCAAGCCGTTCGACCAGGACGAGCTGGCCAAGGTCCTGCGCCAGGCGCTGGCGGGCCGTGCCTAGAGCTTGTCCGGCGTGACCGGACAAGCTCTAGGCTTCCCTGGTGCCTACCGGCCTTCGGCCTGCTTGAGGCAGAGCGTTCTCGCTCAGCGTGAGAACGCTCTAGCCTGCCGCCCAGGGCAATGGCGGGGCTCAGCCCGAGGGCGCCGCGAACAGGTAGCCGATGCCGCGCACGGTCTTGATCAGCCGCCCGCCGCGCGGCGCGTCGCCCAGCTTGCGGCGCAGCTTGCCGACCAGCACGTCGATGCTGCGGTCGCACGGGCTCCAGTGCCGGTTGGCGATCAGGTCGAGGATCTGGTCGCGCGAGAGCGGCCGGCCGGGCCGGGCCGCCAGCGCTGCCAGGAGCTCGAACTCCTGGGTGGTGAGCTGCACGGGCTCGCCGTCGGGCGCGCGCAGCTCGCGGCAGGCGAGGTCGAGCCGCCAGCCGTCGAAGCGGAGCTGGCGGTCCGCCTCGGGCGCCGGCACCTCCCAGCCCTGCCGGCCGCCGCCGGCCCGGCGCAGCACGGTGCGGATGCGCGCCAGCAGCTCGCGCGGCTCGAACGGCTTGGTGACGTAGTCGTCGGCCCCGAGCTCCAGGCAGACCACCTTGTCGATCGTGTCGTGCTTGCCCGAGAGCATGATCAGCGGAACGTCGTATTGGGCGCGCAGGCCACGCGCGAGGCTCATGCCGTCCTCGCCGGTCGGGAAGCTGAGATCGAGGATGACCAGGTCGAAGGCGTTGTCGGCCACCGCGCGACGCATGGCACGGCCATCGTGGGCCGAGGCCGCGGCATAGCCCTCGCCGCCGAGGAAGCGGGTGAGGAAGCCGCACAAGCGCCGGTCGTCGTCGACCACCAGGATCCTGGAGGCCTTCGCCGCGTCGGGCATGGTCGGTGCCGAATTTTGCATGCCGGTCGGCTCCACTGGAGGCGATCTTAGTGGAGTCCCGGGCGATCGGCCAGCCGAGGCCCGACCGGGCGCGGGCCGATTACAAAAAGTTACACGGGCGACCGGTCGCGCCGGTCAACCGATTACATGGCCAAGCTAGCGTTCCCTGGTCCCGCTGGCGGGCGCGGGCCGCACAGGCGGCGCGTGGCGCCCGGGGTCAACCAGGGAGCAAGAAGCATGGTCAAGACCGCCTTCAAGGTCGAGTTGGACAAGGCCCCCGAGCAGCAGACGATCAAGACCCACAATCGCTGGCACCCCGACCTGCCGTTCGTCGAGACCTTCAAGCCCGGCGACGTGTTCCGGGTCGAGTGCTACGACTGGACCGGCGGCCAGATCGGCGACAACGACAGCGCCAACGACGTCCGCGACGTCAAGCTCACCAAGGTCCACTATCTCAGCGGCCCGTTCGGCGTCGAGGGCGCCGAGCCCGGCGACCTGCTGGTCGTCGACCTGCTCGACCTGGGGGCCATCCCGGGCTCCGAGTGGGGCTTCAACGGCATCTTCGCCAAGGAGAACGGCGGCGGGTTCCTGACCGAGCACTATCCCGAGGCGCGCAAGTCCTGCTGGGACATCCACGGCATCTACGCCACCTCGCGCCACGTGCCGGGCGTGCGCTATCCCGGGCTGGTCCATCCCGGCCTGATCGGCTGCCTGCCCGACCACAAGCTGCTGGCCGAGGCCAACCGCCGCGAGGCGGCGCTGATCGCCACCGACCCCGACCGCGTGCCGCCGCTGGCCGCCCCGCCGACGCTCGAGCATGCGCTCATGGGCCAGTTGAAGGGCGCCGCCGCCGAGGAGGCGGCGAAGGTGGCCTGGCGCACCGTCCCGCCGCGCGAGCATGGCGGCAATTGCGACATCAAGAACCTGTCGCGCGGCTCGCGGGTCTACTTCCCGGTCTACGTCAAGGGCGGCGGGCTCTCGATGGGTGACATCCACTGGTCGCAGGGCGACGGTGAGATCACCTTCTGCGGTGCCATCGAGATGGCCGGCTGGATTGACGTCGGCGTCAGCCTGATCAAGGGCGGCATGGCCAAGTATGGCGTGATCAACCCGATCTTCAAGCCGAGCCCGGTCGACCCGCACTTCGACGACTATCTGATCTTCGAGGGCATCTCGGTAGACGAGCACACCGGCGAGCAATACTATCTCGATGCCCACGTCGCCTATCGCCGAGCCTGCCTGAACGCGATCGAGTACCTGAAAAAGTTCGGCTACACCGGCGAGCAGGCCTACATGATCCTGGGCACCGGCCCGGTTGAGGGCCGGATCAGCGGCATCGTCGACATCCCGAATGTCTGCGCCACGCTGGCGATCCCGACCGGAATCTTCGATTTCGACATCCGACCGAACGCCAACGGGCCGACCTGCAAAGTCTCCGGCGGCGAGGTCGCCAAGACGAGCTGACCCTCGGCGTGATCCACCTTGGCCGGGGGCGGTGTACCGCCCCCGGCATCCCTCGTAGTCGGGAGACACTGCGAATGATGCTCGGCCTCGCACTGTTGTGGGTCGGTGCCGTGCTGTTCCTGAACGGTCTGTGGATCCTCGGGCGCATCGAGGACCGCGAGATCGTCGTGATCAACGTGGTGAGCGGGTTCGTCACCCTGTGCGTCGCGCTCTACTCCGCCTTCGGCCCTAACGCCAACGACGACTCGATCCGCACGGCGGCGCTGACCCTCCTGTTCACCACCACCTATCTCTGGGTCGCCTACAACCGCGTCATCCAGGTCGACGGCCGCGGGCTCGGCTGGTTCAGCCTCTTCGTGGCCCTGACGGTCGTTCCAGTCGCCTTGGGCGCCTTCGGCAGCGTCAGGGGAGGCCTCGACCTCTGGATGGCCTTCAATTGGGCGGCCTGGGCGGTCCTCTGGTTCATGTATTTCCTGCTGCTCGCGCTCAAGCGACCGATCGGACGCGCCACCGGCATCGCCACGGCGGCCCAAGGCGTGCTCACCGGCTGGCTCCCGGGCGTCCTGATCCTCCAAGGGCTGCTCGGCGGCGCCGCCCCGCCGGCAAGCTGATCGCATCCACCTCGCGGGGAGACCGGACGATGCCACTTTACGACTATGACTGCCTCGACTGCGGCCCCTTCCGCGCCTGGACCGCGATGGAGCGCGCCGGCGAGCCGTGCGACTGTCCGAGCTGCGGGCAGGCCTCCGCCCGCCAGCTGGCGGCACCTCATCTCGCGACGATGAACGGTGCGCTGCGCAAGGCCATGGACCGTGCCGACCGCAGCTCTGCCGAGCCGCGGCTGGTCAAGCGCAAGCACCTCGCCGGCTGCGGCTGCTCGCTGTGCTCGACCAGGAAGACTCCACCACCGGCAGCGCGCCGCTGGGCCCTCGGCCACTGCTAGCCATCGCGCCCGCCGTTCCCGCGGCGGGCCGGTGCGCGTTCGAGCGTGGCGGCGTAGAAATCGCCGCCCTTGTCATCGATGATCAGGAAGGCGGGGAAATCGCGGACCCGGATGCGCCAGACCGCCTCCATCCCGAACTCCGGATAGTCGATGGCCACGACCTCCTCGATGGCGTCGCGGCCCAGGGATGCCGCAGCACCTCCCACCGAGCCCAGATAGAACCCGCCATGCCGACGGCAGGAGGCGGCGACCGAAGCGGCTCTGTTGCCCTTGGCAATCGTCACCAGGGCCGCGCCCATGGCCTGGAGCTCGGGCATGTACGGGTCCATCCGTGCCGCCGTGGTCGGCCCGAACGAGCCGGAGGCGCGCCCCTCGGGCGTGCGGGCGGGACCGGCATAGTAGACCGGATGGTCGCGGAGATAGTCCGGTGGCGGCGATCCTGCCGCCATGCGCCGCGCGACCTCGGCATGCCCAGGGTCGCGCGCGACGATCATGGTTGCCGGTCAGCACCGGTGCTGCGATCGGCATAGGCGATCGGCGCGGATCTCGTCTGCATCAGGCGGTCGAGATCGTCCAGACCTGCCACCGGCGTCGAGGAACTCGGCCAGCCGATGCGCAGCTCCGGATCGGTCTCCATTGCTCGTTGGTCGATGCCGTCGATCCGGCCCCTGACCTGACGGTCGGCCGAGCAGCTCACGCTGGCCAGTCGGCAGGCTGCACCTCGTAGCGCAGCAGTCCGGATCCCCTTGTCCTGCGATGGTAGCCGAAGTACTTGCCGCCGAACTGCGCGCCAGGGCAGAATTGCCGGTCAGACGGTGGACATCGCGCTCCAGCCCGAGATCGCGGAACGCCCGCCCTGTGAGGTCGCCGGTGGTCGGGAGGTCGTCGAGCGCACGGGTCGAGGCGAGCTTGACCGTGCGCAGCGTCTGCTCGGCCGAGAGCCCGCCGATGACGATCGCGAGATGGTAGGGCGGGCAGGCCGCGGTGCCGAGGGTGCGCACCTTCTCATCCAGGAAAGCGAGCAAGCGGTCGGGTTCGAGCACCCGGCGGGTCTCCTGGAACAGGAACGTCTTGTTGGCGGAGCCACCACCCTTCGCCACGAACAGCAGGTCGAGCGCATCGCCCTCGCCCGCCTCGATCTCGACCTGGGCGGGCAGGTTGTTGCCGGTGTTGCGCTCCTCGAACATGGAGAGCGCCGCCATCTGGCTGAAACGCAGGTTCCGCGTCCGCCAGACCGCCTCGATGCCGCCGCACAGCGCGTCGTGAAGGCTGCCCTCCACCAGGAGGAATTGCCCCTTCTCGCCGAGCACGATCGCAGTGCCCGTGTCCTGGCAGCTCGGGAACTCGCCTTCCGCGGAGATCACCGCGTTTTTCAGGAGCTCACGGGCGACGAAGCGGTCGTTGGCCGAGGCTTCCGGGTCGTCCAGGATCGTGCGCAGCTGCGCCAGATGCGAGGCGCGAAAGAGATGCGACACGTCGGCGAACGCCGCCTCCGCCAGCGCGGCGACAGCCTCCGGCTGAACGAGCACGAAGCGGCGTCCGCTGAGCTCAGCGACCGATATCCCGATAGTGCCCAGCGGCCGCCATTCGACCTGGCCCCCGGCATGCTGGAACAGGCGCGGATAGCTCCCCACGGCCTCAGCCATGGTGCAGCACCACCGTCTTGAGCTGGGAGAACTCGTGCAGCGCAGCAAAGCCCTTCTCGCGGCCGTGGCCGGACTTGCGCACCCCGCCGAAGGGCAGCTCGATGCCGCCGCCAGCGCCATAGCCGTTGAGGAACACCTGCCCGCAGCGCAGGGCCTTGGCGACCCGCATCTGGCGGGCGGCATTCTCCGTCCAGACCCCGGCCACGAGCCCATACTCGGTACAGTTGGCGACCCGCACGGCTTCCGCCTCGTCCTGGAACGGGATCATGGTGAGGATCGGGCCGAACAGCTCCTCCTGAGCCAGCTCGTCGTCCGCAAGCGCCGGCCCATAGAGCGCAGGCGCCACATAGAATCCGCCCGGTGGCGCGCTCGCGGCGATCCGGCCCCGCGCCATCAGGGGCGGACGGGCGCGGTCGACATACGCTTCGACACGGCGCCTCTGTGCCGCCGAGATCAGCGGCCCGAGATCCCGATCCTCGGCGGACGGCGCCGCCACCAGCTCGGCGAAGCGTGCGGCCAGCCGTGCGGCCACCCTGTCGTAGATCGGACAATGGACGAGGGCCCGCGAGCCGGCCGAGCAGGTCTGCCCGCCATTCTGGATGACGGCCGCGACCAACGACGGAATGGCTCGATCGAGATCCGCATCCTCGAACAGAATCTGCGGGGATTTGCCGCCGAGTTCCAGCGTGCAGCCGATATGGTTGCGCGCGGCCGAGGTCTGGACGAGCGTCCCGACCTGGGGCGAGCCGGTGAACGAGAGAAAGTCGACGCCGCGTGCTGCCGCCAGCGCCGCGCCGGCGCTCGTGCCTTCGCCGGTCACCACGTTGATCGCCCCTGGCGGGAAGTCGGCCTCGAGTGCCAGGGCGGCAATGGCCAAGGGGGTGAGCGACGCCTCCTCCGCGGGCTTGAGCACGGTCGCATTGCCCATCGCCAGGGCCGGGGCCAGCGAGCGGCCGAAGATCTGCGCCGGGTAGTTCCACGGGATGATGTGTCCCGTCACCCCATGCGCTTCACGCCAAGTCTGGACGGTGTAGCCGGCGAGGAAAGGGATGGTCTCGCCGTGCACCTTGTCGGCCGCACCACCGTAATACTCGAAGTAGCGTGCCGTGGCGGCCAAATCGGCGCAGGCCTGCGCGAGCGGCTTGCCCGTGTCACGGGACTCCAGTGCTGCCAGCCTCTCGGCATGAGCCGCGATGGCCGCACCGAGCCGCGTTAGCAGCCTGCCGCGCTCGGTCGCGGTCAGCCTGGACCAGGCGCCTCCATCGGCGGCGCGCCGAGCCGCAGCCACCGCAGCCACGATCTCGCGCGGGCCGCCCGCGGCGATCTCGGCAAAGACAGCACCGTCCGACGGATCGATCACCGGCAGGGCTGCATCGGTCGCGACCCAGCGTCCGTCGATGAGACAGCCCTTGGGCAAGTCGGTCAGCGCTTGGGTGGCCATCGTCATGCATCCCTGAGAATGAACGATCAGTCGCCCATGTCAGAGGTATCGGGCAAGAGGCAGCCGGCCGAGCCGCTTCCGCCAGGTGCTGGGCAGCACGGCTTGCCGAGCCGTGCGCAACACGTGAGCGCAAGCCAAGGTCATGGTCGTCGTTCCATGCAGAAGCTGCTCGCGCAACGACGCCATCGGCAACTTGGCGGTTTTGCCTGCGGCGGAGTAGGCTAGTGACGACGTGGAACGAGGAACCGCCATGTTCGCCACCACCCGCCGCCGGTTCGGTGCCGGTCTCGCCCTGTTGCCTTTGGCGTCGCCAGTCCTGGCGGCGGCCCCGACGCTCGAGGTCTGGAAGATGCGTGGCTGCAGCTGCTGCGCCGCCTGGGCCAAGCATTTCGAGGCGGCGGGGTTCGACACGGCGTTCCACGAGCTGGACGACCTTGGTCCCATCCGGGCGGAAGCGGGCGTGCCGGATGATCTCGGCGGCTGTCATACCGCCAGGGTGCCGGGTTATGTGATCGAAGGCCATGTGCCGGTCGCGGCGGTAGAGCGGCTGCTCGCCGAGCGGCCTGCCCTCATCGGGCTCGCCGTGCCGGGTATGCCCATGAACTCGCCCGGCATGGAAATCGAGGGCGAGAAGGGCGAGCCGTTCGACGTGATCGCCTTCGCGGCGGATGGCCGCCGCAGCGTGTTCATGGAGGTGCGGCCGTAGCTCTCGCGCGGCGGGGAGATCGATCGTGCAGACCACGGACTCCTATATGTGTGCCCTCGGCTCGGGGCTCGTCGAGTTCACCGACCGGATCGCGGTCGAAAGGTGCGATGCCATCGCGCATCGGGTCGGCCCGTTCGTGGCCGACCACGTCGCCGGGCTCGGCATCTGATGTCGCTCGATACGCTGCGCGATGCGGCGCGGGAGTCCTGCCGCCGTCTCGGCGGGCTCGGCACGCCGGAGGACCTGGTCGAGGCGAAGCGGCTGGTGGAGGATCTGCGCAACGCGCGCGAGTATGGCCTGATGGCCCGGCTCGCCGAGGCGGTCAGTCGGCTCGATCCGCGGGACGCCCGAATCCGCCGTCTCTACGCCCAGTGCCTGATCGAGATGGGCATGGCGAGCGTCGCCGCCGATGTCCTGCAGATGATCGCCAGACGATTGCCCAAACCCGACCCCGAGCACGCCGAAGCCGTAGGGCTGCTCGGCCGCACCTACAAGCAGATGTTCTTCGACGCCGGCGACAAGACCAGCCCCGGCGCACGCAGCGCGCTCAAGCAGGCGATCGCTCTCTATCGCGAGCCGTTCGAGCGCAACCCCTCCGCCAATTGCTGGCACGGGGTCAATCTTCTGGCACTCCTCACCCGGGCGCGCCGGCTCGGGCTTCGGATTGCCCCGGACCTCGCCACCAGCCAGCTCGCCCGCCGCCTGGTGGACATCCTGGAGGCGATGCCGGCGGAACGGCGAGACGAATGGTATCTGCCCACGCTCGCCGAGGCCTCGCTGGGGCTTGGCGACTGGACCACAGCCGAGAGGTGCATTCGCGGCTACGCCGCGGCTGAGGACGCCAAGGCGTTCCTGGTGGCGAGCACGCTTCGGCAGTTCACCGAGGTCTGGGACCTGGAGGCGGTCGACGCGCGAGGCCGGGCGCTGGTCGACATCCTGCGCGCACGCCTCGCGGAGCTGCCTGGCGGCAAGGTCGACCTCGCTCCCGCCGAGCTGCAGCGCCTGCGGGCACAGCCGCCCGCGGACAAGGGCCAGCTCGAGGCGGTTCTGGGCCGGCAGGGGCCGGAGACCTACCGCTGGTGGAAAGCGGGCCTGGATCGGGCCGCATCCGTCGCCGCGGTCTACGAGCGCATGGGTGACCGCGTCGGCACGGCCTTTCTGGTCCGTGCCGGCGATCTCGGCCGAGCTCCCGCCGACGAGCTTCTGGTCCTCACCAACTTTCATGTCGTGAACCAGGATGGGGTGAGCCCCGGCATCCGACCCGAAGCCGCGGAGATCGTGTTCGAGGCCCAGGATGCCGAGCGCCGCTATGAGATCGACCGGATCCTGTGGTCGTCCCCGCCGGAGCGGCACGACGCCAGCCTGCTGCGCCTCAAGGAGCCGGTCGTCGGCATCGAGCCCCTGGCGCTGGCCACCTCCCTGCCGGCCCTGGACGAGACCGCGCGGGTCTACATCATCGGCCACCCGCGCGGCGGGGCGCTCGCCTTCTCCTTCCAGGACAATGAGCTGCTCGATCACGAGGGGCCGCCGGACGGGCGCCCGCAGATCGAAGGTGTCTGCCGTCTCCACTACCGAACCCCGACCATGGGCGGCAGCTCGGGCAGCCCGGTGTTCGACGCGCGGCAGTGGGAGGTCGTGGCCCTGCACCACAAGGGCGGTACCATGGGCATGCCGCGCTTGAACGGCAAGGAGGGCACCTACGGCGCCAATGAGGGGCTCGCGCTGTCGGCAATGACGGCAGAGATCGCGGCCACGGCCGGCAGCTAGTACCAAAGCCGGGCTTCATGCCCTTGCGGCGCTGCCAGTGGCATCGTCATGTGCATTGCTGAATCCGGCGGCGCCAGCGGAACCGGGCGCGTGCCGTATCGGTAGACCCCACAGCCAAGCCGCCGCGCCGTGAGCGGCACGAATCAAACACGAGGCGAGCGCGTGCGACGCGGCACGGCTGCTCTATCCAGGGCGAAGATTGTTGTCCTCTTGGCTCACATACGGATGGCTGGAAACCAGTCATGGTAAGCCTGGAGTTGAATGCCGTTTACGGAATTCACACCTAAATCGAAGTAACTTTTGGTTGTGACAATTACCACAGCCTGTTATGAAGAAGTAGAGCACATGTAGTCTGTCACTCGCTGGCTGGCCTACCATTTCCACCGGGAACCACCCGGCGAGAGATACTTACCCTCTGAACTAAACCGTCGATTGTAGTGGAGATGTCCATGTCCACGTGTTCCGAGACAAGGTTCACCTCGTGGCGCCGGATTCTACTTGGTACGGTGGCGGCGGCGGGCATGCTGCCGGCGTTCGTGCCGCAAACGACATTCGCCCAGGCTGTCACCGGGGCGCCCGGTGCCGGCAGCGACGCGGCGATCAACTACGCCAACGCACAGCCGATGCCACTGCCCCAGTCCAGCAAGGCCCCGGCATCGCTGCTCGACGTCCTGCTTGCGCGACAGCGCACGGACCTGGGTAAGCCGGGTGTCTCCCCCGGCCGCAACGGCAACGGCCAACTCCAGCAAATCCAGCTCGCGCCGGCCAAAATGCTCGGCGACAGCGGGATCGGCAGCCAGGAGTACGGCACGTCCAACCACGTCTTCACAACGTCGCGGGTCAACGCCCAGGGCAACCAGACCTCGAAGTTCTACCCCTACCGGGCCGCGGGCAAGCTGTTCTTCAACATCGGGTCGAGCACCTTCGTCTGCTCGGCCTCCCTGGTGAAGCGCGGCGTCGTGGTCACCGCGGCGCACTGCCTCGCCGACTTCGGCGGCTCGTTCTACACCAACTGGCGTTTCGTGCCTGCCTACAACAACGGCGCCGCGCCCTTTGGCACCTGGACGGCCGCCAACGCCTTTGTCATGACCTCCTACCTCAACGGCACCGACAGCTGTGCCGTCAGCGGCGTCGTCTGCCAGAACGACGTCGGCGTGATCGTCCTCAGGCCACAGAGCGGTGCCTACGCCGGCGCCCGCACCGGCTGGCTCGGCTACGGCTGGAACGGCTTCGGGTTCAACCCAAGCAACCTCGCGCTGATCTCACAGCTCGGCTATCCCGTGGCGCTCGACAGCGGCAGGCTCATGGAGCGGACGGACTCGCAAGCCTATGTCGACGGCAGCCTGTCCAACAATTCCGTGATCGGCTCCCTGCAGACCGGCGGCTCGAGCGGCGGGCCGTGGCCGGTCAACCTCGGCATCGCACCGGCCTTGAACGGCACCTCGTTCGGTGCTGAGGCGACCCACAATGTCGTGGTCGGCGTGACGAGCTGGGGTTACGTCAGCACTGCGATCAAGGAGCAGGGCGCTTCGCCCTTCACCAGCGGCAACATTGTGCCGTTGGTCAATGCCGCGTGCGCCTTCGCCCCGGCGGCGTGCACCTGATTCCATCATTCGGTAGGCCGATCTGACGGTCGCTACTCTACGATGCGCCGGCGCGGGAGAATTCCGATCCCCGCGCCGGCTTCCTTGCATCGACGAGACACGAATCTGCGCACGCTGAAACACCGCCTCGGTGGCACGGGTCCGTTCCGCGTCGAGGTCGGCACCCAAATCCGCGAGCCTTGCTGCCTTTCGGTCGGAGCCATGCGGCTGTAAGGTCGGCGCAGTCCGAACCAAGCCAGCATCGACTCGGGAGCCGACATGCGACTGACGCCACAGGTGAAGGAGATCCTCTCCTGGTACGAGAGCGACAATCCCGGCGTGAAAACCAATCTCGCCCGGCTGCTCATGCACGGTCGGCTCGCCGGTTCCGGCAAGCTCGTCATCCTGCCGGTGGACCAGGGCTACGAGCACGGCCCTGCGCGCAGCTTCGCGCCCAACCCGGCCGCCTATGATCCCCGCTATCTGTTCGAGCTGGCGATCGAGGCGGGGCTGTCGGCCTACGCAGCGCCGCTCGGGCCGCTCGAGGTGGGTGCGGTCACCTATGCCGGCGAGGTGCCGCTGATCCTGAAGATGAACAGCGCCAACAGCATGGCGGCTGGCAGCATCCAGGACCAGGCGGTCACCGCCAGCATCGACGACGCGCTGCGGCTTGGCTGCGTCGGCGTCGGCTTCACGATCTATCCCGGCTCCGACAGCTGCTATGACATGCAGGAGGAGCTGCGCGAGCTGATCCGCGAGGCCAAGGCGAAAGGTCTTGTGCCAGTGGTCTGGTCCTATCCGCGCGGTGGCAAGATCAGCAAGGAGGGCGAGACGGCCCTCGACATCGTCGCCTACGCCGCACACATGGCGGCGCTGATGGGCGCCACCATCATCAAGGTGAAGCCGCCCAAGGCGGGCATCGACCTGTCCGCAGCCAAGGACGCCTACGCCAAGGCGGAGGTGTCGATGGACACCCTGCCCGACCGCATCCGCCACGTCATGCAGGCGAGCTTCGCCGGTCGGCGTCTGGTGGTATTCTCGGGCGGCGAGGCCAAGGGCATCGAGGGCGTGCTGGAGGAGATCCGCCAGATCCGCGACGGTGGCGGGAATGGCTCGATCATCGGCCGCAACAGCTTCCAGCGCCCCAAGGCGCAGGCGCTCGAGCTCCTGGATCAGGTGGTCAAGATCTATCTCGGGCAGGCGTGAGCCGGGAGCGCAGCAAGGCTGTCCCAG
>JBGAKU010000168.1:0-12323 GCA_044224255.1 Geminicoccaceae bacterium
GCATGGGCATGCACCAGATAGCCCGCAGCCTGCGGGTCGGCGTCTCTATCGTGCAGCGTGTCGGCGCCGAGCGGCGGCAGGAGAGGGAGCATCAACAGATTGCGACGGCCGACTCGATAGCCGAATGGGAGAAGAACACTCGCGACAGCGGGTGGCGACGATACACTTCTACGTGCCGCCACCGGTCTCGGCCGCAGGCTCGCGATTGTTGTCGCCACCTCCTTCGCACTCGCCTAGCTTCGCGCCCGGCGCAACCGTGAAGCGGGCGACCAACCATATTGTGCAATGCAGGAGATTAGGATGATGAGAAAGACCGTGCTTGTCCTTGCGGCAGGCTTCCTTGGGCTGCTGACGACCGCGGCCCATGCGACTGATTCGCTAATTGCTGCCTCCTCCATTCCTGCCCCGGCATGCGAGCCGGCAAGATTGGGGTCTGTTATCGGTATTGATGGACTAGCGGATGGAGGTTGGGAAAAGACGCTAAGAGGCACATGAGATTATATTGCCCGATGTCGTTGTATGGTCACATCGACTCATATTCCATCACATACTTTGATCAGGATAGAAAGTCAAAAAATGCCTCATTCAAGATATCTCTCGTCGAATATTATACAGATGGAAGCAATATTAACAAAACTACCTATTGTAGTTTTGACTCAAACAAGAACAGCCCCGCTATGAAAGAATTTGTGCGCTATAGTATGATATGCAATCAAGATCTTGTTCCAGGCAGGCTTTATTATTTTGAAATCGAGATGTCTACGCGCATAACTCAGAGTCAGCCATCGGTCAAATTCTATGGGATTGACTTCAAGAGTCCATAGCGACGGTGACTGACGATCAGAGGCTACTTGGGAGAGGCTGGACCTCCCAGCGAAAGCTAGAGGTCCAGCCGATCCAGAAGACGAACCGCCTGGATCGTCTGCCACGCCGCGCCGGTTCAACTCCTTGACCAAGCCGGCCGCGCTCACAACGCCCTGCGCTCTGATCGCCGCCACGGTATCTCGCAGCTTGGCCGCATGATCGGTCTTGGCCGCCAGCGCCTTCGCAGCCGCCTTGGCGGCTACCGCGCCCCGATGCCCGCCAAGCTTCATGCCACGCGCCTTGGCCGCTTGTCAGATGAGGAGATGCAGGCCTGGCCCGTCTCGGACGACGCCGAGAGCAGCCGGATGGACCCGCCCCGGGGATGGCGGAGGTGGTGGCGTGGTGAACCTTCGCGAGCAGACACGGCCGCCCACCGTTCCGCCGACGCCATCGCCGCGATCACGCGCCTGACAAACCCGACGACGGCACGCCATATGTGCTAAACGGGGTGATGGCCGAGATCGCGCTCCGCGAATGCGGCCCGGAGACATCATGCCGAAATATCAGGATCGGCCCGATCTGGCCGTGGCGGCCGCGGTCGAGCTGCGCACGCGGCTGCGCGCGCTTGCAGCCGGGCAGAGCGAGGCCTTCCAGCTTCTCTACCAGGACTTGGGCGGCTCCAGCCCGGCTGGTCTCGCGGCGAAGCAGATCTCGGACCGCCTACCGTTCCTCGCCTTTCTCCTGGCGGACCTAGCCTGGACCAACGGCGATCGGTCGGCGCACGACGGCGCGCCGCCGGAGCGTGCGGCCGAAGCCGACGCCGTCTGCCGGGTGTTTCGCCATCATGACAGCGAGCGGCGACGTTACCCGATGAACCTGGAGCAGCGGACGGTGGTGCTCGCCTATCTAGACGCCGTGCTGGTCGAGGTGGGGCGCTGTCTCGACCTTGAGGAGCATGCGCCCAGCGCCAGGCTGGGACGGGAGGCGCGGGAGTTCGTCAGCGCCGTTACGGACATGCGACGCGCGGCCCAGGTCCAATAGGCGGCGCGCTGCCGGCAGGCCCGCGGTCGAGGGCATGCGTCCGCCCCGCGGTCATCGAGCCTTGGCAGTGCCGGAAGGGAAGCCATGGTAGCGTTCGCGTGTCGCCCCATGGTCGGTCGGACGTTCTGGGCGGTGGCCGCGCTCGGCTGGCTCACGCTGATGCCGTTCGTGGCCCTGGCCGATCGGACCGCCGTGCAGGACGTGCCCTGCGAGTCAGGGCCGGAACGGCGGCTCGCCGTGGACGGCGGCATCTTGGCGTGCCGGCTGGCGGCGGCGGCGGATCTGCTGGTCGATCCGGCCGGCGGCAACGCCAAGGTCGCTTGCGCGGCCGGCAGTGCGGTGGAGTTTCATCGCAGCGGCTACCTGTCCTTCTGCGATGCGGCGGCGGGGGCTGCGACCTTTCGCGGCCGCGCCGGGCGCGAGACGCGATGCCGTGCCGGAGCGAGGCTCGACTTCGGCGCGGGCGGCTATCTCGAGTACTGCTCCTGAGCGATCGGGCCGCCGCCGGCGGGCACAGCGCCGCGCGGGTGGACCGCAACCGGCCTGCGGCTTGGGCATGCCTCAGCTGACCCGGAGGTCAGCCCTGCTTGCGGCTCCCGGCGGTCTTGCGGGCCGACCCGGCCTTGCCTTGGCGCTTGGCGGTGCTTCGCGCCGCGATCTCCACTTCCAGCGCCGGCAGGAGCGCGGCGGCCGAGGCTCGCTGGGAAGCCGAGCCGGATGCACCCAGCCTAACGGCGTTGGCGTGCAGAATGCCCAGGGCGTCGTCCGCCATTCCAGGCAACCGCTCGATCAGGGTCATATCGGTGCCTCACGGGCTGGGGCTGGCTGCGCCGGACAGGCGGACGCCTTCGGGGCGCCACGCACTGACCGGCGCAGAGTGTGGGTCAGCCGGCCCGCTTCAGGTTCTCGGCCGAGCTCTTCCCGTTGTTGCCGCGGGTGAGGTCGTACTGCACGCGCTCACCCTCGCGCAGCTCGCCAAGCCCGGCCCGCTCGACGGCCGAGATGTGGACGAACGCGTCGGGCCCACCGGAGTCGGGCTGAATGAAGCCGAAGCCCTTGGTCGGGTTGAACCACTTGACGGTACCAGTCTGCATCGGATCACTTCGCTGCGATGTGCACGCCAAGCAACGCGCCTGACGTGTGAGCTTCCCGATCCGTTGAGTGAAGGCCGGCCAGAACGACCAGTCGCCAGCAAGAGACAAGGGCACTCCCCCGTCATATGGGCACTCGCCCGACCGGCCGCAACGGAGCGCTGGCCGCCAGCACAGCCGCTTGGCAAATTGCTTCCGACCCACCCGAACGGCTTTTTGATGACCGGAGCCCTTTGCCTGGAAATCCAGCGGTGTCTGCACCGGTGGGCATGTCGTGCGATACCGCTCGGCAGGACCCACCGGGCGATGGGGCGGGGGCGGTCTTCAGGCCGTTTCTTCCGTGCCCCGCCGGCGGTCGCGCACCAGGCGCATCAGCGCGCGATCGCGCCAGGCCACGCGCCGGTCCCATTCGGCGAGCGGCAGCGCTTCGCGGCGGGCGGCGGCGACCTGCGCCACGAGCTCGGGCGTCCACGGATCGTGCTGGCCGCGCTCGGCACCCATCCGCTCATAGGCCGGCCCCATCTTCTGGGCGTGCGAGGCGATGCCGCCGCGCGTGTTCAGATCGACCGTCTCGAACGGCCCGATCACCGACCAGCGCAGCCCGAGCCCATCGCGCACCACGCGATCGATGTCCTCGACCGACGCGACGCCGTCGCGCACGAGGCAATAGGCCTCGCGCAGCACGGCACCTTGCAGCCGGTTGAACACGAAGCCTTCGATCTCCTTCGCGACCCTCACGGGGACCATGCCCGCGCTGTGGAACAGCTCGGCCGCACGGTCGGCGACCGCGGGGTCGGTGAAGGGTGCGGGCACGATCTCGATCACCGGGATCAGGTAGGGCGGATTGCCCGGATGCGCGACCAGGCAGCGCTCGCGGCCGGCGAGGTCGGCGGCGAAGGAGGAGGCCGGCAGGGCCGAGGATGCGCTGGCGAGAATGGCGTCCGCGGGCGCGAGGCGGGTCAGCTCCGCGAACAGCGCCCGCTTCAGCAGGGCCTGCTCCGGCGCGCATTCCTGCACCAGCACCGCAGCACGCACCGCATCTTCCAGCGATGCCGCGACCGTCACCCGGCCGACCAGCACGCCCGGAGTCTCGCGGAGCAGCTCGAACGCGGCGAGATCCTTGGCGCGGGCGGCGATCTCGTCGAGTGCCACGGCGCAGCGCGCGGCGTCCGGGTCGTGCAGCCTGACCGCGAAGCCGGCAGCCGCGAACACGATCGCGAAGCCTGTGCCGATGCTGCCCGCCCCGATGATGCCGATTTGCGGCCGATCCGCGGGCTGCCCTGGGCCGGTCATCTCAGACGCCCGCGACGCCGACGGTCATCCCGCCGCAGACATAGAGCGTCTGCCCGGTGATGAAGCCGCTGCGCCGGTCGAGGAAGAACGATACGGCCTGCGCCACGTCCTCCGGCGTCCCAACCCGCTTGACCGGCACGGACTCGACGATCGCCCGCGTGCGCGGGCTGTCGGGCGGGTTGGCGCGATCGAACAGCTCGGTGCGGATCGGCCCCGGCCCGATCGCGTTGACCGTGATGCCGTGGCGGCCGAGCTCGAGCGCCCAGACGCGGGTCATACCGAGGAGGCCCGCCTTCGTCGCCGCATAGGCGGTGCGCAGCTCCTTGCCGAGCGCCGCGCGCGAGGACATGTTGACGATGCGGCCGAAACCGCACGCCGTCATCGACGGCAGCAGCGCCTGCACGCACTGCATCGTGCAGCGGATGTTGAGGGACCAGGCGCGCTCGAGCTCGTCGAGGCTCTGCTCCTCGACGCCCGCCGGGCACACGATGCCGACATTGTTGACCAGCCGGGTGATCGGGCCGCCTCGCAATGCCTGCTCGAGCGCGGCGGCGGTGGCCCCAGGCTCCGACAGGTCGGCCTGGATACCGCCGCCCAGCCGATCGATCATGACGGGCTCGTAGCCGTCGGCGACGCAGCGCGCGACCGTCGCGGCGCCGATGCCCGACGCACCACCAGTGATCAGCACCCTCTCGCTCATCACGCTCGACTCCGTCACTCGAGCTTGATGCCGGCGTCCTGGACGACCTTGGCCCATTTGGCGGTCTCGGCGGTGATAAGGTCGGCGAACTCGGCCGACGTGCCGCCGACGGGCACCGCGCCGAGCTCGGCGAAGCGCTCGCGCATCGTGGGATCGGCGAGCGCCTTGGCGATCTCGTTCTGCAGCTTGGCGACGATGGCGTCGCGCGTGCCGGCGGGGACGAGGACACCGAACCAGGAGAGCGCCTCGTAGCCCGGCACGCCGGCCTCGGCGATGGTGGGCACGTCGGGCAGCGTCGGCGAGCGCTCCTTGCTGGTCACGCCCAACGGGCGCAGCTTGCCCGCCTTAATCTGCGGCGCCGAGGAGGGCAGGTTGTCGAACATCATCTGGACCTGGCCGCCGAGCAGGTCGACCACCGCCGGGCCGCTGCCCTTGTAGGGGACGTGGACGATGTCCACTCCCGTCATCGCCTTGAACAGCTCGCCCGAAAGATGGATCGAGCTGCCGTTGCCGGAGGAGGCGAAGTTGAGCTCGCCGGGCTTCTCCTTGGCGAGTGCTATGAGCTCCGCCACCGAGTTGGCCGGAACCTCGGGATTGACGACCAGCACGTTGGGGACGGTCGCGACCAGCGTCACCGGCGCGAAATCCTGGACCGGATCGTAGGGCAGGCTGGGATAGATGCTGGCGTTGATGGCGTGCGTCCCGACCGTCCCCATCAGGAGCGTGTAGCCGTCGGGCTCCGCCTTGGCGACCTGGGCCGTGCCGACGTTCCCCCCGGCACCCGGCTTGTTGTCGACGACGAACTGCTGCCCGAGGCTCGCGGACAACTTCTCGCCGACCAGCCGCGCCAGAACGTCGGTGGTCCCCCCGGGTGCGAACGGCACCACGAACCGGACCGGCTTGCTCGGATAGTCCTGGGCGTGGACGAGGCTCGCATTGCCGAGGCAGAGCCCGACCGAGAGAGCCACGCCTACAAGCAGCTTCGCCGATCTCATTTGGCTCCTCCCAGCCGACCTTCCCCGGACGAACCCGGGCTCTTGCATCGGTAGCGTGCCTCGTCGCGACCCAGCAAGCGTACGGGAGCTGCGGCGCGGATTTGACCCGGGTCACGCGCGCTTCGGCCCGGTTTTGCGGGCGTCGGGCCCGGCGTTACGGTAGGATCGTGCGGTTGCCTCCCTTGAGGACGATCTGCGGGCGAAGTCGGTTCGGCGGGGTCGCCCGCCGCGAGGATGAGACGATGACCGGACAGTCAGCGGATCTCGACAGGTTCTTGCAGGCGCAAGCGCCGGTCTATGCGACCGTGCTGCAGGAGCTGCGCGACGGCAGGAAGCGCACCCACTGGATGTGGTTCATCTTCCCGCAGCTCGAGGGGCTCGGCCACAGCTTCATGGCGACCCACTTTGGGATCAAGGGCCTCGATCATGCGGCCGCCTATCTGCGCCACCCCGTCCTCGGCGCCCGCCTCGAGGAATGCACGCGGCTCGTGAACGCCCAGGAGAGCAGGTCCGCCTACGACATCCTGGGCGACCCCGACGAGATGAAGTTCCGCTCCTCGATGACCCTGTTCAAGCATGCGGGCGCTACGGGCGGCGTGTTCGCGACCGCGCTCGAGAAGTACTTCGCCGGCGAGGAGGACGCGCTGACGCTGACGAGGCTCGGCCTGTAGCAGGCCGTCGCGCGCCCGGGTCCACCGCCATCGGTCTACAGCCCGACCACCTCCGACGCGATCACCGCACCACGCGAGGCCATCAGGTAGAGCCCCAGATGATGCGTCGGCTGCTCGGGGTGCGCGGCCGAGGCCGGCAGGCCGAGGCCGGCCGCCCTGTCGGCGGAAAGGTCGTAGGTGGCGGTGGCGGCCTCGGGGACGACGATCGCGCGCAGGGTGGGCATCATGCCGTGCGCGCGGGCGGAGAGCAGGCCCAGAACCAGCTCCAGGACGCAGAGGTCGGTGCCGAGGCCGGCGACCAGGACGGTGTCGAGCCGGTGGGCGTTGATCCAGTCGACGGCCCGGTTGTGCGAGGTGCCGTGCTGGCCGTGATGGACGGCCTCGATGGCGCCGACGAAACCGCTGACGCAGTCCTTGGGTAGCAGGGTGACGTCGGGATCGTCGCGCAGCCAGGCCAGGGCGGCTGCCGGCTGCCCGGCCGGCGCGCGCTGATCGACGAAGGCGAGCACCGGCCAGCGGTGGGCCAGGAACCGCCGTGCCAGCCGCTCGGTCTCGGCGATCGCCGCAGCGGCGCGCGGGGTGGGGGTCGACTCGGGCAGGGCGGTACCGTCGGCGGCGCAGGGCGTGCCGGTGGCGTTCGCGATCATGAGACCAGCCTCGCGCCCAGCCAGCGCGAAGCTGGCGGTGGCGACCGGCAGCTCGGCCCGCAGCCGCTCGAGAAGGGGCTCGCTCATCCTCTGGCCCGATGGTCGTTCGCGTCCGTGACGAGCCTGGGGCATCGCGGCGGCCGAGGCAAGCCTGGCCACCGGACCGTGTAGCGAGCGCGCGATTTGGCCGGGGTAGGGAGCGCGTGACCTGTCCGGTTCTAGAGCCGTTCCAGCATGCTGGGGCGGGAGGGTCGGGCGGGGATGCGCTCGAGGATCGGGATCATGCGCTTCGAGGAGTTGCTGGAGCGATGGGAGACGGGGCGGCTGAGCCACAGCGAGGCTGCCGCGGCGCTAGGCGTCAGCGAGCGGACGTTCCGACGCTGGCGCGGACGGCACGCGGAGGATGGGGCGGCAGGGCTGGTCGACCGTAGGGTCGGCAAGCCGTCGCCGCGGCGGGCGCCGGAGGCGGAGCTGCAGCGGATGCTCAAGCTCTACCACGAGCACTATGCCGGGTTCGCGATCCGGCATTTCCACGACGTGCTGCGGCGCCGGCACGGCTACAAGCTGGGCTACACCACCACCCGGCTGTGGCTGCAAAAGAGCGGCGCGGTGGCGGTGGCAGCCAAGCGTGGGGCGCACCGCCGCAAGCGGCCGCGACGGCCGATGGCCGGCATGATGCTGCACCAGGATGCGTCGACGCATGCCTGGTTGGTCGGGCAGCCGCCGCTCGACCTGGTGATCACCTTGGATGACGCGACCTCGGCGATCTACTCGGCCGTGCTGGTCGAGCAGGAAGGCACCGCCTCGAGCTTCCTCGGCCTGGCCGAGGTGATCGAGCGGCACGGCCTGTTCATCGAGCTCTACACCGACCGGGGCAGCCATTATTTCCATACGCCCGAGGCCGGCGGGAAGGTCTCCAAGACCCGGCTCACCCAGGTCGGCCGGGCGCTGAAGCAGCTGGGGATCGGCCACATCGCCGCCTACTCGCCCCAGGCCAGGGGCCGTTGCGAGCGCGCCTTCCGCACCAGCCGCGTTGCGGCTCCGTCTCCAAAGGAGCCGATCGCAGCGCGATCGGAGGGCAGGACCGGCTGCCGAAGGAGCTGCAGCTCGCCGGGATCACCAGCGTGGCGGCCGCCAACCGCTACCTGCGCGAGGTCTATCTGGCCGAGCACAATGCCCGCTTCGCGGTCACGCCCGAGCAGCCGGCCTCGGCATTCGTGCCTGTGGCGCCTGAGCTGTGGCGCGACCTGCTGTGCGTCCAGGAGGAGCGCCCCTCGGCCGGCTCCCGCCGGCCGCTCCTGCGGAGACGGATCGGCGAGGAGCCGATGGTGGGCAACGACAATTGCGTGCGCTGGCGGGGCCGCGTCCTGCAGATCCCGCCCAGCCCGCTGCGCCCGCATTTCGTGCACAGCACCGTGCGGCTGCACGACTATCCCGACGGCACGGTAGCGATCTTCAAGGGCCCGCACCGTCTGGCCACCTTCCCGCCGGCGGCGAAGCCGACCCAGGAGCTGGCCGCGTGAACGCCGCGACGCGACCACGCCCGTGGATTGGGGACGAGGCTGCGCCTCGCCCACAACCCCACGGGCGCCACAACAGCGGCCAACTCATGCGCTCCCTATGGCGGACAAGTTAACGCGCTCGCTACAAGCTGGCCGCGTGAACGCCGCGACGCGACCACGCCCGTGGATTGGGGACGAGGCTGCGCCTCGCCCACAACCCCACGGGCGCCACAACAGCGGCCAACTCATGCGCTCCCTATGGCGGACAAGTTAACGCGCTCGCTACATCGGCGCCCGGCTCAGGCCTTGGGCGCGTCGTACTTGACGTAGGCGAACCGCAGATCCTCCTCCGGCGTGCCCTCGAGCGCACCGCCGGCCAGCCGCGGCTGCCACTGCACCACCTCCTCGATCTTCCTCGCCAGCTCGAAATCCTTGTCGGTGAGCCCTTTATGGTCGTGGCTGATCAGCCGCACCTCGACCCAGGCATAGGACGCGGTGAGATCGGGATGATGCCACGCCGCCTCGGCCAGATGGCCGACAGCGTTGATCACCATCAGCGTCCCCTTCCAGCTGCTGGTCCGGTACTTCCGCCTTATCCAGCCGTCCTCGAGATACCAATGCGGCAGCTCCGCCGCCAACCGCGCCTTCGCCTCGTCCTCAGAGTAGACTTTGAGCTTGGTGGCCATCGGTAAGCCCTCCCCGGCAATCGTGCCCGTCCGCATAGATGGGGACGCCGACCTCGAAGGCACAGGCATAAGCGAGCGATGCTTGGGGAGATCCCCACCCCGGCGTCGCCGCCGAGGTGGGTCGGGCCCGAAGGCCCTTAACTCCGCGGAGGCATTGCGCCTCCTTACCGTGGAATCGCCACGGCTTTCCCCTTGCTAAGCGTCCCTACAATGATGCCAGATCGCTGGCGACACAACCGTCAATTTCATGAGGCGGGGATGGCCAGGATACTGGGTCTGGATATTGGCATCGGCTCCATCGGCTGGGCAGTGGTCGATACAGAAGCCATCGACCAGACGACCGGCGAGGTCGTCGAGCGATTCACGATCGCGGGCTGTGGGGCTCGCTGCTTCGAGGTGCCCGAGGAGCCAGACACCAAGGAGCTCAAGAACAAGGGCAGGAGACTGGCCCGCGGCCAGAGACGGGTCACGCGGCGGCGACGGCAGCGGCTGCGGGAGCTTCGTCGGGTGCTTGCGCAAGGTGGGCTGCCCGTCCCTGGTGAGATCCGCGCCGGCTCCGCCTCCGACCTGACCTGGCGCCTTCGCCGCGACGGCCTGGAGCGGAGGCTGACTCCCGACGAATGGGTGCGGGTGCTGATCCACCTTGCCAAACATCGCGGCTTCAAGTCGGTGAGCAAGCGCGAGGCGCTCGACAACAAGAGCGACGCGGGGAAAGCCTTGCAGGGCATCGCGCAGCTGCAGCAGGCGGCGGCGGGCTATCGCACGCTGGGTGAGGCTCTCGCCAGCGACCCGCGTTTCGCGGCACGCAAGCGGAACACCGCCGGCGACTACAGCCATACGGCGCTGCGGGCGGACGTAGAGTGCGAGGCGTTGCGCCTATTCGCGGAGCAGCGGCGGATGGGCAACCCGGCGGCCGGGGCCGAGTTGGAGCGGCGCTACATGGAGGTCGCCTTCCGGCAGCTTCCACTGCGGTCGAGCCTGGAGATGGTGGGGCGGTGCCGCTTCGAGCCGGGCGAGCATCGCGCGCCCAGGAACGCCCCTTCGTTCGAGCGCTTCCGTTTCCTTCAGACCTTGAACCACCTTCGCATTCACGAGCGCGGCTCGGGACCGAGACCCTTGTCCGGGGGCGAGCGGGAGCGGGCGCTCCGGCTGTTCGCGACCGTGCAGAGGCTGACTTACAAGGCTCTGCGCAAGAAGCTCGGTCTGGCGGACAGTGCGCGCTTCGAGGGCTTGGCCGCGACGAAGGACCCCGAGGGCAAGACGCTGGGAGATTTCACGGGCTCGGTGAAGCTCCAGGAGGCTTTGGGGTCAGCGCGCTTCACCACCCTGCTGCAAACCGACCCTGCCACCCTCGACGGGGCAATGTCGGCGATCGTCTTCCAGAGCGCCGACGAGCAGGTCGAGGCGGAGCTGCGCAGGACCGCCCTGAGCCATGCGGACGTCGAGGCTGTCCTCGACCACCTGGACCGGTTCGCGGGCCTGCGCGGAGCCGGCCATGTCAGCGCCCTCGCCTGCCGCCGGCTGCTGCCGCACCTGGAAGCCGGTCACGTCTACAGCGAGGCGTGCCGGCTCGCCGGCTACGACCACACGGCGCTCGGCCAGATCGACCTCAAAGGGCTGCCGAACCCGGTCGTCCGCAAGGTGATCGGCGAGTGCCTCAAGCAGGTGCGGGTGCTGTTCCGCGAGTTGGGCATGCCGGACCGCGTACACGTCGAGATGGCGCGCGACCTTGGCAAGAGCCGCGAGGACAGGCAGGAGATCTACCGGGCCGGCCAGGAACGCGGGGCCGAGCGCGAGCGGCATCGCGATCAGTACGCGGAACTAGTCGGGCGGCGACCGAACGACGAAGAGCTGCTGCGGTTCGAGCTGTGGCTCGAGCAGAACCATCGTTGCCTCTACTCGGGCGAGTACATCTCGCCCGAGCAGCTGACGGCCACCGACAACAGCGTCCAGGTGGACCACATCCTGCCCTACTCGCGCAGCGGCGACGACGGCTTCCGCAACAAGGCGCTGGTGACGGCCAAAGCCAACCAGGACAAGCGCGACCGGACCTTGTGGGAGTGGTTCGGGCAGAGCGACGCGCCGCGGTGGCAGGAGCTGGAGACGCGGATCGACCTGTTGCGCGGACGCCTGCACAAGGAGAAGGCCCGCAAGCTGCTGCTCAAATCCTTCGCCGAGCGCGAGGACGCCTACCGAGCGCGGCATCTGCAGGACACGCGCTACATCATCCGGGTGTTCCGCCTCCTGCTGGAGCAGCACTGGCCCGAGCTGCGCACGCGCGCGGAGGACGAGCGGCGCATCTTCACGCAGCCGGGTGCGCTGACCGCACTGGTGCGGCGCGGGCTCGGGCTCGACGAGGCGAAGCGCGGCGGTGGGCTCGGGGACCGCGATCACGCGCTCGACGCGCTGGTCGTGGCCTGGACCAGCCCCGCCATCGTCAAGCGGCTCACCGACGGGGCCAAGGCGCTGGAGCTGGAGGCGCGGGCGAAGCTCGTGCCGGAGCTGGTCGCCGACCCGCGCGAGAAGGAGCGGCTGCGGCGCGCGATCCTGAGCGCGGCGGAGACGGTGTTCGTCTCGCGGCCCGAGGTGCGGCGCGGGCGGGGGCCTGCGCACGGCGACACGCTCTATGCCTTCACCCCGAACGGCGACGGCAGCGTCACCCGCTTCCAGCGCGTGCCGGTGGTCAAGCTGGAGCGCAAGCATCTGGAGCGGTTGAAGGACCCGGAGCGCTCGCGCGCGCTCAAGGCCGTGGCCGAGGCGTGGCTGACGAACGCGGAGCGGCTGGGGTTTAAGCTTGGCAAGCTGGAGAAGTACGCGGCGCAGCATCCGCTATGCATGCCGACCCGGAACAGTAGTTCCGGCCCGGCCGTACGGCATATGACGATTCAGCTCC
>JBGAKU010000169.1:0-12125 GCA_044224255.1 Geminicoccaceae bacterium
ATAGCAGCCGAGCGACACATCAACTTCACTCGGACTGCCACCAAGGAGATCACCGAGGCTGAAGCGCGCATCGAGGTCTCGCTGCGTCGACTTGACGGCGCCTTATCCGCCGGCGACGGGATGCGGACCCAGTGACCAAGTCGCTCGTCCGTCGGCATGCTGCACAGAGCTAGGGTCATCCGCAGGACGCGCGCCGTGTCCTTGAACGAGTGGGCGTTGGCCAGGCGGTTGGGCTCGCCGACGCGGCAGTCCTCGAGCCGAATCCGCGCGTTCTGCACGGCGCGGAGGGCGATCTTGCGCTCCATCTTCTCGGTCGTGAAACCGGGCATCCCCTTCTCGACCAAGAAGCCCTTGACCTGACCGTCTGCGATGTCGCGCGCCCAGATCACGGTCACGTCGGCGAAGGTCGCGTTGCCGATCCAGGCCTTCTCGCCGTTGAGGACCCAGCTGTCGCCGTCTCGGCGGGCGGTGGTCTTGAGGCCGCGCGCGGCGCCCGAACCGACCTCGGGCTCGGTCAGCCCGAAGGCGCCGATCTTCTCGCAGCGCCGCATCGCCGGCAGCCAACGCCGCTTCTGCTCCTCGGAGCCGCACAGGTGGATCGTACCCATGGCGAGCCCGCTGTGCACGCCGTGGAAGGTAGCGATCGAGCAGTCGATGCGGGCGAGCTCCAGCATGACGAAGCCATCAAGGAGCGTGCTCCGCCCCGCGCAGCCATGGCCGTCGTAGGCCACGCCCGCGATGCCCAGGGCGGCGTAGTCGGAGATCAGCTCGAAGGGAAACTCTGCACGCGCCCAATGGCGCGTGATGACCGGTGCGACCTTCTCCTCCATGAACGTCCGCACGCGCCGGAGCAGGGCCTGGTCCTCGGCGTTGAGCAGGTCGGCGACTCGGTAGAAGTCGTCGTCCACGGCGGCCGAGCTCTTGGACTCCTTGTCCGGCTGTACCCGGCCGGCACCAGTGTCGTGCGGCGTCAGCATCGTTCGTTCTCCCTCTCAGGTTGAGGATGCGGTTTCGATGGTGGCCCGGACTTCCGGCACCTCTTCTGCGGTCAGGAATCGGCGCACCACCGGCGCCAGCGTGCCCGCGGACGTCAGCAGGCCCATGTGCCCGTCGTCGAACACGTGGAGGCGGGCGTTCGGGATCAGGCGCGCCATGATCCTTGCGTTGATCAGCGGCACGATCGGGTCATCCGTCCCCGAAAGGATCAGCGTCGGCTGACGCAGACGGTGCAGCCAATGGATGCTCGTGAAGCCGGTGACGCCGAGGAGCTGCCAATAATAGCCGAGCGATCCGCCGGATCGGATGGCATTGCCGTGGGTTGCTGCGAGTTCCGGGTTCTCGCGGAGGCGGCCGCCGTAGAGCTGTGGCGCGATCTCGGCCATGTGGGCGGGATCGCGGTAGCGCCGCGGGCTCAGCATCAAGGCGAGCACCGATGGCCAGCCGGGCACCATGATCGCACCGGTACCCGTGCTGACCAAGACGAGCCGCCGGCAGCGTTTCGGATATTGGCGGGCGAGCTGCTGCGCGATGATGCCGCCCAGCGAGATGCCGAGGACGTCCACCTCGGGATAGGCTAGCCTATCGAGCAGCCGTGCCAGGAGCTTGGCAAGCCCCGATGGCCGATAGGGGATGGTCGGGGCCGGCGACTCGCCCGTGCCCGGCAGATCGACGCGGATCGTCTCGATGCCGCCACCCAGCGCGTCGACGAACGGCTGCAGCAGCTCGAGGTTGGCGCCGATGCCGTTGAGCAGGAGGAGCGGCCAGCGCTCGTTGTCGCCGGCTCGAATCGCGATCCGCAGCCGCTGCCCGCCGACCTCGACGGTGCGGATCGATGTCTCGCCTGAAGGCATCACCGCTCCACCTCACGGCTCGAAGACGTAGGCGCCTGGGGCCTTGACGCCGGGCTTGTGCAGCCGGCTCCCGAGCGTTGCCGGTGCCGGCTTCTGCTCGCCGGAGCGCGCCACGAGCCAGTCTCGCCAATAATCCCACCACGAGCCGGGCTGCGGCTGCGCCGCGGCGAGCCACGCCGTGGGATCAGCCGCCAGCTGTGGATTGCGGAAGAACTTGGCCCTGGGGTTGCCGGGGGGGTTGATGATGCTCTGGATATGGCCGCTGGAACTGAGCACGAACTCCTTCTGCCCGCCCAGCATGCGCGTGGTCGCGTAGCAGGCTTGCCAGGGCGTGATGTGGTCTGTCATGCCTGCCAGGACGAACGTGTCGCACGCGACCTTACCGAGGTCGATCGGTGTTCCGAGCAGACGAAGTGCACTTGGGCGCGGTAGCGGATTGTTGAGATAAAAGTCGAGATAGTCGCTGTGCAGCGCCGCGGGCAGGCGAGTCGTGTCGCTGTTCCAGTAGAGGATGTCGAAAGCCGGGGGATCGTTGCCGAGCAGGTAATTGTTGACCCAGTAGTTCCAGATCAGATCGTTTGGCCGCATCCAGGCGAAAACGCGTGCCAGCTCCTGGCCTTCCAGAACGCCCTTCTGGCATGAGCCGTGCCGTGCCATCTCGATCCCCTCCCGGCTCGTAAAGTTCGCGAGCTGGGACTCGGCGCTGGTGTCGAGCACCGCGACCAGGAGCGTCGCGGCGTGGATGCGCCGGTCGCCGTGTGCGGCGAGATGCCCGAGCAACAGGCTCGTCGTGATGCCGCCCGAGCAGGCGGCGGCGACATTGATGTCCTCGCTGCCCGTGATCTCGCGGATGGCTTCGATCGCCTCCAGCATGGCACCGAGATAGCGCTCGAGACCCCAGTCGCGGTGCGCCGGTGTCGGATTGCGCCAGCTCAACGTGAAGGTCTGCAGCCCGTTCGCCGTCAGGAACTCAATCAGGCTCCGCCCGGGCGCCAAGTCAAACAGGTAGAACTTGTTGATCTGCGGTGGCACGATGAGCAACGGTCGCCGATGGACCTGCTCGGTGCGCGGCGCGTACTGGATGAGCTCGAGCACGTCGTTCTTGAACACAACGGCACCCGGCAAGATGCCCAGATTCTCACCGACGCGGAAGGCCTTCCTGTCGACCTGGGCCGGCAGGCCGCCGTTTCCGGCCATGTCCTCGAGCATATGGGTCAGACCACGCAAGGCACTGGCACCGCCGGTCTCAACGAACTTCCTGATCGCTGCGGGATTGCCGAGCCAAGTGTTGGTCGGAGCGGCCGCATCGAGCAGGAGCGAGAGCAGCATCCGTACGCGGGGCTCGCTCCTTTGATCGAACCCGGCACGGTCGATCCAAGCCTCCATCGCCTCGACCCACGCCAAGTAAGCCTGCTTCAAGCCGCGGTAGAAGGGATCGTTGCTCCAGGTGGGGTCGGCGAAGCGTTTGTCGCCGGGCGCCGGCTCGAGACCAGTTCCGCCGAGCCACGTGTGGGCCAGTTTGCTCGCGAGAGCGGTCTGTTGCTCCGCCAGTGACCAGGGGTTCTTCATCACTTGAGCCGCGATCTGATGAAGGGCAGCGACCAGATCGGCGCTGCCGAAGCCGACCAGCGGGTTGAGGCCGAAGGCGGCGTCCGCAGCACCCGCGTCCGCCGCGGCCCCCGCGACGATGTTGGGCTGCACCATTTCCTGGGCCTGGATCTTGGTCATGGCTAGTGTCCGCCTGAATTCAGCGGGCATGGTCACGCTGCGAGCAGCGTCAGGATGTCCGCGACCAACGCCGGTTTCTCGCCACCTTCGAGCTCGACCGTGTGCCGGGTTGTGACCAGAACGCGACTCGGCCCCTTGGCCTCGGCCGCCAGCAGCACGACGCGATCGCGCAGGCGCGCGCCGACCTTGACCGGTGCCAAGAAACGGATCCGCTCGGCGCCGTAGTTGATCGCCTGACTCGCGTCGTTGGGAACGATCCCGAGCTCGAAGGTGAAGCGCGCGAGCAGGGAGACGACCAGGTAGCCGTGCGCGACGGTCGTGCCGAACGGGCTCTCACGCCTCGCCCGCTCGGCGTCGACGTGAAGCCACTGGTCGTCACCGGTGCACGCAGCGAAGCGGTCGATCTGATCCTGATCGATCTTCTGCCAATCGGAGACACCGAGCTCTTGCCCGACGAACTGGTCCAGCGTCCCCAGACGGTAGCCGTCGCGGGATGATGCGCCGTGCATGCGCGTTCCTTCCTGTTTGAGTCCGATCCCGGGCCAGACGCGTTGATGCGGGAGCCTTGCGGTGGGCGGCTGCCGCCGCCCACCCGTGACGACGACCCGCTCGGGCACCGCCCACTTGGAGATGATCCCCTTGTCGGCGAAGGCCGCGAGATGGGCCTTGATCACGCCCTCGGTGAGGCCCCTCTCGTGGTCGGTCTTGGCCACGACCACCGCCAGCGGCCGTTCGCCCCACTTCGGGTCCGGTACGCCGATGACGGCGACCTCGCTCACGCTGGGATGCTGCGAGACAATGTCCTCGATCTCCAGGGAGGAGATCCACTCGCCGCCGGTCTTGATCACGTCCTTGATGCGGTCGGTGATCTGTAGGTAGCCGGCCGGATTGATGTGCCCGATGTCATTGGTGTGCAGGTAGCCGCCCTGCCAGAGGGTCTCGGAATTCTTGGGGTCCTTGAAGTAGCCCTGCGTCAGCCAGGGCGCCCGCACGACGACCTCACCCGCGCTCTTGCCGTCGTGCGCCACGTCGTTCATCTCGGGATCGACGACCCGGAGGTCGACCAGGGGCAGCGGCCGCCCCGTCTTGGTCCGGCTCTCCTCGATCTGCTGGTCGGCACTGCCCTCGAGCATCGCGGGTGTCAGCTGCGCCAGGGTGAGGAGCGGGCAGGTCTCGGACATCCCGTAGCCGGTGAAGATGTCGATTCCCCGCTCGAACGCGGCCCTGGCGAGCCCCTTGGGCAGCGCTGAGCCGCCGATGACCACCTTCCAGCCGGTCAGGTCGACCTCCGCGCTCGCCGGACTCGTCAGCAGCATGTGCAGCAGCGTCGGGACGCAGTGGGAGAAGGTCACCTTCTCCATCTGGATGAGGCCGAGCAGCGTGTCCGGGGCGTAGCGGCCGGGGTAGACCTGCTTCACGCCCAGCATGGTCGCGATAAACGGCAGGCCCCACGCATGGACGTGGAACATGGGCGTGATCGGCATGTAGACGTCGGCGCGGTGCAGCCGACCCTGCACCGCGGAGCTGCCGAAGGCTGCCGCACCGGCGAGCGTGTGCAGCACGAGCTGTCGGTGGCTGAAGAATACGCCCTTCGGCAGCCCAGTCGTGCCGGTGGTGTAGAAGGTCGTGGCGCGGATGTTCTCGTCGAAGTCAGGGAACTCGTACTCGGCGGCGGACGAGGCAAGCAGCGTCTCGTACTCGGCGGCGATCTCGAGCGAGGCCTCGCCCACGTCGCCATCGTCAGTGAGGACGACAATCTTCCGCACGCGTTCGATCCGGTCCCAAATGCCCTCGAGCATCGACAGGAAATCAGTGTGGACGAGGAGAACATCGTCCTCGGCGTGATTGATCGTGTAGAGGATCTGCTCCGGCGACAGGCGGACGTTCACCATGTGGAGCACCGCACCCATGCCGGGCACGGCGAAGTAGCACTCGAGATAACGGTGGCTGTCCCAATCCAGCACCCCCACCGTCTCGCCCGGCTCGACGCCCAGGCTGGCGAGGCCGTTGGCGAGCCGCCCGATCCGCTGCTCGAGCGTCCGGTAATCGTAGCGCACCAGATCGCGGTAGACGATCTCCTGGTCCGGAGCGTGCCGCAGCGGCGCATGGAGCAGGTGCTTGATGAGTAGGGGATAGCGGTAGGCCGACGGCGTACCCTCGATCAGCATCGTCGGCACGGTTCGGCGGGCCTTGTCGCAGGTTTGTCGCTGCCCAGCGTCGACTGGTCTCGTCATCTTAGTCAACCTCCCGATACTTGGCATTCGACATGCCGTTTAGGTCCGGCTCTTCTTCCTAACTTCAGCCGGTTTGACCGATTTCTTCTTGGCGCAGGATGCCACGCGATCAGCGGCTTGGATTGCCAATCTGCGCCATATTGCTGATATTGCATGCCAGCGCGGAACCCTCTCGCCAGCGCGCCTGCCCGAAACCAGGCGTGTGACCCGACGGAGCTTGCTCACAAACGCCACCGCCGCCCATCGCCGTGCTCAATTGCGAAAGGGCTTGCCGGTCTCGAGCAGGTGTTGGATGCGCGCCTGCGTCTCCCCACGACGGAGCAGCGTCAAGAACGCCTCGCGCTCGAGCTCGCACACCTCGTCCTCCGGCAATGGCTGGGCCGGATCGGCATCGCCCCCGGTCAGGACCGTCGCCAGCATCTCGCCGACCAGCCGGTCATGCGGCGCGGCACGATGCATGGCGGTCGGCTCCCCCAGTGCATCCAGCAGCGCCTGCCGGCCCGCTAGGCCGGGCAACGCGAGCAGGCGAGGTTCGGGCGGCCGATAGCCCTCGGCCAGCCGCAGGGCTGCGGCCTTGGCATCGGCCAGCAGGCGATCACGGTTCATCGTGAGGCCATCGCCGGGACGCAGGTAGGCGAGGTCGCGGGCATCGAGGGCCGAAGCCGAAATGCAGGCGCGCGAGATGGTGCGGAACGCAGCCAGCCCCGGACTGCCTACCCCGGAGCGCCGGTCACCGTCACTTGACAGTCGCAGCAGCAGCTCCTTGCAGCCGCCCCAGGCCGGGACGAGGCCGACCTTCGTCTCGACCAGGCCCAGCGCGGTCTCGGCATGGGCCTGGATGGCGTCGCAGTGCAGCGCCACCTCGCAGCCACCGCCCAGGGCCGCCCCCGACACCGCGGCGACCACGGGGAATGGCGCGAATTTCAGGCCGCGGAAGGTGCTCTGGCCAGTGCCGACTAAGGCTTCGATCCACGCCCAATCCCCGCGCCGGGCCGCCTCGTGAACGGCGCGCAGATCGGCGCCGGCGGAGAACGTCGCCGCATCGTTGCCGAGGACCAGCGCGCGGAAGCCTTTGCCCACCTCGGTCACGGCTGCCTCGATCATCGCCAGCAGGTGGAGATCGATGGCGTTGGCCTTGGTGTGAAACTCGAGGCACGCAACGTCGTCACCCAGGTCCCAGAGCGAGCCCGAACGGTTACCCGCCAGGGGCTTCCCCGCCATCTTAAGATCGGCCAGGGACAAGGTTCCGGACGGGCGTCGCAGGGGTCGGTACTCGCCCCGTGGCCGCAGGCTTTCGCGCCGGCCATCGGCGACGCGGTAGAACGAGCCGTGCGCAGCTGCCTCTCGCAGCAACGCCGGCACCGGCTCGCTCTCGCCGGCGAGTCGCTCGGCGAGCCAAGCGGGGCCGAGTGCGTCGATCAGCTCGAAGGGACCACGCGTCCAGGCGTAGCCCAGCCGCATTGCCTCGTCGACCGCGCTCGGCTCGTCTGTGATCTCGGGAACCAGCCCCACGGCATAGGCGAGCGTGGGGCCCATCACCCGCCAAGCGTAGCGGCCGCCGCGGTCGTGATGGCACAGAAGCGCATGCAGGTCGTTGCCGGCGGTGACGAGGCTGCCGAGGCTGACTGGCCGCAAGTCGCGATACTCGCCGCTGGCGAGGTCGAGGGCCTGGCGAGCCGGGGCACCCTTCTGCTCGAGGGTACGGAAGAAGCCGGTGTCCGCCTTGCGGCCGACGAGGCCGCGCTCGATCATCGACCGGACGATCGGCGGGTCGAGATCGAAACGGCGCAAGGGGTCGTCCGCCGGCAGATCGCGCGCCAGGCTGCCCCAGACCTGAGGCATGAGATCGAGGCCGACCAGGTCGAGCAGGCCGAAGACACCAGTGGCGGGAATCCCGAACGGGCGGCCGATGACCGCGTCCGCCTCCTCGACGGTAAGGCCCAGGGTCATCGCCTCCGACAGCGCCGCCGCGATCCAGAAGCAGCCGATCCGGTTGGCAACGAAGCCCGGCCGATCCTTGCAGGCGACGATGCTCTTGCCGAGCGCCACGTCGGCGAAGCGGCGGATCGCGTCCACCGCTTCGGGCCGCGTAGCGGGTCCGGCTACGAGCTCGAGCAGGCGCATGTGGCGCGGCGGATTGAAGAAGTGCGTGATTAGGAAGTCACGGGCGAAGCGCGCCGGTTGGCCCTCGATCAGCGCCTTGAGCTGCAGGGTGGAGGTATTCGATGAGACGATCGACCCCTCCTTGCGCACCGCCTCCAGCCTCGCGAAGAGGGCGCGCTTGATCTCGAGCCGCTCGGCAATCACCTCGACGATCCAGTCGGCGTCGGCCACGAGCCCGAGGTCGTCCTCGACGTTGCCGGGCGTGACGCGACCAGCAAATGCCGGGTGCATGAAGCCGCCGGCCGCGAGCTGGCGCTTCAGCGCCTCTTCGGCCCGGCGGCTGCGCCTCGGCCCGTCCTCGGCTGTGTCGAGCAGCACCACCGACAGCCCGGCGTTGGCGAGATGCGCGGCGATGCCGGCCCCCATGATCCCGGCTCCGATCACGACCACCTTGTTGATCGGCGTCATCATGCGCCCCCCTTCGGTCGAGCCGCTGCCCCGGTGCTCGCGTCCCGTGCTCACAGCCGCTCGACCACGAGCGCAATTCCCTGGCCGCCGCCAATGCATAGGGTAGCGAGCCCGTAGCGGCCGCCGGTCCGGTGCAGCTCGTGGATCAGCTTCACCGTGACGATGGCGCCCGAGGCACCTACCGGATGCCCGAAGGCGATGGCGCCGCCGTTTGGGTTGGTCCGCTCGGGCGGCAGGCCGAGCTCGGCGGTCACGGCGCAGGCCTGCGCCGCGAACGCCTCATTGGCCTCGATCACGTCGAGATCGTCGATGGTGAGGCCGGCGCGTTCCAGGACGCGCCGAACCGCCGGCACCGGACCGATGCCCATCTCGGCCGGCTCGACTGCGGCATGGGCGTAGGCGACCACCCGTGCCAGCGGCACGAGGCCGCGCCGCGCGACGGCGTGCGCCTCCATCAAGATCAGCGCTGCGGCGCCGTCGTTGATGCCAGACGCGTTGCCCGGGGTCACGGTGCCGCCCTTGAGGAACACCGGCCGCAGCGTGGCCAGATCCTCGACCTTCACGTCGGCGCGCACGTGCTCGTCGGTGTCGAAGTGGCGCGTGCCTCTGCCGTCCGTCACCTCGACCGGGACGATCTGTGTCCGGAAATGCTGCTCGGCGATCGCCCGCGCCGCCCGACGATGGCTCTCGACCGCGAGCCGGTCCTGAGCCTCGCGGTCAATCCGATGCTTCTTGGCCACGTTCTCGGCGGTGACACCCATGTGACCGTTGCCGAACGGGTCGTTCAACGCCCCCAGCAGCATGTCGACTGCAGCCGCGTCGCCCATCCGCTGGCCCCAGCGCAGCGTCGGCAGGAGATAGCCGGCGCGGCTCATACATTCGACGCCGCCGGCCAGGGCCGTCTCGACGTCGCCGAGCTGGATCAGCTGCGCTGCGCTCACGATGGCCTGCAGCCCGCTGCCGCAGAGACGGTTGACCGTCATGGCCGGTGCTGCCACGGGCACGCCGGCCTCGACCGCAATCACCCGGGCGAGGTAGGCGTCGCGCGGCTCGGTGTGAATGACGCTGCCGAACACCGCGTGCTCGACCAGGTCCGGGGCGATGCCGGCCCGCCGCGTCGCCTCGGCGGCGACGACGGCACCGAGACGCGTCGGTGGAACGCCTCGGAGCGAACCGCCGAAGTCGCCGACGGCGGTGCGAACGCCGCTCAAGATGAGGACTTCCTTGACCCCGCCGCGCATGGTCTCTCACCTTTTGTACCAAGCGTCCTACAGATTGACCGTTTGGCCGTAGGCCACCCAATTGTTCCAGAGCACCGCGCCGGCCGCCTTCTCGAGCATGACGGCGCCGAGATCGGGAGTTGCATGGCTGATGCCCGACATGTGGGCATAGGCTTCGCTTGTAGTGAGTTTTGCCAGCGCGCAGCGCATGCCGTCGATCGACCCGCCCTAGGCCGACTCGATCTCCTCGTTGAATCGCTCCGATCGGCGATCAGGTGAGGCCGTTCTTCGCCGCGATGGATGCCTAGTTCGCTGGCGGGGCCGCGCCCCGGCCGAAAATGGTCGGCACTTCAGGGCAAAGCGGTCGATACTGCTGTGCGCCCGTCGACCGCCGGCTGGGCGATACGATCCTGGCTCGGCATCTGCCGCCCATTGACCCAGGCGAGCCCGGCCCGGACGGCACCCAGGACCAGTACGGGATAGGCCAGGAGTAGGGGTGCTAGGGTGGCGAGGCGCTCACCCTCGCGCAGCCCGAGTTCCTGCCGCACGTCGCCGAGAAGCGCCTGGACCCGGCTCTTCGCTTTGTGACAGCCCGCATCGATGTCGACCGGAATCGCCGGAACAGCCGCATCGGATGCCGCCACGGCGTCGAATCCCGGTGTGGTTCTCGGTTCGACCATGGAAGGTTTCCCTAGCTTGTGTGGCCGGGCTCGGCCCACGGTTTGTCCCGGCCCAAGAATGGCAGACGGACCCTCGCGAAGATTGTCGGTCGACGCCAAATTTCTGATAAGCTGCGCCGAGATCAGGGGGTGAGACATGCCCACGCCCGAGATGGAACCACTGGTGGACGGCATGGCGTGGTCGGGCTTCGACCGGGCGGTGCGGCATGTGCCTGGGGGTGCCGCGGCCGTCTTTCGCGCGATCGACGTTCCGCTCGCTGTGATCGACCGGCCTGGTCAGCGCACGCCGTTTCGCAAGTACGTCGCCTACTTCGAGGTGGCCGCTCGGCTCACGGGGGACCCGGATTTCGGATTCCGGTTTGGATCCCTGACCAGGGCCCCTCGCTCCGGCATTCCGGGCTACCTCGTGCTGAACGCCCGGCGCTTTCGGGATGCCATCCGTGATCTCGCGCGGACGCTGCCGACCCTGGTCGAGGGCCTGCGTGTCGAGCTGGTCGAGGACCGCGAGCCGCCCGCACTGGTCTGGTCGATCGTCGCCGACGTCGGCCCGGTAACGCAGTTCACCAGCCACGCCAACGCCTACATCGTGCGCATGCTGCAGGCGCACCGTGGCCGCCGTTGGCGGCCGCTTCGGGTGCTCTACGCCATGCCGGCGCCCGAGCTTGCCGAGCGCTACCGCGCCGGTCTGGACTGTCCGGTGATGTTCGACGCACCGGTCAACGCCGTCGAGCTCAGCCGCGGCGACCTCCGTGCCGAGAAGACCGACGTCAATCCCTTCCTACACGCGCTCTTGTCGACCTATGCCCGCTACTTGCTGGAGCTGCAGAGCCCCGCGCCCGACCTCGACGGCGCCATCCGCATGGCCATCCGCGACGGGCTGACCCTCGGCCGGGCCGACCTCGCCTTCGTCGCCCAGCGGCTCAGGCTGTCGCGGCGCAGCCTACAGCGGGCGCTCGCCGAACGCGGCCTTTCGTTCAGCGAGCTGCGTGACGCCGAACGGTTCGGCCTCGCACGTACCCTCCTTGAGAGTGGCCACCGCCCAATCGGCGAGATCGCAACCAGCCTCGGCTACGCCGAGACGGCGGCGTTCTCGCGGGCGTTCCGGCACCGATTCGGCTTGAGCCCGCGCGGAGCCCGACGGCAGGCGAGCAGTGGTGCCGCGATCGTCGACGCCGGGAACGGTGAGATCCGTGACACCAGCGAGCAGCCCAAGCCATAATTGTGCTCGACCGCTTGGGCACTGATTTCGTAGTTGAGTATTTCCCCCACGTTCGCTACTCGGCTAGGTAGTAATATGTGGCAGCTTGTCCTTGCAACCGGGTCAGCTTCCCTGTGATCCTCCCTCAAAGCAGCGGACACCTTTGCTAAGCTCCGTACGGGGCAGGAAGGTGTCGGATGACGAAGACGCGACGGACGTTCACGGACGAGTTCAAGCATGAGGCGGTGGCCCTGCTCGAGAGCAGCGGGCGGCCGCTGATGCAGGTGGCCGCCGAGCTCGGGATCCAGCCCTCGATGCTGCGCAGCTGGCGCACCGCCACGCACGGCACCGTCCCCCGCACGCAGGCCGGCGCGGCAACATCTGCCTTGGCGATCCCACGCGTGCCGTCACTGGCCGAGCAGGCGGCCGAAATCGCACGCCTCAAGCGCGAACTCGATCGCACGCGCCAGGAACGTGAGGTTTTAAAAAAAGCTATCGCCATCGTCTCGGAAGCCCCGAGATGAGGTTCCGCTTCATCGAGGATCACCGGCAGGAGCACCCGGTCCGGCTCATGTGCCATGTGCTCGGCGTCTCGCCCAGCGGCTACTACGCTTGGCGTGGCCGGCCTGAGAGCATGCGGGCGA
>JBGAKU010000170.1:0-12013 GCA_044224255.1 Geminicoccaceae bacterium
CAACATGTCGGGCGGCCGGCTCACGAGAGCGGTGACGACAGCCAGCCCAGCCGGCGCCAAGCCGATCCAGCGCCAAGGCCGACGCCAAAGCGCGAGCCAAAGGCCGCCCGCCGCCAGCAGGGCCAGTGCCGTGCCCGGCCATTGCGGCACCAGGATCGAGGCGCCGGGCAGCCCGGCGATGAGGCGGGCGACAGCCAGGACGGCACCGCAGCCGAGCCCCATCGCGTGGAAGAAGGGCCACTCCCAGCCCAGCGGCATCAGAACGAGCCCGAGCATGCCCGCAGGCATCACGAGGAACGTGGTGATCGGCACGGCAATGAGATTGGCGAGCACGCCGTAGGTCGGGATGGTCTGGAAGTGAAAGGCGGCGAAGGGCGTGGTGGCGGCGCCGGCGACCAGCGTGGTGACGGAGATTCCGGCAAGGTAGCGGAGCACCGCCCGGGCGAGGCCGGGCTCGATCTCGGGGTGGCGCCTCAGTTTCTGCCACGCCTCCATCACCGCCATCAGCGCCAGGACGGCGGCGAAGGAGAGCTGGAAGGAAGCGCCGAAGACAGCCTCGGGACGAAGAAGCAGGACCACAATGGCCGCCCACGCGAGGAGCCGCAGCGAGAACGGGTTGCGATCCACCATGATCGCCACGAGCGCCACGGCGGTCATGAGATAGGAGCGCTGGGCCGGTACGCTGGCGCCGGACAGCAGCAGGTAGAACGTCACCGCGCCCAGGGACAGGGCCGCGGCCAGCTTCTTGACCGGGTAGCGGAGCGCCAGAGGCGGGATCAGGGCCAGCGACCAGCGGCACGCCGCGAACATGCTGCCCGCGACCATGACCATGTGCAGGCCGGAGACCGACAGGATGTGGGCAAGGCCCGACACCTGCATCGCGCGCCACGTCTGCTGATCGATGCCAGCGCGCACCCCGGCGACCAGAGCTGCCGCCATGCCACCGGCGGGGCCGGGATGCTGGTCGGCGATCCGTGCGGCCACGCGTGCGCGCAGCTCGGCGATCGCCAGGTCGCGATCCGCCCCCGACGCCGGTGTCCGCCGCGCCGGGCCCAGGGAATACCCGATCGCGCCGAGCTGCTCGAACCAGGCCTGACGCCCGTAGTCGAAGCCGCCTGGCACTGTGGGGCCGAGCGGCCGTTGCAGCCGGGCGCGCACTTCCAACCGATCGCCAGGCTCGAGGCCAGCCGGCGAACGGCGAAGATTGATCCGGACATACTCCGGCGTGCCCGGCAGCGGTACGCCTTGGAGCGTCACGCCGTCGAGCAGGACGCGGTCGCCTGCCTGGAGCGGCTCCAGCGCCACGACCCGACCGGAGACGTCGTAGGCCCCCGCCCGCGCGAGAATCGGCGCGGCCACGGCGTGGAGTCGGTAATGTGCCAGCGCGAAGCCGGCGCAGAGCACCGCGATCCCGAGCAGGACGGCCCCGATCGTTCCGTGCGATCGCCAGACGGAGCCGGCGACAACGAGTGCGGCGGCTGCGGCGATCGCCCCGGCGGCAGCGATCCAGAGCGGTGGCGGGTCGTGGAGCGCGAAAAAAGTCGCGATGCCGGTGCCCAAGAGAACGGGCAGCCAAAGAAACCAGCGTCGCTGCTCGGCCTCGAACTCGCCGACCAGCGAGCGGGCCACGAATCGCCGGGGCCAGGAGACGCGCCAGCCGATGCGCGAGCCGATCCCGAGCCTCTGCTGCACCGCAGGTCCAACCGTGCTAAACGACGCGCCCATCTAACTCTCGGCGCAGGCCACAATTCAACCATGAGTGTTATCGTCAGGTTTGCACCTTCGCCCACGGGTTATCTGCACATCGGCGGCGCCCGAACCGCGCTGTTCAACTGGCTGTTCGCCCGGCACGAGGGCGGCCGCTACATGCTGCGCATCGAGGACACCGACCGGCAACGCTCCACCCAGGCCGCGATCGAGGCGATCTTCGACGGCCTGGACTGGCTCGGGCTGGATGTGGACGCGCCGGCCGTGTTCCAGTTCGAGCGGGCGCCGCGCCACGCGGAGGTGGCGCACAGGCTGCTCGCCGAGGGCCGCGCCTATCGCTGTTGGGCAACGCCGGAGGAGCTCGAGGCCATGCGCGCGGACCAGCGGGTGCGCGGCCTGCCGATGCGCTATGACGGCCGCTGGCGGGATCGCGATCCGAGCGAAGCGCCGGCGGGCGTGCCGCCCGTGATCCGTCTCAAGGCGCCGCAGACCGGTACCACCCGCCTCACCGATCTGGTGCAGGGCGAGATCGAGGTCGCGAACGAGCAGCTCGACGACATGGTGCTGCTGCGCGGTGACGGCACGCCGACCTACATGCTCTCGGTCGTCGTCGACGATGTCGACATGGGCATCACCCATGTCATCCGTGGCCACGACCACCTCACCAACACGTTTCGCCAGGTTCAGCTCTACCGGGCGATCGGCGCCGAGCTGCCTGCATTCGCCCATATCCCCCTGATCCATGGCCCGGATGGCGCCAAGCTCAGCAAGCGCCACGGCGCGCTCAGCGTCACCGAATACCGCGAGATGGGCTTTCTGCCCGAGGCGGTGCGCAACTATCTGCTGCGTCTCGGCTGGAGCCACGGCGACCAGGAGATCATCTCGACCGAGCAGGCGATCGCACTGTTCGACCTCACGACGGTCGGCCGCTCTCCCGCGCGCTTCGACCTGGCCAAGCTCACGAGCCTCAACGCGCACTATATGCGCGAGCGGGCCGACGAGGATCTGGCGGAGCTCGTTCGCCCGCGCCTCGCCGCCGTGCACCTTGCGCCCGACACGGAGGGGATGCGCCGCCTGATCGATGGGATGCCTGGGCTGAAACAGCGCTCTCGGACGCTGGTCGAGCTGGCGCAGTCCGCCGCGTTCTATATCCGCGAGCGGCCGATCCCGATCGACGCGAAGGCCGGCAAGCTCCTGGACGAGATGGCGCGCGGGAATCTCGCCGGCCTCGTCGCGCACTTGCGCTCGACAGGCGATTGGAGCGAGGCTGGGCTCGAGGCTTTGTGCCGGGAGCGAGCCGAGGCGGTAGGGATCGGGTTCTCGAAGTTTGCCCAGCCGTTGCGGGTCGCGCTGACCGGCAGCACCGTCTCCCCGGGCGTGTTCGAGATCATGCGCGTGCTCGGGCGGGACGAGGTGCTGGGTCGCGTCGAGGACGCGGCGTCTGGACGCAATCCCGCAGTGCCGCAAGCGGATTGAGGGGAAATCGTCCCTTCCCTAGTGTTTTCTGGCGGCCGCGACATAGCCTCATGCTGCGTCGCAGAAGGAGGGATAGCCCGTGACCGATCAGGCGACGACTAAGTCCGCGATGCTCACCGCAGGCGAAGGCGCCAAGGGCGACTTCCCGATCCTGGAGGGTACCCTCGGCCCGGACGTGATCGACATCCGCAAGCTCTACGGCCAGACCGGGATGTTCACCTACGATCCCGGCTTCACCTCGACGGCGAGCTGCAGCTCGAAGATCACCTTCATCGACGGCGACGAAGGCATTCTCCTGCATCGCGGCTACACGATCGAGGATCTGGCCAAGAACAGCTCGTTCCTCGAGGTGGCCTATCTGATCCTCAACGGCGAGCTGCCGAGCCAGAGCGAGCTCAGTGAGTTCGTCAACGGTGTGACCTATCACACCATGCTGCACGAGCAGATCCAGTTCCTGTTCCGCGGCTTCCGGCGTGACGCGCACCCGATGGCGGTCATGATCGGCGTGGTCGGCGCGCTGTCAGCATTCTACTACGAGGATCTCAAGACCGACGACAAGTTCCATCGCAACATCGCCACCTACCGCATGATCGCGAAGATCCCGACGATTGCCGCGATGTGTCACAAATACGCGATGGGCCAGCCGTTCGTCTATCCGCGCAACGATCTGAGCTACTCCGAGAACTTCCTGCACATGATGTTCGCGGTGCCGTGCGAGCCGTACAAGGTGAACCCCGTGCTCGCCCGGGCGCTCGACCGGATCTTCATTCTCCACGCCGATCACGAACAGAACGCCTCGACCTCGACGGTGCGTCTCGTCGGCTCGACCGGCGCCAGCCCCTATGCGGCGATCGCCGCGGGCATCGCCGCGCTGTGGGGCCCGGCGCATGGCGGTGCCAACGAGGCCGTGGTCAAGATGCTGGGCGAGATCGGCAGCATCGACAACATCCCGGACTTTCTCGACAAGGTGAAGGACAAGGACAGCCACTCGCGGCTGATGGGCTTCGGCCACCGCGTCTACAAGAATTACGATCCGCGCGCCGGCGTGCTCAAGGAAAGCGCGGACGAGGTCTTGGAGCTGCTCGGTCAGAAGAACAACCCCAAGCTTGCGATCGCCAAGGAGATGGAGCGGATCGCGCTCAGCGACGACTACTTCGCCAAGCGCAAGCTGTTCCCCAACGTCGACTTCTACTCGGGCATCATCCTCGAGGCGATGGGCATCCCGACCACCATGTTCACGGCGATCTTCGCGCTGGCACGGACCTCGGGCTGGATGGCCCAGTGGAACGAGATGATCGAGGATCCCGAGCAGAAGATCGGTCGGCCGCGCCAGCGCTACACGGGCCACGCGCAGCGGCCCTACATCCCCATGGACCAGCGCTGAGCCGAGCTAGCGATAGCTGATCTTGGCGCTGAACTGGGCCTCGGCGGCAACGGCCCCCTCGCAGCGGGCCTTGCCGTCGAGCTTCCAGACGCCCAGCTTGCTGCGGAGCACCGTGGTCTCGATCCGCAGCTGATCGCCGGGCCGTACCGGGCGCCGGAAGCGGGCGCTCTCGATGCTCATGAAATAGACCGGCTGGCCCTGATGGGTGGGGCCGAGCCCTGCTACCGCCAGGACCGCAGCGGTTTGCGCCATCGCCTCGATCACCAGGACACCGGGCATGATCGGCTCGCCCGGAAAATGGCCGGGAAAGAACCATTCGTTCATCGTAACCGACTTGATGCCGACGGCCCGTTCGAACGCGCGTATCTCGACCACTCGATCGACCAGCAGGAACGGGTAGCGATGCGGAATCAGCCGCATGATCGTGTTGATGTCGGCGTCCGGAATCTCTGCCCCGACCGGATAGGCCTGCTCGCTCATCTCAATCGTTCCCCGCTACTCTGGCTCAGTTCGGAGGGCATCGCCTAGTCGCGCGGATGGTCGTTCGTCAATCGACCTTGTCGGGCACCTTGATGTTCGGCAGCTGCTGATCCAGTCGGCGCAGCACCTCCTCGGTGAGATCGATCTCCGGTGAGAACAATAAAAGTCCACTACTGGGCAACACCAGGTTGAAGCCACGCGACCGGGCGAGCTCGCCCACGACCTCGATCATCGCGGAGCGAACCTCGCCCAACGCCACGGCGGCCACCTGATCAAGCTGACGACGGCGCTCCTGGGCCATTCGCTGGACGGCGGCCACGTCGCGCTCGAAGGTCTGGCGCTTGCTGTCGAAGGCGTCCGGCGCGAGCAGGTTGCGCTGCGCGGCGAGGTCCTTGTCGACCTCATGCAGCCGTTGCTCCTCCTTGGCGATCTCCTCCTGATAGAGTCGGCGCCGCGATTCGACCTGATCACGGATGGCCCGAGCGGCCCGCGAATCGCGCAGGATGCGCTGATAGTCGATCACCGCAGCGACGGTCGGCGGCAACGCGTCGGCCGCGGCAGGGGATACGCCGAGCCCCATCGTCCAGCCGACAAGGACGATCGCCAGCAACCGCTCGAGCGCGGGCCACGTCATCAGAACCGCGTGCCGAAGGAGATCCGGAAGAACTCGGTCTCGTCCTTGGACTCCTTCTTCACCGCCTGGGCGAAATCGATCGACAGCGGCCCGAGCGGCGACAGCCACGACAGCCCGACGCCGGCGCCGACGCGCAGGCCATTGCTCTCGTCTAGGGTCGGGCCACTGACATCGACGTCGCGAAGGGTGCCGGCATCGACGAACGCCCGGCCGAAGACGCGCAGCTCGTCGGGCAGACCCAATGGAAAGCGAACCTCGCCGGAGCCCACATAGTAGAGATTGCCGCCCAACCGATCGTCGGTCTCCGAATCGCGCGGACCGACGCCGCCGAACTGGAAGCCGCGCAGATTGGCGCCGCCGATGAAGAAGCGGTTCTGCAGATGCACGTCGTCGCCGAAGATCCCGTGAATGTAGCCAGCGGAACCACTGAGATTGAACACGACATCGCTGATGATCGGATAATAGTACTCGGCTCGGAGCTCGTGCCGGATGAACCTGCTGTCGAAGCCGAGGCCGGCCAAGTCCTGATCGAGCTTGAGGTAATAGCCGTCGGTCGGCAAGAATCGCTCGTCGCGCCGGTCATAGGTGAAGGACTGGCCGATGAGCGACGTGGTGCGGGAGCCTTCCTCCTCCTTGATGAAGACCGACGCGTTGTCGTCAACATTGTGAATCTGGTCGTCGCGGAGCGTGTAGCGTACCCCGTGCCGAAGATTCTCGGTCAGCGGGTAGCCGAGGCGGAGCGTGCCGCCGATGCTGCTCTCGTCGTAGGAGGATTCGCGCTGAAAGTCGGTCCGGCTGTCGAACAGATCGACGCCGGCGGCGAGGTCGCGCTCGAGGAAATAGGGCTCGGTGAAGCTGATATCGATCTGCTGGCGCCGCTGGGACACCGTCAGATTGGCACGGAGGTCCTGCCCGCGGCCGAGGAAATTACGCTCGCTCAGCCTGATGTCGCCGAGCACGCCGTCCTCGGTGGAGAAGCCTGCGCCGAAGGAGAGCTCGCCGGTCGACCGCTCGACGACCTTGGTCTTGATCACCACCTTGTCGGGCGCGCTGCCCTGCTCGGTCGTGACGTCGACGCTCTCGAAGAAGCCCAGATTGCGCAGCCGCTGCTGGGAGCGCCGCAGCAACGCCGTGTTGAACGCGTCGCCCTCGGCCAGCCGGAACTCGCGGCGAATGACCCTGTCCAGGGTGCGCAGATTGCCACTGATGTCGATCCGCTCGACATAGACCTTCTGCCCTTCGTTGATCTGATAGGTGAGATCAACGGTCAGCTTCTCGGGATCCTTGCGCAATTGCGGCTGGATATCGACGAACGCGTAGCCGAGCCTGCCTACCTCGTCCGTCAACGCCTGAATCGTGGCTTCGACCTCGTCCCCATCGTAGGTCTCACCCGATTCGGTCGCGACCAGACGCTCGAGCTGCTCGACGCCCAGGTCCTCCAGGGTGGTGTCGACCTTCACCTCGCCGAACGTGTATTTGGGACCCTCTTCCACGGTGAAGGTGATGTAGAAACTCTTGCCGTCCGGTGTCAGCTCGGCCACCGCGGAGATGACCTGAAAATCGGCATAGCCCCGCGCATTGTAGAAGCGGCGAAGAAGCTCCTCGTCGAACGACAGGCGATCGGGATCATAGGTGTCGTCGCTGGTCAGGAAGCGGTACCAGGCCGACTCGCGGGTCTGGATCACGCCCCGCAGGGTGCTGTCGCTGTAGGCCTCGTTCCCGATGAACGCGATGCCTCCGATGCCCGTGGTCGGCCCTTCGCTGATCTCGAACACCAGATCGACGCGGTTCTGGTCGAGCTCGATGATCTTGGGCTCGACCTTCGCGGCATATCGGCCGTTGCGGCGGTACAGCTCGAGGATCCGGTTCACCGCGTTCTGAACTCGGGCACGCGAATAGACCACGCGCGGCCGGAGCTGGATCTCGCTCTCGAGCACCTTGGTGTCGAGCCGCTTGTTTCCCTCGAAGGCGATACGGTTGATGATCGGGTTCTCGCTGACGCGGACCACGAGCTGATCGCCTTGAAGCTCGATCGCAACGTCCTCGAACAGCCCGGTCGCGTAGAGACTCTTGATCGAATCGTCGACCTTCTGTCGATCGTAGGGCTCACCGGCGCGAATCGCGAGATAGCTCTCGACCGTGCTCGGCTCGATACGCTGATTGCCCTCGACGACGACCCGGCTGATCACGCCGGCGTTCTGGGCTCGTACCGGCCAGCCTGGAACCATCAGCGCCGCGACAAGCAGCGAGAGCACGAGAACACGGTGCATGGACGACCTTCGCTGCGTCACCAGCTCATGTGACGTCTTAACCGGGGAGCGTAAGGCACGCCAGCTACGAGATCAGATTGAGCAGCCGCTCGATCCAGCCGAACTGCACCACGTCGTTCCAGGTGGCGAACAGCATCAGGCTCAGCACCATCGCCAGACCAAATCGGAACGCGATCTCCTGGCTTCTCTCGTTCAGCGGCCGCCCCCGCACGGCCTCGATTCCGTACATCGCGAGATGCCCCCCGTCCAGCATCGGGATCGGGAAGAGGTTGATGAGACCGAGATTGATCGAGAGGACAGCGGTGAACCACAAGGCTGGCACGAAGCCGTCCTGCGCGATCTCGCCCGACATCTGCGCAATCCGCAACGGGCCGCCCAGCTCCTGCGTGCCGCGCTTGCCGACGATCATCTCGCCAAGGGCGCGCAGCGTGCCGCCGATCATGCGGCCCGTCTCGGCCGTGGCCTCGAACACGGCGAGGAACATGTTGCTGCGCCGATACTCGACCCCGGGCCGACTCACGCCTATCCGCCAGATCTCACGCTGCGTACCGAAGCGGTCGGTGTCGCTCTGGATCGACGGCGTCACCCGCAGCTCCACGATCTCCGCATCCCGCTGGATCGTGAGGAGCATCGGCCGCCCCTCGCTGTCGAACACGCTGGCCTGCAGCTCCTCGAAGCTCTCGATCGGCGAGCCGTCGACGGCGGTGACCCGGTCGCCCGGCATGAGGCCGGCTACCGCAGCCGGGCTGTCCGGCTGCACCGCCTCGACGTCAGGGGGTGTGAAGGGCCTGCCGACCGCCGCAAACAGAATCGTCAGCGCGGCGATCGCGAAGACGAAGTTCGCGAGCGGTCCCGCCACCACGATCGCCATCCGCTGCCAGACATTCTTGCTCGGGAAGCTGTCGGGATCATGCGCATGGGCGGGATCGGCGGTCGCGCTCGCCGCGTCGGCATCCCCCAGCATCTTGACATAGCCACCGAGCGGGATGGCGCTGAACTTCCAGCGCGTGCCATGACGATCGTTACGGCCGAACAGCTCCGGGCCGAAGCCGATCGAGAACACCTCGATCCGCACGCCGTTGCGGCGGGCCACCCAGTAGTGGCCGAACTCGTGCACGAACACGACAACCGAAAGGACGAGCAGGAAGGGAACCACATACTGGATCGCGGAGCCTAGCATGGCTTGGCAAAGTCCTTCATGCGATTGCGAGATCGCCGGCGGCCGGGAGAACTTGGGCAGCGAGGCGCCGGCCGAGCGCGTCATGGATCAGAACGGTCTCGAGATCCTCGCATGCCGTCTCTCCGCCCCGATCGAGCACATGCTCGACGGTGCGGGCGATGTCGAGAAACCCGATGCGCCCCTCCAGGAACGCCGCCACCGCCGCCTCGTTGGCGGCATTCAGTAGAGTAGGAGCCACCCCACCCTGCCGCAAGGCGTGCCTTGCGAGGCGCAGCGACGGGAAGCGGCCCTCGTCCGGCGGCTCGAACTCGAGGCCGGAGCGAGCGCAGAGATCAAGCTCGGGAGCGCTGGTATCGAGGCGCCGCGGCCAGCCGAGCGCGCAGGCGATCGGAATGCGCATGTCGGGCTCGCCGAGCTGGGCGAGCATCGAGCCGTCCTTGAACGCGACCAGGCTGTGCACGATCGATTGCGGGTGTACCACGACATCGATCGCCGACTCGGGAACGCCGAACAGGTGATGGGCCTCGATGATCTCCAGGCCCTTGTTCATCATGGTGGCGCTGTCGACGCTGATCTTCGCACCCATCGACCATTTCGGATGCGCCACCGCCTGCTCCGGCGTGGCGGCCGCCATCTGCGCGGCGCTCCATTGCCGGAACGGCCCGCCGGAGGCGGTCAGAACGAGACGGCGCACCCCGCAGATGTCGCTTCCCGCCAGAGCCTGCCAGATCGCGTTGTGCTCGGAATCGACGGGCAGGAGGACGGCCGCGTGCGCCTGGACCTCGCGCATGAGGAGCTGGCCGGCGCAGACGAGGCACTCCTTGTTGGCGAGGGCCACCATCGCTCCGCGCCGGATCGCGGCCAGGGTCGGCCGCAAGCCGGCGGCGCCGACGATGCCGGCCATGACCCACTCCGCGGGCCGTAAGGCCGCCTCCTCCAGGCCCGCCTCCCCAGCCGCAACCTCGATCCCGCTGCCCGCCAGCTCTCGCTTCAGGTCGAGGAAACGGCGAGGATCGCCGATCACGGCCAGCCGCGCACGGTACGCCCGCGCGATCGCCGCCAGCTCGTCGACCCGGCGATGGCCGGTCACCGCCTCGACCCGGTAATGATCCGGCGCCTCGGCGACCAGCGCCAGCGTGCTGCGGCCGACAGAGCCCGTGGCGCCAAGGACGGTGATGCGTCTCGGCACGTCGGCCGACGGCGCGGTCCAGCTTCTCACGGCTGGATGCCTCCGTGCAGGCCGACCCAAATCAGCGCCGCGAAGATCGGTGCCGCGAACACCAGACCGTCGATCCGGTCGAGCAGCCCGCCATGCCCTGGAATCAGGTGACCGCTGTCCTTCACTCCTGCGCGGCGCTTGAGAAACGATTCGAACAGATCACCCGCCTGCCCAACGACGGCGAGGCTCGCCCCGACGATCGCGGCGAGCCCGTAATTTGCGCCCAGGGCCTGGCCTGCGACCGCACCGAGCAGGCTGGCACCCACAACGCCGCCGACAAGGCCGGCCCAGGTCTTGCCAGGGCTGATCCGCGGCGCGAGGCGGGGTCCGCCCAACAGCCGCCCGACCAGATACGCGCAGGTATCCGTGGCGCCGATCACGAGCAGCAGCCACAGAAGATGATGCAACCCGGCCTCCGAGCTGCCTCGCAGCCAGACCAGCGCGATGGCCGGAATTCCGACATAGAGCACCCCGCCCCCAGCGCGTGCCGGCGTGCACCATTCGCGCCGAGCGGCCAGGACCGCGACCACGATCGTGCCGAGCGCTAGCATGATGGCGGCAGTGCCGTGCGCGCCCACCGCAACGGCAACGATGGCCGCCATCGCGACGGCAGCGGTCGCTAGCGCAAGCAGCCGCGAGGCCGGCGCTGCCGCTGCCAGCTTGGCCCACTCGATGCTCATGATCGCGGCCGCAGCCAGCACCAGGAGCGCGAACGGCCAGCCGCCGAGCGCTGCGGCCGTCACCGCGATGGCCGCGAGCACGACACTCGAGGCGATGCGCTGGCGCAGGGCTGGGTCGCGGAGGCTAGCCTGCGGACGCGCCATAGCGCCGCTCGCGCCGGTGATACTCGCGCAAGGCGTCGCGCAGATGCTCCTCGCTGAAGTCCGGCCAGCTGAACGGGACGAACACCAGCTCGGTGTAGGCGAGCTGCCAGAGCAGGAAATTGCTGATGCGCTGCTCGCCGCTGGTGCGGATCAGGAGATCGGGGTCGGGAATGTCGGCCGTGCCGAGATGCTCGCCAAACAGCTGCTCGTCGATCTCGGCGGGATCGAGCAGCCCGGCCTGAACCTCGTGGGCCAGCGAGCGGGCGGCCGCCGTGATCTCGCGCCGGCTGCCATAGTTGAGCGCCATGACGACGATGATCCGCTCATTGTCGCGGCTCAGCGCCTCGGTCTCCTCGATCAGCGCCCGGATGTCCTCCGGCAGACCTGCGCGCTCGCCGATGACCCGGAGCTGGATACCGTTCCGGACAAGTTCGCTCAGCTCGCGCCGGAAATAGACTCGCAGCAGGTCCATGAGGTCGCTGACCTCGTTGGCCGGCCGCTGCCAGTTCTCCGAGGAGAACGCAAACAGCGTCAGATAGCGGACGCCTTCCTTGATGCACCCCTCGACGGCGCGCTTGACGGCCTCGGCACCACGCCGGTGCCCATAGGTCGGCGGCATGCCGCGCGAGCGCGCCCAACGGCGGTTGCCGTCCATGATGATGGCGACGTGCTGCGGCGGAGCCGCTTGCGCAGCCACGCGGACGAGGGGCTCGCTACGCACCAACGACGCCCATCAGACCTGCAGGATGTCCTTCTCCTTATGGTCGAGCAGCTGGTTCACCGATTCGATGTGCCGGTCGGTGAGCTTCTGGACCTCGTCGGACCAGTGCTTGTGCTCG
>JBGAKU010000171.1:0-11788 GCA_044224255.1 Geminicoccaceae bacterium
TGGGCGCGATCCCGAACATGCGCCCGATCTTGTCGCAGCGCAGGACCGAATTGGCCGGGCGCCGCGCCGGCCGCGGGAACCCGGCGGCCGGGATCGGCACCACGGGCGGTGCCGGTCGGCCATCGGGTGGCGCGAGCTCCATCACGGCCTGCGCGAAGCCGGCCCAGCTGGTGCTGCCCGCGCCGGCGAAGTGATAGGTCCCGAACTTGTCGCCGCCCTCGAGCCTCGCGGCCATGGCGTAGATCGCCTCGGCGAGCTCACCGGCCCAGGTCGGCGACCCGAGCTGGTCGCCCACCACGCGCAGCTCGTCGCGCTCGGCGGCGAGCTGGCGCATGGTCAGGACGAAGTTGCGGTGATGCGAGCTGTAGACCCAGGCCGTCCGGATGATCAGGTGCTCGGGCAGCTCCTCGCGCACCGCCCGCTCGCCGACCTCCTTGCTGGCGCCGTAGACCTGCAGTGGTGCCACCGGGTCGTCCTCGGCATAGCCCTCGGCCTTGGTGCCGTCGAACACGTAGTCGGTCGAGACGTGGATCAGCGGCACCTTCGCCACAGCGCAGGCCCGGGCCAGATGGCGCGGGCCGTCGGCGTTGATCGCGTGGGCGCGCTCGGGCTCGCTCTCAGCCTGATCGACCGCCGTGTAGGCGGCGGCATTGACGACCAGATCGGGGTCGACCGTGGCCATGGCGCGCTCGACCGCCCCGCGGTCGGCGATGTCCAGCTCGCTGCGGCCGAGCCCGACCGGCGCGAACCCCGCATCGGCGCCCCGCCCCATCAGCTCCTGGCCGAGCTGACCATGGGCGCCGGTGACCAGGACCTTAAGCGACACGGCCCACCGCCGCGCCGCCCAGACCCAGCCGGTCCCCGCCATAGCGCCTTGCGCGGATCGCCTCCCACCATTCCCGATGCCCGAGATACCAGCGGACGGTCGCCTCGAGGCCCTGCTCGAAGGTTCGCTGCGGCGCCCAGCCCAGCTCGCGTCGCGCCTTGGCGTCGTCGATCGCGTAGCGGGCATCGTGGCCCGGCCGGTCCGCGACGAACGTGATCAGCCGCTCGCGCCCGGCATCGGCAGCATCGGGCAGCGCCGTGTCGACATAGGCGCAGATCTGCCGGACCACGTCGATGTTGCGGCGCTCGCTGGCCCCGCCGAAATTGTAGCCCTCGCCCGGACGGCCGCGGTCCAGCGCCGCGAGAATGCCCTGTGCATGGTCCTCGACGTGGATCCAGTCGCGGACGTTCTCCCCCTTGCCGTAGACCGGCAAAGCCTCGCCGGCCGCCGCCTTGATGATCGTGAGCGGGATCAGCTTCTCGGGAAACTGGTAGGGGCCGTAATTGTTCGAGCAGTTGGTCACGATCACCGGCAGGCCGTAGGTCCGGTGCCATGCCCGCACCAGGTGGTCGGCCGCCGCCTTGCTCGCGGAATAGGGCGAGTTGGGATCGTAGCGTGTCTCCTCGGTGAACCGCCCCTCCGGCCCGAGCGAGCCGAAAACCTCGTCGGTGGAGACATGGACGAAGCGGAAGGCGGCGCGGCGCTGCTCGTCGAGAGCGCGCCAGTACGCCAAGGCGGCGTCGAGCAGGGTGAAAGTGCCGACGACATTGGTCTCGATGAACGCGGCCGGCCCGTCGATCGAGCGGTCGACATGGCTCTCCGCGGCGAGATGGATCACGGCGTCGGGCCGGAACTCGGCAAAGGCCCGCGCCATGGCCAGGCGATCGCAGATGTCCGCCTGCAGCAGGCGCTGGCGGGGATCAGCTAAGACCTCCTCGAGCGCCTCGGGGCTGGCGGCATAGGTCAGCTTGTCGACGTTGAGCACCTCGTGCCGGTGCTCGCGGACCAGCATGCGCACCAACGCCGAGCCGATGAAGCCGGCGCCGCCGGTGGCCAGGATCCTCATCCGTCCGTCTCTCGCTGCCCGCTGCCGAAAAATGTCTATACCGTGAACAACTCGCCTTCCGGCACGGCGTCAAGCATCGGCAGCGCCACGTCCTTGGCGGAAAGCACCGCCGCCTCCGCTCCGACCGGCCAATCGATCCGCAGCGCCGGGTCGTTCCAGCGGATGCCGCGGTCGTGCTCGCGGCTGTAGTAGTCGGTGACCTTGTACGCGACCTCGGTATCCGGCTCGAGCGTGCAGAACCCGTGCGCGAAGCCGGCCGGCACATAGAGCTGGTTGCCGGCTTCGGCCGTCAGCGTCACCGCGACATGGTCACCGAAGCTGGGCGATCCGCGGCGGATGTCGACCGCCACGTCGAGGATGCTACCCTTGAGTACCCGGATGAGCTTGCCCTGCGCGAAGGGCGGCAGCTGGTAGTGCAGGCCCCGCACGGTCCCCGTGCTGGCCGAGCGTGAGTGATTGTCCTGGACGAACTCGTCGGCGATGCCGCCAGCGGCGAAGTCGCGGCGGCTGTAGGTCTCGGAGAAGAAGCCGCGCGCGTCGCCGAACCGGTTGGGCACGACCAGTCGGACATCTGGTATCGCCAGGGAGGTGATCTGGACCGGCATCCTGCCCCACACGGTCACGGTGTCGCGTATTTCCACGGCGCTTCTTGAGGGTTCAAGCTACGCCTTGCTATGCTGAGACGAGACGCCGCGGCCGTCCAGGCTGCGGCGCGAACCTGCGTCATGGGACAGCGATGATGACGAGCTTCAGCGGCCGGCCACGGTTCGCCAGCCGTGTCGACGGGCTTGGCGGTGCGGAAGCCGCCGCCTGGGACATTCACAGCGAGGCGATCCGGCGTCGTTCCGCCGGCGAGGACGTCATCATGCTGTCGGTGGGCGACCCGGACCTGCCTACGCCCGCGGCCGTGGTCGCGGCAGCCAAGGACAGCCTGGACCGCGGCCGCACCCATTACGGCAGCGTGGTCGGCGAGAAGAGCCTGCGCACGGCGATCGCCCGCCATCACGCGCGGCTGACCGGCCAGGAGGTCGAGGCGAACCGCGTGGTCGTGCTCGCCGGCGCGCAGTCCGCGCTGTTCACCGCCTGCCAGTGCCTGCTCCAGCCCGGCGACGAGATCTTGGTGCCGGAGCCCATGTACATCACCTATCCTGCTACGGTCGCTGCCGCCGGCGCGCGGATGGTGCGGGTGCCGCTGATCGCCGAGCGGGGCTTTCATCTCGATCTGGACGCCTTGGCCGCGGCGGTCACCGACCGTACCCGTGCCGTCCTCCTCAACTCCCCGCACAACCCGACCGGTGCGGTGATGACCCGCCACGAGGTCGAGACGGTGGCGGAGCTGTGCCGCCGGCACGACCTCTGGCTGATCTCGGACGAGGTCTATGCCAGCCTGCTGTTCGAGGGCGAGCATGTCGCTCCGGCGGCGCTGCCCGGCATGGACGAGCGGACCGTGACCGTGTCGAGCCTGTCCAAGTCGCATGCCATGACCGGCTGGCGCGTCGGCTGGCTGATCGGCCCGCCGGACCTCGCCGACCACGCCGCCCATCTCGCCTTGTGCATGCTCTACGGCTCGCCGCCCTTCATCCAGGATGCCGCCACTGTGGCGCTCGACGCCGATGCGGGGGCGGGCGAGCAGCTCCGCGAGCGCTTCCGGCGGCGCCGCGATGCGGTCTGCCGCCGCCTCGCCGGGCTGCCGGGCCTCAACTGCACGCGACCCAAGGGCGGCATGTTCGTCATGCTCGACGTCCGCCGCACCGGCTTCTCGGCGCAGGAGTTCGCGGCACGCCTGCTGGCGGAGGAGGGTGTGTCGGTCCTGGCCGGCGACGCCTTCGGCGGGGCCGCCGCCGGGCATGTGCGGGTCAGCCTGACCGCACCCGACGAGCGCCTGGCCGAGGCCTGCAACCGTATCGGGCGCTTGGCTTTTCGCCTCGCCGCACCCGCGGGCGCCCGGCGCGCGAGCGCCTGATCGCAGGCTTTACCCCCTGTCCCCGGCGTGTATGCTCCCGGTACGGTCCAAGGGATAATCGACAGCCGGACCGGGGGAGGCCTTCTTGGCGTTGCTGGAGCTCCAGGGCGTCGCGAAGCATTTCGGCGCGATCGAGGCACTGAAGGGCGTCGATCTGTCGATCGAGCCGGGCGAGGTGCTCGGCCTCATGGGCGACAACGGTGCCGGCAAGTCGACCCTGGTCAAGATCATCGCCGGCAACTTCCCGCCGTCGGAGGGCCAGATCCTCCTCGATAGCGTGCCGCAGCATTTCCACAAGCCGGCGGACGCCCGCGGCCAGGGCATCGAGATCGTCTATCAGGACCTGGCGCTGTGCGACAATCTCAGCGCCGCCGAGAACGTGTTCCTCGGCCGCGAGCTGAAGCGCGCGATCGGCCCGTTCAAGCTCATCGACTACGGCGCCATGTACGTGCGCGCCGCGGAGCTGTTCAAGGAGCTGAAGTCCGAGACCCGGCCGCGCGACCTAGTCAAGCAGATGTCGGGCGGCCAGCGGCAAGCGGTGGCGATCGCGCGGACCCGCTTGGCGGACGCCAAGATCGTGCTGATGGACGAGCCGACCGCCGCCATCAGCGTCCGGCAAGTGGCTGAGGTGCTGGAGCTGATCCGCCGCCTCAAGCATCAGAACATCGCGGTGATCCTCATCAGCCATCGCATGCCCGACGTGTTCGCCGTGTGCGACCGGGTGGTCGTGATGCGGCGGGGCACCAAGGTCGCGGACAAGGAGATCGCGACCAGCTCGCCCGAGGAGGTCACCGGCCTCATCACCGGCGCCATCCGCGCGGCCTGAGAGGGTAGAGGATGCAGAGTTCCCGGCCGCTGCAGACGAGCGTCGACATCGACGAGATCACCGGCATCAAGGAGCAGACCGCGCTCCAGCGGATCGTCGGCAGCCAGCCCTTCTGGGTGCTCGTGGCGTTGGTGGTCATTTGCCTGGTGATGAGCTGGCTGCAGCCGCGCGCTTTCGCCAGCATGGACAATTTCTTCAACATCACCCGCAACTTCGCCTTCGTCGGCATCATGGCGATGGGGATGACGGCGGTGATCCTGACCGGCGGGATCGACCTGTCGGTCGGCTCGATCATGGGCCTCGTCGGCGTGGTCTGCGGTCTCATCCTGCAGGCGGAGCAGCACTGGCTGCTGGCCGTCGTCGGTGGCCTTGCCGCCGGCGTCGCCTGCGGCGCGATCAATGGCGGCCTGATCGCCTATGCCGGTCTGCCACCGTTCGTGGTGACGCTGGGCATGCTGTCGATCGGCCGCTCGTTCGCGATCGTCCTGTCGCAGAACAAGATGATCTACGAGTTCGGCCCCTATGGCGACACGTTCAACGCGATCGGCGGCGGCGAGCTATTCGGCATCGCCAACCCGGTCTGGATGCTGGTGGCGCTGACGCTGATCTTCGGCTTCGTTTTCAACTTCTCCGCCTGGGGCAGGTATCTCTACGCGATCGGCGGCAACGAGAACGCGGCCCGGATGACCGGTGTCCCGGTCGACCGGATCAAGCTCCAGGCCTACATGGTCTCGGCCCTGACGGCGGCGATCGCGGCGGTCATGATCGTCGGCTGGCAGGGCTCGGCGATCAACGCGCTGGGTCAGGGCTACGAGCTGCGCGTGATCGCCTCGACGGTGATCGGGGGCGCTAATCTCATGGGAGGCGAGGGCGGCGCCTTCATCGGTGCCGCCCTGATCGAGGTGATCCGCAATAGCCTTCTGATGGCCGGCGTCGACGCCAACTGGCAAGGCACGTTCGTTGGCATCTTCATCATTCTCGCGGTTCTACTGGAGCGGATCCGCGGAAGACGGTCGGGCTGACAGGTTGGTCCCGACGGTATTCGTGCACAAGGGGGGTTATGGAATGAAAAAGCTGCTCATCGCCACGGCTTCGGCCGCGGTCATCTCCGCCTTCTCCGGAATGACGCCGGTGCAGGCGCAAGAACTCGATTTTGCGCTGGTGCCGAAGAACATGAACAATCCGTTCTTCGACCAAGCTCGCGACGGTTGCAAGAAGGCCGAGGCCGAGTCGGCGGGCAAGTTCAAGTGCGACTATATCGGGCCGGGCGAGCATGGCGGCGGCGAGGAGCAGGTCCAGGTCGTCCTCGACCTGATCGCCCGTGGCGTCGACGGCATCGCGGTCAGCCCGTCCAACGCCGCTGCCATGGGCAAGGCGCTGGAGAAGGCCAAGGAAGCCAACATCCCGGTCCTGACCTGGGACAGTGATCTGCTGGACAAGGACAAGGGCCTGCGGATCGCCTATGTCGGCACCAAGAACTACGATATCGGCGTGAACCTCGCCAAACTCGCCCAGGGGATCAAGCCGAAGGGCGGCACGATCTGCATCCAGTCGGGCGGCGCCGCCGCCGCCAACCACAATGAGCGGATGCAGGGCATCCGCGACACGCTCGCCGGGACGAAGAGTGCCGCGTCACCCGGCGACCGTCTGACCGGCCAGAACGGCTGGACCGAGGTCGACGGCTGCCCGCTCTACACCGACGACGACTTCCCGCGCTCGGTGCAGCAGATGGAGGACATCCTGGGCAAGTACCCGGATCTGGATGCGTTCATCCCGACGGGCGGCTTCCCGCAGTTCATCCCGCAGGCCTATGCGAGAGTGGCGGAGAAGCACAAGGCGCGGATCGACAGCGGCGAGCTGGCACTGGTCGTCGCCGACACCCTGCCCGTGCAGATGGACCTGATGAAGAAGGGCCTCTCGCTCGGTCAGGTCGGGCAGCGCCCGTTCGAGATGGGCTACGAGACCATGGGCTTCCTGTACGAGATCGTGACGGAGAAGAAGAATCCGGCCGATCCGACCTACACCGGCCTGGACGTCTGCACGCCCAAGAACGCCGACACCTGCATCGGCGGCTAGATCGAGCACTCCGGAACGTGGTACCGCCCCGGGCGTCCGGGGCGGTACTTGATGGAACGCCCATGACCCAGCACACGCTACGCGCCGGCAGCCTGGAACTGATGGTCGACGCCGCGCGCGGCGGGTCGATCTTGACGTTCCGTGACCGGGACTTCGACCTGATGCGGCCATGGGACGGCGTCAGCGACGACCCGCGCACTTTTGCGAGCTTCCCACTGGTGCCCTTCTCCGGCCGGGTAGACCACGCTCGGTTCCGCTTCGGCGGCAGGAGCCACCAGCTCGCGGCGAACTTCCCGCCCGAGCCGCACGCCATCCACGGCGACGGCTGGACCTCGCCCTGGGACGTGGTGACCGCGGCGCCGACCAGCCTCGAGCTCGAGCTGGTCCACGACGGGCCGGGCGACGTGCTGCGCTATCGGGCGACGCAGATCTTCTGGCTCTATCCCGATCGCCTCGAGATCGCGATGAACATCACGAACCGCGGTCCGGAGGCGATGCCCTTCGGCCTCGGCCATCATCCATATTTCGGCGACCGCGATCAGGCCCGCCTGTCCGCCGAGGTCGGCGGCGTCTGGATGCCCGACGAGCTCAATGTGCCGCGCGCGCTGGAGCCGGTACCCGTGCTCTGGGGCTTCCGCCTGCGCCGCCCGGTCGACGAGCTCGTGCTCGACCACGTCTTCCAGGACTGGGGCGGCAAGGCGCTGGTCGAGTGGCCGGAGGCCGGCCGAGCGCTCGAGATCGGCGCCGACGAACTCTACCGCCATCTGGTCGTCTACGTCCCGCCGGGGCAGCCCTTCTTCTGTGTCGAGCCGGTGAGCATGATCGGCGACGGATTCAACCGCCTGACCGACGGCGTCGAGGGTACCGGGGTACGCGTGCTGCAGCCCGGCGAGTCGATGCGCGGCAGCATGTATTTCCGTCCGGTGCCTGCCGGACCCGTCTGAGCGGGCTCAGACCCAACCACCGTCGACGATGTAGCTCTGGTTGGTCATGGCGCTGCTGGCGTCGGAGGCCATGAACAGCACGACCCGTGCGATGTCGTCTGGCACCAGCTGACGCTTGAGGCATTGCCGGGTCATCAGCTCGCGCTCGCCCTCCAGCGTCAGCCAAAGCGTCTTCTGGCGCTCGGTCATGATCCAGCCGGGCGCGATCGAGTTCACGCGGATGTTGTCCGGCCCCCAGTCGCGCGCCAGCGAGCGGGTGAGGCCGAGCACGGCCGACTTGGCCGCGGTGTAGGCGGCCATCCCGCCCTGCCCCACCATCCACGAGGTCGAGCCCATGTTGATGACCGAGCCGCCGCCGGCCTGCTTCATCATCGGATAGGCCGCCTGGGCCGCAAAGAACTGGTGCCGTAGGTTCACCGCGAAGCGCTCGTCCCAATATTCCGGCGTCACGGTGTCGAACGGGTGGCGGTCGTCGCGAGCGGCATTGTTGACGAGCACCGTGATCGGGCCGTTCGCCGCGCCCGCCTGCGCCACGCAGCGGCGCAGGGCGTCGATGTCGCGCAGGTCGCAGGGCAGGAACAGCGGCCGTGCGCCACCTCCGCCCGAGAGCGCCTCGACCAGCGCCTCGCTCGCCTTGCGGTCCAGATCGAGGAACGCCACCCTGCTGCCCTGCTCGCAGAAGCGCCGCACGATCTGGGCGCCGATCCCTGAGCCACCGCCGGTCACCAGCACGGAACGGCCGTCGAGATCCGGGTAGATGGCCGAGCTGCCCATCGTTCCTGCTCCCTGAATCGTTGCCCGCGGCATAGCTCCCAGTCGCGCCCGCGACAAGTGGCCGCCAAAAGGTCACCCACCTCGGAGCGCCGCAAACGTGCGAGGTCAGCCAGACGCATATTGACGAGAAACGCAACATTCCTAGACTTATCAATTGGGGAGTGGCGGGTCCATCCGCGCTTCTAGCTCACTGCGGTGCAAGTCCCTACTGCGGGGGACGACGTCCGGCACCGAATAGCTCTTTGTAGTACACCTAAGCCGCTGGGAGGTCTGCTGCAGGTACTGCAGCGGTGTTCAATTGCCTGTGATTCAATCCATGGTTGGAGGAACACATGAGTCTTCCTGATTGGGCGAACCTTGTCCTGGGAAGTCTCCTCGTCGTGCTGGCTACGGCACGCCTGCTCGTTGCGATCGTGAAGCTACTGCGCGAATTACTCATGCACGCCGGTGGCTTGCTCATTGACCTCGCTCAGCTGTGGCGCAGCGATGTGGTTCGCTTTGGTACTGTAGCTGCGATTGCAGCGATGGTCGGCATAGCCGTAGGTACTTCCATGGCCAAGTCCACGGCGCGGACGCTCCCGGAGATTACGGCACCGCCTTTCTCTGGCGAGCATGGCCGACCGAGCTCCTGTCGGGGACTATCCCGGACAGGACTTAGCCAACCTCCATGGAGGGAGGCCAGAGCGGCAATACCGTCATCTCATGGCAGCAGGAGACCTACCGCGGGTCGTCCGACCGACAGCTTGGAATCGATCTTGCTTGTCCAAGGCCCAACACCAGCGGACGGTGCCGGACTCACGACCTGATCGACAAAGCCTGTAGGAGGTACGCTGAGCGCCCGAACGCTTCAGAGTTTGCGCTCTCCAGTCCGATGCTGGCCGCATCCCGATGCGCCCACGACTAGCGGTCGGCACAGGATTGCATGCATCGGAGCGCCACAAATGTGCGAGGTTAGCCAGACTCATATTGACGGGAAGCGCAACACTCCTAAACTTATCAATAGGGCAAAGGTCGGCCGCAGCCGACCCGCGGGGATCCTCGGAGCCCTTCAAGGGTTATCCGGTGGGGTAAGCGCAGTCCTATCCGCGCCGTTCTCGCCCGATCGGGGCGAGGGCAGTCTTCGCAAAGCGCGGATCTGTCCATTGGGCGCTCTTTGTCGTTCAGAAGACAATTTGGGAGGTCGCGCTGCAGACTTGAGGGCAGCGTAGATGGTATTGGCTTTGGTTGTACGTTTGGTCATTGCACACGGGCTATACCAACGCTGCTCGGGGGAGTTGAAGGAAGTGCTGTTGACGTCACGCTAGCCAGCGAGGTTTTGCGGATGCCGGGTGACCCGATCGATTTCGCCGCCATCATCGAGCAAGATCGCACAGAGCGACAGAAGCTCGATTGGCAAGGCGGCTTCCTGCAGTATCTCGAGCTGGTGAAGCAGCGGCCGCAGCTGGCCGACCTCTCTCATCGCCGCATGTACGACATGATGATCGGCCCGGGGGTCACCGAGCTCGACCTCGAGGCCGACCCCCGCGCCAAGCGCGTGTTCGGCGACGAGTCGGTCAAGATCCACAACTTCTTCGCGGACGAGTTCTTCGGCCTGGAGCGCACGCTCGAGAAGATCGTGCGCTACTTCCATTCGGCCGCGATGGGTGGCGAGGAGGCGCGCCAGGTCCTCTATCTCATGGGGCCGGTCGGCTCCGGCAAGAGCTCGCTGGTCGAGCGGCTCAAGCGCGGCCTGGAAGATCTCGAGCCCCTGCACGTGATCGATGGCTGCCCACTCTTCGAGCAGCCCCTGCACCTGATCCCGCGCCACCTGCGCAAGGCCTTCGAGGACATGCTGGGCGTGCGGATCGAGGGCGATCTGTGCCCGGTCTGCCGCTGGCGGCTCATCAACGAGCATGACGGCAAGTACGAGAACTTCCCGATCAAGACGGTCGCGTTCAGCAAGCGCGCCCGCCGCGGCATCGGCGTCGTGCCGCCGGTAGATCCCAACAATCAGGACACCTCGGTCCTGATCGGCTCGGAGGATATCAGCAAGCTCGACCGCTACAGCGAGGGCGATCCGCGGGTGCTGGAGCTCAACGGCGCCTTCAACGTCGGCAACCGCGGCATGGTGGAGTTCATCGAGGTCTTCAAGAACGAGACCGAGTATCTCCACACCATGATCACCGCGACGCAGGAGAAGTTCGTCCCTGCCCCCGGCCGCCACGGCACGATCTATGTCGACACCTGCATCGTCGCCCACAGCAACGAGGCCGAGTGGCAGAAGTTCAAGGCCGACCACACCAACGAGGCGATCCTCGACCGTATCGTCGTGGTCAAGGTGCCCTACAATCTTCGTCTCTCCGAGGAGGTGAAGATCTATCGCAAGTTCCTCGACCGCTCCAAGTTCAACCCCAAGATTGCGCCGCACACGCTTGAGATCGCCTCGATGTTCGCGATCCTGTCGCGCCTCGAGCCGTCGCCGAAATGTGATCTGATGACCAAGCTGAAGATCTACAACGGCGAGGAGGTCCTGGAGAAAGGGCGACCCAAGAAGCTCACGGTCCACGAGCTGCGCGACGACGCGAAGCGCGAGGGCCTGTTCGGGATCAGCACCCGGTTCATCATGAAGGGGCTCGACACGGCGCTGACCCGCAACAACGGCACGATCCACCCGATCAATGTCCGCGAGGCTCTGATCGGCATGGTCAAGGAAGCCGATATTTCCGAGGACACCAAGAAACAGTATCTCGAGTTCCTGCAGGATGCGCTGCACAAGGTCTATCTGGAGATGCTCGAGAAGGACATCACCAAGGCCTTCGTCTACAGCTTCCAGGGTCAGGCCGAGACGCTGTTCCACAACTATCTCGACCATGCCGAGGCCTACGTCACCAAGACCAAGGTCAAGGACCCCGTCACCCGCGACGAGATGCAGCCCGACGAGTCCTTCCTGAAGTCGATCGAGGAGCAGATCGCGATCATCGGCCCGGCCGCCGACGGCTTCCGCCAGGAGGTGATCGCCTATCTGTGGGCGGCCACCCGGCGCGGCGAGAAGATCGACTACGCCTCCTACGAGCCGCTCAAGGAGGCGATCGAGAAGAAGCTGATGAACTCCGTGCGCGACATCAGCCGGATCATCACCAAGGCGCGGACCCGCGACGACGAGCAGCGGCAGAAGTACGACTCGATGGTCGAGAACCTGATGGGGCAGGGCTACAACGAGGACAGCATCGACACGATCTTGAAGTACGCGTCCAACCATCTGTGGAAGGACTGACGCGCTCGCACCCATGAGCACGGTCTTCCGCCCCTACTCCGAATCCGAGGCGCTGCGGTC
>JBGAKU010000172.1:0-11764 GCA_044224255.1 Geminicoccaceae bacterium
CGGCACCGATGTGCAGGCGCCCGTCGTCGACATGCAGCCTGGCACCGGCGGTGAAGTAGCCGCTGAACACGATCCTGCGGGCGCGGGCGGTGATGTCGACAAAGCCGCCGCAGCCGGCGGTGACGTGCGGCTTGGCGGCAAGGTGCGAGACGTTGACGCTGCCGTCCTGGCCGATCTGCATGAAGGACAGCAGCGAGCAGTCGAAGCCGCCGCCCTGGAAGTAGGTGAACTGCTGCGGCGAAGGCATGATCGCCTCCGCATTGGCCGAGCAGCCGAACTGGAAGTCGAGCAGCGGCACACCGCCGACCGCACCCTGCTCGATCACCCAGGTGACCTCGCCGTGGCGACCCTCCTCGAGCAGGACGCGCGGCACGTGCGCCGAGATGCCGAAGCCGAGATTGACCGCCCAGCCGGCGCGCAGCTCCTGCGCCACCCGCCGGGCGATCACCTTGTCCACGCCCCACGGCGTGAGGCGGAAGCTGCCCTCCGCCCTTGCATACTCGCCGCTGATCGCGGGGTCGTAGGTGGTTTGGGTGGTCTGCATCTGCTCCGGTGCGACCACGATCGCGTCGACCAGCACGCCCGGGACATGCACCGTGAACGGCTTGAGCGAGCCCGCCTTGGCCAGCCGCTTCACCTGCGCGATGACGATTCCGCCATTGTTCCTAACCGCCAGGGCCTGGTCGAGCGGGCCGAGATAGGCGCCCTCGTGCTCGTAGCTGAGATTGCCGCGCTCGTCGGCGGTGGTGGCGCGGATGACGGCGACGTCGGGCACGATGGTTGGGAAGAACAGCCAGGTGTCGCCGGCGAACTCGACCCGGCGGACGATCGGCTCGGCCGCACCCTTGGCGTTCATGGCGCAGCCCTGGAGATCCGGGTCGACGAAGGTGTCCAGCCCCACCTTGGTCAGCACGCCCGGCCGCTTCGCCGCCGCCTCGCGGGTCAGGTCGAACAAAATACCGGAGGGCAGGTTGTAGGCCGGGATGCGGTCGGTCGTGATCATCTCCCAGATCGCCGGCGAGGGCATCGAGGATGGGCCGCTCGGGTAGGAGCCGGCCAGCACCCGTGCCAGCAGGCCCTCCTTGGCGATGTGGTCAATGCCCCTGATGCCGTACATGTCGCCGGCCGCGATCGGATGGATCGTGGTCAGGTTGCGCGGATGGCCGGAGGCCGCGAAGCGCGCGCCGATCGCCTCCAGCACTGCGTCCGGGCAGCCCAGACCGCTCGAGGAGCTCACCGTGACCGTGGCCCCGTCGGCCACCAGTGCCGCCGCCTCGGCCGCGGTCATTACTCTCGGGCGTGCCATCGCTTCGCTCCTGCCCCGATCCAGGCGCAGCGCTAGACCCGCGTTGGCCTCCGGGGCAAGCGGCTTGTGGCGCTATTGCCGGCGCGCCGGGCCGTCGCCAAGCACTCCCGCCAGCTCGGCCCGGCCGAGCCGCCCGTCGTGGAGCGCGCTCGCCACCAGGACGCCAGCGCAACCGAGGCCGATCAGCGCGCGGATGTCCTCCGCATCGCGCACGCCGCCGGCGGCGTAGAGATGCGTGGTGGGTGACATGGCGCGCAGGGCGCGCAGCCGGTCCAGATCCGGGCCGCCACCGGCGCCGACACGGGCCAGGGTCATCGCAATCACGCGCCCCGGCCATCGTGTCGGATCAGCAAACAGCTCGCTGGCGCCGAGCGGGCGCTCGCCCTGGAAGTCGAGGGAGAGGACGAGGCGCGGATCGTCGCCGAAGCGGTCGAGCAGGCGCAGGTCGGTCTGGCTCTCGCTGCCCAGCACGAGATTGCCGAAATCGGCGCCCAGGAAGCGCCGGCAGGAGCACTCGCCGGAAAAGCCGGCATCGACCCACAGGCGCAGGTCGGGAAACCGCCGCCGCAGGGCCAGGATGACCGCCATGTTGTCGCCCTGCTTCCGGATCGCGTCGAGATCGGCGATGTAGAGCGCGGGGAACGGATGGAGGCCCAGGAGCCCCTCCACGACGGCCTCCGGCTCCGGGCCGGCCGCGATCAGCGACCGCTCGAGCGGGCGGTAGCGGTCGCGATCCCCCGCCCGAGCGTGGACCACGACGCCGCCCATGAGGTCGATCACCGGAATGAGCTCGAAATCGCCCATGCTCGGCTCCCCGCACGGATCAGCCCTGCTAGCACGGGCGGTGGACACGATGCGATGCCCGCGCTGATCACCGGCCTCGACCTCGGCGGCGCGCACCTGAAGGCGGCGCAGGCGACGGCCGATGGCCGGATCGTCCAGGCGTTGCAGATCCCGTGCCAGCTCTGGCTCGGTCTGGACCGGCTGGAGGCGGCGCTCGCCGAGGCTGCTGCGGGCCTGGAGCCGGGCGGGCCGCTCGCCGTGACCATGACCGGCGAGCTGGCCGATCTGTTCCCCGACCGACGCGCTGGTGTGGAGGCTCTGCTCGCGACGCTGGCCGCGGCCTGGCCGGGGCGAGAGCTCGCCGTCTGGGCCGGTGCCCGGGGCTTCGTCGCACCCGAGGCGGCCGTCCCGGAGGAGATCGCCTCCGCCAACTGGCTCGCCACCGCTTCGCTTGCCGCGCGGCGGGTGGGCGAGGGGGTGCTGGTCGATCTCGGCAGCACCACGACCGACATCGTGCTCCTCTCCGACGGCCGGCCGGCTGCGCAGGGCCTGACCGACCGCGCCCGGCTCGCCGACGGCGAGCTGGTCTATGTCGGCCTCACCCGCACGCCGGTCATGGCGCTCGCCGCCGAGGCGCCGTTCGCCGGCCGGCGCGTGCCGCTGATGAACGAGCTCTTTGCCACCTCCGCCGACCTGTTCCGCGTGCTGGGCACGCTGCCCGAGGAGGCGGACCAGCACCCGGCCGCCGACAATGGCGAGAAGTCCGTCGACGGCAGCGCCCGGCGGCTCGCCCGGATGCTGGGTGCCGACCTCACCGACGGCTCGCCCGCCGACTGGCGCCGGCTGGCCGACTGGCTCGCGCGGATGCTCCTGCGCCGGGTCGAGGACGCCCTGGCACTGCAGCAGTCGCGCGGGCTGGTGGCGGAGGACGCGCCGCTGGTCGGTGCGGGCTGCGGCCGCTTCCTGCTCGCGCCGCTCGCGGTCGGCCGGCCCTATCGCGACTTCGCCGATCTGCTCGACTGCAACCGCGACGCCGGCGCATGGGCGTCGACCTGCGCGCCCGCCGTGGCGGTGGCGGTCCTGCTGGCCGAGGAGCGACATGGCTGAGAGCGCGCCCTCGGTCTTCGCCCTGCTGCGGACCTATGTCCGCGCCCTCGGCCTCCTGCGCGACGAGCGCCGCACGGTCCTGCTGCTCGTGGTCGCCAACGTCGCCCTGGGTCTCCTCCAGCTCGCCGAGCCGATCCTGTTCGGGCGGGTCGTCGATGCCCTCAGCCATGGCGGGCCGGTCTATCGGTTGATCGGCATCTGGGCCGTGCTCGGCGTCGGCAGCATCACGGCGGGCGTCACAGTGGCCCTGTTCGCCGACCGGCTCGCCCATCGCCGCCGCACCGCCGCCATGGCCATGGCCTTCGAGCGGGCGATCACCCTGCCGATCGCCTACCACGCCGGCACCGGCACCGGCCGCGTGGTCCGCACCCTGCTCTCGGGCACGGATGCCCTGTTCATGCTCTGGCTCAGCTTCTTCCGCGAGCATTTGGCGGCCGTGGTCGGCATCGTCTGCCTCGTGCCCACGGCACTCGCCATGAGCCTGCCCCTGGCCGGTCTGCTGGCGCTGCTGGCCGCGATCTACATCGCGGTGAACCTGCTGGTCGTGCGCCGTACCCAGGCCGGGCAGATGGCCGTCGAGCGCCACCACCAGGACGTGTTCGGCCGGGTCGGCGACGTGATCGGCAACGTGACCGTGGTGCAGAGCTACGCCCGGCTCGCCGCGGAGACCTCCCAGCTCCAGGGCCTGATGCGCCAGCTCCTGGCGGCGCAGTATCCGGTGCTGACCTGGTGGGCGCTGCTCACCATCCTGACCAGGGCCTCCGCCACCATCGTCATGGTCGTCATCTTCGCCGTGGGTGCCGTGCTGGCCCAGCGCGGCGAGATCACCGTTGGCGAGATCGTCAGCTTCGGCGGCTTCGCTGGGCTGCTGATCGGCCGGCTCGACCAGCTCACCGGATTCTTCGGCCGCTTCTTCGTCCAGGCGCCGACGGTCGACGCCTTCTTCGACCTGCTCGCGACTGACGCCGAGGTCCGCGACGCGCCCGGTGCCACCACCCTCGCCGAGGTCGCGGGCCGGGTCGAGTTCAAGGACGTCACCTTCCGTTTCCCCGGCTCCAGCCAGGGCGTGCTCGATCTCGCCTTCACCGCCGAGCCCGGCCGGACGGTGGCGCTGGTCGGGCCGACCGGTTCGGGCAAGACCACCTCCCTGGCGCTGCTGCAGCGCCTGCGCGACCCGCAGTCCGGCCGGATCCTGATCGACGGCCACGACATCCGCTCGGTCACCCTGACCTCGCTGCGCCATGCCATGGCCGTCGTGTTCCAGGAGGCGGGCCTGTTCAACCGCTCGATCCGCGAGAACCTGCTGATCGGCCGGGCCGACGCGACGCAAGCGGAGCTCGAGGAGGCGGCCCGCCGGGCGGAGGCGCTCGACTTCATTCTGAGAAAGCCAGACGGCTGGGACTTCGTGATCGGCGAGCGCGGGCAGGCGCTGTCCGGCGGCGAGCGCCAGCGGCTGGCCATCGCGCGTGCGCTCCTCAAGGACGCGCCGATCCTGCTGCTCGACGAGGCCACCAGCGCCCTCGACACCGAGACCGAGGCCCGGATCAAGCGGGCGCTCGACGCCGCCCGGCAGGGCCGGACGACCTTCGTCATCGCGCACCGGCTCTCGACCATCGTCGATGCCGACCTGATCGTGGTCCTCGACCAGGGCCGCATCGTCGAGCAGGGCCGCTTCGACGAGCTGGCCCGCGGCCGCGGGCCGTTCTCGCGCCTGGTCGCCGAGGGCAGCTTCACCACGCCGGAACGGCCGGCTGCCTGACCGGATCGGGGCGCTGGCGGCGCATGGCCATTGACCTCGCGGCTGGAAGGCCTAACTCGCTGGCGTCGATCCTCCGGCCTTCCGACCGGACGGCCGGAGCCCGAAGCACACACCGCCCGTCGAGGCGGGACGAGGGCGAGTGGAGGCATGACGACCATCGGCCCGGCCATCCGGGCGCTCTGCATCGGCGCGGGCCTGGTCCTCTGGGCCGGCAGCCAGATCGCCCTCGCGCAGGAGGATGCCGACTGGCCCTGCGTGCAGCGTCTCGTGCCGGAGCTGCAGCCGGGGCTGGTATGGTCCGGCCCGGCACTGGAGCCGGTGGATCAGCCCCGGCCCGAGCTGCAGGAGGCGGCCCGGCGGCTGATCGACGTCAAGCTGGCGCCGGAGGAAATCACGTCCGAGGTCAAGAGCTTCGCCGAGCAGCAGCCCGAGGCCGACCGGGCCCAGGCGTTGACCAGGCTGTTCGCGCTGAGCTTCGACTGGCTCAACGACGAGCGGACCAGCGTGATCCGCGACATCCGCCATTATGCCGCCGGGCAGAAGAAGCTCGCCGACCGGATCGTGGCCGAGACCCGCACGCTGGAGAAGCTCCAGGCGGCCGAGCCGCCCGACACCGCCCAAATCGCCGACCTGCAGTCCAGCAGGGACTGGGACATGCGGATCTACGGCGACCGGCAGAAATCCTTGTCGCTGGTCTGCGATCAGCCCGTGCAGTACGAGCAGCGCGCCTTCGCGCTCGCCCGCATCATCCAGGACCAGCTTCTATGATCCGTCACTTGCTGCCGGCCGTCGCGGCGTTGGTCTTGCTGGCCGGCGGGGCCCTGGCGGCGGAGACCGTGGCGGACCGGGTGTTCGGGGCGGGCCTGTTCGGTGACGTCACCCAGCCGACCAAGCTGCGCTATCGCTATGAGATGACGGGGCAGGGCATCGACCCGCCCGTCGCCAGCCACATCGACCTCGAGGTGCGCGAGGTCGGCGCGGACGGTGCGAAGTCCGTCTATGTCGACATGTTCGAGGGCGCCAACCACCGCGAGCTCGGCCCCATCGCCTCGAAGGAGCAGAACCCCCTGATCCTGGTCTTCCTGCAGCGGGACGTGAACCAGATGGCCAACCTCACCGGCGGGTCGGCGATGTACTTCCAGCAGCAGATCCGCAAAGCCTTCCAGGACGAGGCGGAATCGGCGCCGGTCGAGGTGACGCTGGGCGACCACAAGCTGCAGGGGCGGCGGCTTGTCATGCGGCCCTTCGCGCACGACCCGCGGCTCAACCGCTTTCCCCAATTCAAGGACAAGGCCTACGAGTTCGTCGTCGCCGAGGGTGTCCCCGGCGGCGTGTACAGCCTCGCGAGCCGCACGCCCGACCCGAGAGACGGTCATCTGGTTCTCGCCGAGACCGTGACCTTCCAGGAGGCCGTGCCATGAGGCCGCTTTGGCTCCTCGTGGCCGGGGCGCTCGTCGCAGGGCCGGCCGTGGCGGCGCCGGCGAGCTATCCGACCGAGACGCTGGCCGAGTATGTGATGGCCTGCATGGCGAGCAACGGCGAGAGCCCCGAGGCGCTGCGCCGCTGCTCCTGCTCCATCGACTACATCGCCGACAAGGTCAGCTACGACGACTACGTCAAGGCCGAGACCGTCCTGCGCATGCAGCAGCTGCAGAGCGGCGATGGCCGCATCGCGATGTTCCGCACTGCGCCCTGGGCGAAGGAGATGGTCGACAAGATGCGGCGGGCGCAGGTCGAGGCGGAGCACAAATGCTTCTGAGCGCAACCTCCGGGTAAGCGCCGCCTGCTAGTCTGTGCGGTATCGGGGTAACACCGGCCGGCGGGCAGAGGGCCCGCCGTGCTCGGCGGTTTGCCCTCCGCCGCGAAGCTGCTAGCCACGTCGGCTTGTGCAGTGCAGCGAGGACCCGGCCGGGCCGGGCGCTTTGGCGTGGAGTTTCGTGACGTGCGCATCGCCATCCTGGGCCTCGGCTATGTCGGCACCACCACCGCCGCCTGTCTCGCCAAGGACGGGCATCACGTCCTCGGCGTCGACATCAATGCCGAGAAGGTGGCGGCGATCGGCGAGGGCCGCTCACCGGTCGTGGAGCCGATGGTCGACGAGCTGCTGCGCCAGGGCGTCGCCGAGGGGCGGGTCCGTAGCGCGTCCTCGCTCGACGGTGAGCTCGACCGGCTCGACATGGTGATCATCTGCGTCGGCACGCCCTCGCGCGCCGACGGCAAGCTCGACCTGAGCCATCTTTTGGAGAGCACGCGCCAGCTCGGCCAGGCGGTGCGGTCGCGCCGTGCGACGCGCGCGCTGCTGCTCGTGTTCCGCAGCACCATGCCGCCCGGCACGATGGGCCGCCTCGTGCTGCCCACGCTCGAGCGTGCCGCGGGTGAGCCGCCGGGCCGACTCTACGAGGCCGCCTTCAATCCCGAGTTCCTGCGCGAATCGACGGCGGTGAAGGACTATTTCAACCCGCCCAAGATCGTCATCGGCGAGCGCGAGAAGGGGGTCACCGGCAGGCTGCTCGGCATCTACGACGCCATCGAGGCGCCCTTGTTCGAGGTGCCGCTCATGGTCGCCGAGATGGGCAAGTTCGTCGACAACAGCTGGCACGCGGTCAAGGTCGCCTTCGCCAACGAGATCGGCCGGATCGCCACCGCGCGCGGCATCGACCCCCAGGCCGTGGCCGAGATCTTCCTCTCCGACACCAAGCTCAACGTCTCGCCCTACTATCTGCGGCCGGGTGGCCCCTATGGCGGCTCCTGCCTGCCCAAGGACCTGTCGGGGATGCTGGCGCTCGCCCGCGATTCGGGCCTGTCCGTGCCGGTGCTGGCGGGTGCGCGCGACAGCAACGGCCTGCACCTCGCCTGGCTCGCCCAGGCGATCCGCGCCAAGCTGCCGCCGCCCGGCCCGATCCTGCAGCTCGGCCTGTCCTTCAAGGCCGGCACCGACGATCTGCGCAACAGCCCGCTGCTCGATCTTGCCGAGATCCTGGTCGAGGGCGGGTACGATCTCTCGGTCTACGATCCCGACGTCGATCCCTCGCGGCTCCTTGGGGTTAACTTCGCCGTCGCGGCCGAGCAGGCGCCGCTGATGGACCGCATGACGCAGGACCTCGAAGGTGCCGCGGCCAGGGCCGGCCTGATCGTGCTGGGCAAGCCGATCCCCGGCATCCGCGAGCGGCTGCCCGCGGGCGTGCCGGTCCTCGACGTGCCGCGCCTGCAGGACGTGGCTTGAGCGCCGCCACTCTGGCCGCACCCCTGGCGGCCGCCTTCCCGCAGGAGGGCTACCACCGGGTGCCGCGGCCGATGCGGCCCGGCCCGGCGCCGCGACGGCTCGAGATCCTGTTCCTCTACAGTCGCCCGCCCCTGCCGATGACGCGCGGCGACGAGCTGACCGTATCGCACCTGCTCGAGTTCCTGCACGCGCGCGGCCATGCCGTCGACCTCGTCACCCTGATCGAGCCGGGGCATCGGGTGCGGCCCGAGCACATGGCCTGGCTCGAGAGCCGCTGCCGCACGGTCGAGCTGATCCCGCACTCGCTCAAGCGCTCCCTGCCGCGCGCGGCGCGCGGCTGGCTGTCCGGCTGGCCCCTGCAGATCGGCCTCCTCCTGAGCCCGGCCCAGCTCGCCCGGGTCCGCGAGCTGGTGGCACAGCACCACTACGACATGGCCTACGCCTACTATATCCGTTCGGCCGAGGCGCTCCGTGAGGCGTGCCGCGCTAAGCCGGACCTGCCGACCTTCATGGCGCTGCAGCTCTCGCAGACCCTCAACACCGAGCGGCTGGCGCGCACCGCCGCCACGCCCTGGGACCGCCTGTTCTACCGGTTCGAGACCGGGCGGATGGCCGAGTACGAGGCGCGGCTGTGGCGGGACGTGAGCCGGACGGTGCTGATCGGCGAGCAGGACCGCGCGGCGATCGCCAAGGCCTGCCGCGAGCGCGGGCAGCCCGAGATCGACAATGTCGTCTGGGGGCCGCACGGCGTCGATGTCGAGCGGTTCCGGCCCCGGCCGGATGTCGAGGAGGAGGGCATGGTCGTGATGTCGGGCGTGATGCGCTACGCGCCCAACGTCGAGGCCGCCTTGTGGTTCACCAAGGAGGTCTGGCCGCTCGTCCGGGCGGCGCGGCCGCAGGCCCGGTTCTTCCTGGTGGGGCGCGACCCCGCGCAGGCGGTGCAGACGCTGGACGGCAAGGACGGGATCACCGTCACCGGCACGGTCGAGGAGCCCGCCGACTGGATCGCGCGCGCCTCGGTCTGCGTGGCGCCGATCCGGGCCGCGGCCGGGCTGCAGAACAAGCTGCTCGAGGCGATGGCCATGGCCAAGGCCGTGGTCGCCACGCCCGAGGCCAATGAGGGCATCAGGGCACCGGAAGGCGAGGCGCTGCTGCTCGCCCGCGAGCCGCGTGCCTTTGCCGACCACGTCCTGGCGCTGCTCGCCGACCCCGCCCGCCGCCGCGACCTCGGCGCCGCCGGCCGGGCCTATGTCGAGGCGAGATGGACCTGGGAGGGCCCGTTCCTGGAGCTCGAGGCCGCGTTCCTGGCCGCCTGCTGACCGCGCCGGACGCGCAACTCGAGGCCTGCGACGTCCCACCGCAGATTTTATGTTGCACTGCACAATGAGAGTCCTTGTGCCGGGCGCTTGCCCGCCCCAGCTATTGTGCATCGCAGCATCGCACACCTGGAGACAGTATCATGGCCAAGGCCGCCCTTCCCGAGTTCAAGCTTCCCGAGCTGAAGCTGCCGAAGATCGACCTCGACGCCCTGTTCGGCCTGCAGAACGCCAACCTGGCGGTGGTCCAGGAGACCCAGAGCGTCGTCCTCGAGGCCGTCCAGGCGATCGTGCGTCTCCAGCACGGCTACGCCAACGAGGTCGCCGAGGCCCTGAAGGGTGCGGTCAGCGCCAAGGCGCCGGCGAAGCCCGAGGCCGTCCTGGCCGATGTCCAGGCCGCCACCCAGAAGGCCGTCGCGGTCGCCAAGCAGGGCGTGGACCTCGGCGTCGCCGCCCAGCAGCGGGTGGCCGAGCTGGTGACCCAGCGCGTCAAGGCGAACGTCGACGAGCTGAAGGCGATCTCCGCCTGAGCGGGGCCGCCACCCAGAAGGCCGTCGCGGTCGCCAAGCAGGGCGTGGACCTCGGCGTCGCCGCCCAGCAGCGGGTGGCCGAGCTGGTGACCCAGCGCGTCAAGGCGAACGTCGACGAGCTGAAGGCGATCTCCGCCTGAGCGGACCTCCGCTTCTCTGACGGCGGCCTGGCCCAAGCGGCTGGCCGCCCCGCAAGCCCCGGACGGCGACGCCCGGGGCTTTTGCGTTGGGGCTTAGAGCCCGCCCGCAAGGATCTCCAGCGTGATGAGGCTCTTGCGAGCCTGCACAGATTCAGCGCTTGGGCAACGGTCCAAAGCCCGCGCCGTCGCTTCGCTTGACGATCTCCAGCCGCCATCGCCCGGTCCTCGCCACCCCCTCTGCCGTCGTCTGGCGCTGGTAAGCTCCATCAGCGAAGATCACCGTCACGCAGGGGAACGGCCGGCGCGCAACCCGCAGGAGCGGCACGGCTCCGTCGCGGTCCTGGGTTGTTGGCCGCGCCACCTCGATCCGCCCAACCGCTTCCGACGCTCGCGCGACATGGGGCCCATCTCGGCCGGACACCGAAGGCGCTGCCCGTGCGGGCAGCCCGAGGTGCAGGACGGCATCGGCCGCTGCGGCGACGAACTGGCCAGGACCGCCCTTGACGAGGCCGCCCATTCGCTGCTGAACCGCAGCCGACGATGGTCGACCTTGCGCGCCTGCGGCATGACACGGGGCGCGGATCGCGGTCGCCCGCAAGCGCGCAGCCATCCTGCATCGGATGTGGGCCGAGGGCGCCGAGCTCCGCTGCGGCAAGGATGATGCGGCCATCGCCGCCTGAAGGAGATCGAGCTTCCGCCCAATGTACAGGCGGAACCAGGTCGTTCCCGTGGCAACGATAGGTCGGGTGATCCCGCGAAGAGCCCGGGGCCGAGAGGCAGCCGCCTCAAAGCTCGCCCCGCAGATTGGGACGCCCACCCTCCGGACCCCATGATGCGGCGGCCAAAGCGCCGACCGCGGAGAGAAGCGAGTGACCCACGGGCGCGGCAGGAACACGGAGCGGCTTGACCCCCCAACCCCAATCAGAGAAGGCTCTTAAGCGCTCGTTAACCATGTCTGCTTACGGTGCCCGGACCCTTGGAGGACTTGGTTCATGATCACCGCCGTGGATGATGGCAGACTGCACCACAGCGCGCCGGCGCTTGCGCTCAGGCCGAGCCCCCAGGGCGGCGCTCGCTCCAGATGGAACGGCGAGGGGTGGGAGGTCGCCGTATTTGCGGCAAAGGGCCTGCTCTTGGGCGTAGTGGCATGCGGGCTCCTGTCCTATGCGATGTTGACCGTGTTGGGCTGGTGAAAGCGGCGCGAGCCCCAAGCCGGATGCTCACGTCCTATCACGCACCGCGCGCTCGCGCAGGATGCGCTTGACCGCGGCCAGCGCCTTGGACGTCAGTGGGCCCGATCCATCTCCTCATGGATAGCGCCGAACGTCTCGGGCTCGGCCGCAGCGTGGTTCACCGTGTGCCGGTTGTCGTAGCGATAGCGCAGCCGAGCGCCACATGCCGGGCAGTGCGGGTGAACCGTCTCGAGCACCTGCTCGCGATCCGCCGCTGGACGCCGCCCTGTCCTGGCCATCACCGATCTCCTCTGAGCACCCGCTCGGGAGAGTGCACGCCAGCCAGCTTTGCCAGGATAGTTTTTTCAACCTTCGCGGCGCCGCGAAACTCTGCCCGACCATCACTACTGATGACGGTCGCGATCGTC
>JBGAKU010000173.1:0-11881 GCA_044224255.1 Geminicoccaceae bacterium
TGGCAGTATGTCGGCATCCCGATGATGCTGATCTATGCGGCGCTGCTCAACATCCCGAACGAGGTGATCGAGGCGGCCGACATCGACGGCGTGCGCGGCCCGTCCCTGTTCTTCAAGGTCAAGCTGCCGCTGATCCTGCCGTCGATCGGGATCATCTCGATCCTGACCTTCATCGGCAACTTCAATGCCTTCGATCTGATCTACGCCACGCAAGGCGGGCTCGGCGGGCCGAACTTCTCGACCGACATCTTGGGGACCCTGCTCTATCGCGTGTTCTTCGGCTTTCAGATCCAGACCGGCGATCCGCATATGGGTGCCACCATCGCGACCGTGATGTTCCTGATCATCCTCGTGGGCGTCATGGTCTACCTGCTCGGCGTGCAGCGGCGCATGACGCGCTACCAGTTCTGAGGAAGGCAACGACAATGACCCTCGAGCGCCGCGACCTCGTCGGCCAGGGTGTGGCCCACCTTGTCCTGGTGATCTACACGATCATCGCCCTGTTTCCGATCGCCCTGGTCCTGTTCAACTCGATCAAGGAGAAGAAGGCGATCTTTGGCTCGCCCCTGGCGCCGCCGACGCCGGAGACCTTCACCCTGGTCGGCTTCCAGACCGTGCTGGCCCAGGGCGACTTCACCCTCTACTTCGGCAACAGCCTGATCGTCACCGTCGTCTCGCTGGTCCTGATCCTGCTCCTGGGTGCGATGGCCGCCTTTGCCCTGGCCGAATATCGCTTCCCCGGCAACGCGCTGCTCGGCCTGTTCATGGCGATCGGGATCATGATCCCGATCCGACTGGGCACGGTCGGCATCCTGGAGCTGATGGTCCACCTCGGCCTGGTCAACACGCGCACGGCGCTGATCCTGATCTACACCGCCCAGGGCCTGCCGCTGGCGATCTTCATCCTGTCCGAGTTCATGCGCGGCGTGTCCAAGGACCTCAAGGACGCCGGGCGCATCGACGGCCTGTCCGAGTACACGATCTTCTTCCGCATCGTCCTGCCCTTGATGCGCCCGCCCATGGCGACCGTGGCCGTGTTCACCATGATCCCGGTGTGGAACGACCTCTGGTTCCCACTCATCGTCGCCCCCGGCGAGGCGACCAAGACCATCACCCTGGGCGCCCAGGTGTTCGTCGGCCAGTTCGTCACCGACTGGAACGCGGTGCTCGCCGCCCTGTCGCTCGCGATCATCCCGGTTCTGCTGCTGTACCTCGTGTTCAGCAAGCAGCTGATCCGGGGCATCACCTCCGGCGCCGTCAAGTAGCGGCACCCACCCAACGCCAGACGCTCAAGGAACGCCTCCATGGCCCAGCTCAAGTTCGATCAGGTGAGGAAGTCGTTCGGCAAGACCGACGTGCTCAAGGGCGTCAATCTGGACATTGCCGACGGGGAGTTCATCGTCCTCCTCGGCGCGTCCGGCTGCGGCAAGTCCACCTTGCTGCGGATCATCGCCGGCCTGGAGCGGCCGACCTCGGGTCACGTGCTGATCGGCGGCGAGGTGGTCGACCACCTGCCGCCGGCGCGGCGCGGCCTCGCCATGGTGTTCCAGAGCTACGCGCTCTACCCGCACCTCGACGTCGCCGGCAACTGGGCGCTCGGGCTCAAGCAGGCCGGCGAGACTCAGGCGTTGATCGAGGAGCGGACCAAGGAGGCGGCCCGCATCCTGGCCCTGGAGAGCCTGCTGCAGCGCAAGCCGTCCGAGATGTCGGGCGGGCAGCGCCAGCGGGTCGCCATCGGCCGCGCCATCGTGCGCCACCCGAAGGTGTTCCTGTTCGACGAGCCCCTTTCCAATCTCGACGCCGCCCTGCGCGCGCAGGTTCGGTTCGAGATCGCCCGCCTGCACAGCGATCTGGGCGCCACGATGGTCTACGTCACCCACGACCAGGTCGAGGCGATGACGCTGGCCGACCGGATCGTGGTCATGGACAAGGGCATCGTCCAGCAGGTGGGCTCACCGGAGGAGCTCTATCGACGCCCGGCCAACCTGTTCGTCGCGGGCTTCATCGGCTCGCCGAAGATGAACTTCCTCAAGGGCGAGATCGCCGAGCCCGGCGCGGTGCGGCTGGACGGCGGCGCGAGCCTCGCCGTGGCTGCGGGCCCTGCGGGCAACGGTGCCGGGATCGTCGTCGGCGTGCGCCCGGACGGATTTGCGGTCACCGACCCGGACGCGGCGTCGCTGCGCGGCCGGATCGTCCTGAACGAGTATCTCGGCCGCGAGTCCTACCTCCATCTCGATCTCGAGAGTGGCGGGACGGCGGTGGTCGAGGTCTCGCCCGACCTGCACCTGCCCGTCGGGCAGAATGTCGGCCTGGCGGTCAAGCCCGGGGCGGCGCATCTGTTCACCGCCGCCGACTCGCGTCGAATCGCGGCGTGAGGGACGCCGCGCCCTGGGACCTCGACGAGCTGCGGCCCGATCCTAGGGCGACCTCGCCGCTCTATCTGCAGCTGGTCGAGTCGATCGCCGCGGCGATCGCCTGCGGCCGGCTCAAGGACGGCGAGGCGCTGCCGGCCGAGCGCATTCTCTCCGATCGGCTGGACGTCTCGCGCACCACGGTGCGCAAGGCGCTGGACGAGCTCATCGCGCGGGGGCTGGTGGCCTCGCGCCAGGGCTCGGGCAACTTCGTCGCGACGCGCCTGGAGCAGCCGCTGGCAGGCCTTTCCAGCTTCAGCGAGGACATGCGTGCCCGCGGCCGCCGGCCCGGCTTCGTCTGGGTCGAGCGCGGCCGCTTCGCGCCCTCGCCCGAGGAGGTCATCGCGCTGGCGCTCGGCAGCGGCGAGCAGGTCTCGCGCTTCGTCCGGGTCCGGCTCGCCGACGAAGAGCCGCTGGCGGTCGAGCGCGCGGCCGTGGCGGCGCGCCACCTGCCCGAGCCCGACAAGGTGCGCAGCTCGCTCTACACGGCGCTGCGCGAGCGCGGGCTCGAGCCGGTCCGGGCGCTGCAGCATCTCCGCGCGGCCGCGGTCGGTTCGGAGGATGCGCGGCATCTCGGGATCGCCCCGGGCAGCCCCGTCATGGCGACCGTGCGCTACGGCTTTCTTGCCGACGGGCGCCCGGTCGAGTTCACGCGATCGATCTATCGCGGCGACCGCTACGATTTCGTCGCCGAGATGAAACGCGGCTGAGGAGCCAATGGACGAGACCAGACTGGCCGGTCGGATCCTCACCCCGGCGGGGTGGATCACCGGCACCCTGCGCTGCACGGCGCAGATCGTCGCGATCGAGCCGGGTGCCGCACCCGAGGACCGCTACATCGTGCCGGGCTTCGTCGACCTGCACGTCCATGGCGGCCTGGGCGCCGACTGCATGGAGGGTGCGGACTCGGTTCGCCGCATGGCGGCCTTCCATGCCCGCCACGGCACCACCTCCCTGCTGGCGACGACGGTCACCGCCCCGGCCGACGACCTGCGCCGCGCCATGGCGGGAATCGCCGAGGCCATGCGCGTCCCGGGACCGGGCGCGAGTGTCCTGGGTGCTCATCTCGAGGGCCCGTTCGTCAGCCCCGACGCCCTGGGCGCCCAGCCGCCCTTCGCGATCGCGCCGGATCTTCCGCTCCTGGAGGAGCTGGCTGCTACGGCTCCGATTCGCGTCGCCACCTACGCCCCCGAGATCGATCGCGACGGCGCTCTGCTCGCCGCCTTCGGGCGGCTCGGAACCCGGGCGCAGATCGGGCACACGACCTGCAGCTACGCCCAGGCGCGCGCGGCGCTGGCCGCGGGTGCCGCCGGCTTCACCCATCTCTACAACGCCATGAGCGGCCTGCATCACCGCGGTGGCGGGGCCGTCAGCGCGGCGCTGGCGTGGGGGGAGTCCGCCGAGCTGATCCTCGACTTCCATCATGTCGAGGAGGGTGCTGCGCTGGCAGCACTGCGATCGGTGCCGCGCCTGCATTGCGTCACCGATGCGGTCGCGGCCGCGGGCATGCCCGACGGCGAGTACCGCCTCGGCACGCATCGGATCACCAAGCACGGCGAGACGGTCCGCCTCGGCGACGGCAGCCTCGCCGGCAGCGTGCTGACCATGGACCGGGCGCTCCGCAACCTGCTGACCCTAGGCCTGCCCCTCGCCGAGGCAGCCCGCCGCTGCAGCACCCTGCCGGCCGACTATCTTGGGCTGCCGGAGCGCGGCCGGATCGTTCCGGGCGCGCCGGCCGATCTGGCCGTCCTCGACGGCGCGGGCGCGGTGGTGACAGTTCTCACCGAAGGCCAATTGGTGCCCGAGGTCGGCCCCGGCTGAACGGCTTCGGAGAGTGGCGTCGAGAAAGATCTGCACTCAGCCGTGACGGTCGAGATATGTCTGCACTTGGCGGTCCAGATCGGGGTCGAGCTGGCCCTCGCGATCGAACTCGGCGATCCGCTCATCGGTATAAATCTCGCCTGCCGGGCGAAGCACGATGACACCGTCCTCGCCGGGCTCGGCGATCAGCCAGCTGTCGCCTTCGAGACCCTGACGGCGTAGGAGCGAAGCAGGGAGGGTGATCTGTCCCTTCCTGCCAAGCTTGACCAGCTCCATTTCCGGACTCCGGATTTCCGAATCCGGAACTTGGCTCTCAGCCCAGAACAGGTCAAGGAACGTCCGCCGCCCCTTGCCGGCGCGGGTCCGGTGCAACCACATTCCCCCGGCGAGGAGGACGACCACCCATGTACATCGCGATGAACCGCTTCTCGGTGCGCAAAGGCAGCGAGGCGGAGTTCGAGGCCATGTGGCTGGGGCGGGACAGCTATCTCGACCAGGTGGCGGGCTTCGTCGAGTTCCACCTGCTCAAGGGGCCCGAGCGCGAGGACCACGTGCTCTATGCCTCGCACACCATCTGGTGTTCGCGGGCCGACTTCGAGGCCTGGACCCGCTCCGATGCTTTCCGCGCGGCGCACCGGGATGCGGGCGGCTCGCGCCCGCATTACCTCGGCCATCCGCAGTTCGAGGGCTTCGAGGTGATCCAGACCGTGGCGCAAGGCGCCACGGCCGCCTGACGGATCAGGCCTGGAAGCGGCCCTCGACGTAGCGGATCAGCGTCGCCAGGCACTCGTCGACCGGCTGCTCGTCGGTCGCGACCACCAGATCCGGCTGGTCGGGCGCCTCGTAGGGGCTGCTGATCCCCGTGAACTCGGGGATCTCGCCCTTGCGGGCGCGCTTGTAGAGCCCCTTCGGATCGCGGCCCTCGCAGGCCTCGAGCGACGCCTTGACGTAGATCTCGTGGAACACGTCCTTGGCCGCCGCACGCGCCCGCTCGCGATCGGAGCGGTAGGGCGAGATGAACGAGCTGATGACGATGAACCCGGCGTCGGCGAACAGGGACGCCACCTCGCCGACGCGGCGGATGTTCTCCGCCCGGTCCTCCGGGCTGAAGCCCAGATTCGCGTTCAGGCCGGCGCGGATGTTGTCGCCGTCCAGCACGTAGACCTGATAGCCCTTGGCGAACAGCTCGCGCTCGAGCGCCAGAGCCAGGGTCGACTTGCCGGCGCCCGAGAGGCCGGTGAACCAGAGCACCGCACCCTTGTGCCCGTTGCGGCCGGAGCGTGCCTCGCGCGTGACCGCGTGGCCGACCTCGGTGATGTTGGTCGAGCGGACCGTGATCAGCTGCCGCTGGTCGGGATAGCCGTCCATCGAGACGATCCCGCCGCCCATGGGCAGGTAGTCCTCGACCAGCACGAAACGGCCGGTGATCGGGTTCTGGCCGTGCTCGTCCAGCGCCAGCATGCGCTTGGTGCGCAGCACCACCTCGCCAGCACCGTTGCGCTCGATCTTGTCGGCCCCCTTGCTCGACAGGTCCGAGGTGTCGATCACACGGTCGATCGCCTCGACAGAGACCGAGGCCTCGAGCGTGCCGAGCTTGAGGGTGTAGCTGCGGCCGATGGTCAGCGGGTTGTGACCGAGCCAGAACAGCCGGGCCTTGAACACGTTGCTCTCGATCGGCGCGTGCGCGCGGTGGCTCATCACCTCGCCGCGCTCGACGAAGATCTGCTCGGTGAGCGTGACGCCGATGCTCTGTCCGGCCTGCGCCAGCTCCGGCGCCTCGGGCACGTGCCAAGCCTCGATCGTCTTGATCGTCGCGGTCTTGTTCGAGGGCGAGAAGATCACCTCGTCGCCGACCTTGAGCGTGCCGCTCTCGATCCGGCCGGCGATGATCCGGCGCTGGTCGAACTTGTAGACGTCCTGGACCGGCATGCGCAGCGGCCGCTCGACCGGCTGCTCCTTGTACTCGAAGCTGTCCAGCGCCTGCAGCACGGTCGGGCCCTGGTACCAGGGCATGGCCGTGCTGTGCTCGACCATGTTATCGCCCTCGCGGGCCGAGATCGGGATGATGCAGGTGGGCGTGACGCCGAGCCCGCGCAGATAGGCGCGGTAGTCCTCGGCCACCTGGCCGAACCGGTCGGCGGAGTAGCCGACCAGGTCCATCTTGTTGACCAGCACCGCGACCTGCTTCACGCCGAGCAGATGCAGCAGGTAGCCGTGACGCCGGGATTGCTCCTGCACGCCCTCGTGCGCGTCGATCAGCAGCAGCGCCGCCTCGGAGGAGGCAGCGCCGGTCACCATGTTCTTGAGGAACTCCTTGTGACCGGGTGCGTCGATGATGACGTAGGGGCGCTTGTCGGTCTTGAACCAGATCTGCGTCGTGTCGATCGTGATGCCCTGGTCGCGCTCCGCCTGGATCGCGTCCATCAAGAAGGCCCACTCGAAGGGCATGCCGCGCTTCTCGGACATGGCCCTGATGGCCTCGAGCTTGCCTTCCGGCAGGGAGCCCGTCTCGTGGATCAGGCGGCCGACGAGCGTCGACTTGCCGTGATCGACATGGCCGACGATGACGATCTTGAGCTGGCGGGTCTCGCGCATGGTCTGGGGCATGTCCGGGCCCGCCTCACATATAGCCGGCGGCGCGCAGCCGCTCGAACGCATCCTCGGACTCGTGGTCCATCGCCCGGCCGGCACGCTCCGGCACCCGGGTGTTCTCGAGCTCGATGATGATGTCGTCGAGCGTCGCGGCGTCGCTGGCGATCGGGCTGGTGATGTCCTGATCGCCCAGCGAGCGGTAGCGCTTGCCGTTCTTGGCGAAGTAGAGGTCGATGACCGGGATGTTCTCCCGCTTGGTGTACTTCCAGATGTCGACCTCGGTCCAATGCAGCAGCGGATGGACCCGCACATGCGTCCCTTCCGGGAAGCTCGTCATGTACTGGTTCCAGAACTCCGGCGGCTGATCCTTCAGGTTCCAGCTGCTGTCGGCGCCGCGCGGGCTGAAATAGCGCTCCTTGGCGCGGATCGCCTCCTCGTCGCGGCGGATGCCCAGGATCAGCCCGTTGAAGGCGTGCTTGGCGACCGCCGCCTGAAGACCCAGCGTCTTGCGCGCCGCCGAGCGAGCCGCGGGCGGCAGGGTGGGATCGGTGGCCTCGACCGGCGGGCAGAGCTCGCGGATGAAGTTCAGCTTCCACTCTTCCGCATAGCGGTCGCGGAAGGCGTACATCTCAGGGAACTTCTTCTCGGTGTCGACATGCATCACTGGAAACGGCACATGGCCGAAGAAGGCCTTGCGCACCAGCCACAGGACGACGTTGCTGTCCTTGCCGAGCGACCACAGGATCGCCAGCTTCTCGAGCTTCGCGAACGCCTCACGGAGGATGTAGACACTCTCCGCTTCCAGCGCGTCCAAGTGATTCATGAGAGATTCCTGAGAGGACGGACGAGGGATCGATCGGCTCGCGCGTGCGACCGCGTCCATCGCATATCGGCAGCGAGCATCGCGGCGCCAAGACGGGCCATCTCGCACTTGCGAGACGGGGCCTTATTCACATGGCCTCGCCGCTCGTCAACACGCAGCAGGCCCAAAGCCATGCATCGGCGGTCGTGCCCCACAGAGCACGGCCGCCGCCTCCTTTCACCAGTAGCGGATGTCGCCCGTGTCGACGTGGACGAAGCCGGAGCGAGGGTAGTAGCCGACGCCGCCGGCCTTCAGCGCCATCGCGGCGCGCCGGATCCCTGGGACAGCGGGCGCCCCTCGACGCGCAGGTCGATCGCCATGGCCCGCATGTGCAGGCTGTGCAGCGCGACGCCGCGCCGGGTCCGGCGCAGCATCGCGTTGGTCTCGGGCGAGCGGTAGCCGCAGAAGACCTGCAGCGGCCGGCTGAGCTCGAGCTTGCGCCGTAGTGACCAGAGCAGGTCGAGCAGCTCGGGATCGACGTTCAGCTCGGTGTTGTCGCGCCAGTCGCGCAGATGGTGGGTCGCCGCGCGCAGGGCCTCGGGCTGGTAGCGTCCCTCGGCGAAGTAGACCGCGCGCAGCGATTCCCCGGTGTGGCAATGATAGAGATCGACGCTCCGCTCCGGCGCGGCCGCGGCAGCCGGCATGCTGCCGAGACCAGCGAACGAGAGAGCGAAGGGAAGCGCGAACGTCGACACAAATCGTCGTCTGCCGAGACGACGCGGCAAGGCCTGTTCGGTCATCTATACCTCTTTGCGAGGTTATCGTGGGGGCAAGTCACCACCGGCCCGAGACGGACCGTGGCTGATTCAGCGCACTAAGCAGGCCTTTGGCGCGAGTCAACCTTTACGAGAAGAACGTTGCATATATGCCACCATGTGGCTACCAAGGCACGCCGGGCCGTCGACCCGATTAGGGTCGGGCCAGTGCCGATCGCACCAGCGCGCTGGCTGCGCGGCTGTCCAGCGCGTCGCCGTGGCGCTCCTTCAGAGCGGCCATGACTTGGCCCATGGCCTTGGGCGACCGGTCGGGCAGCTCGGCCATGATCGCGTCGATGCTGGCCAGGAGCTCGGCCTCGCTCAGGGTCTGCGGCAGATAGCCGGCCAGAATCGCGAGTTCCGCTCGCTGCGCGCCGGCATTGCCGCCCCGGCTCTCGACCAGGGAGACCGTCTCCTCGAGCGATTTCACGAACGAGCGGATGGTCCGCACGACCGAGGCGTCGTCCGGCTGCTTGTTGTCCTTGGTGGCGGCGGCGAACAAAGTGCCGAGCAGGTTCTTGCGCGCGTCGTCCCGGGCCTTCATCGCCAGGAGCCGGTCCTCCCGGATGCGATCGATCAGCATGTCATGTGCCTCCGTGCCCGGATGCTCGTGCCATGCTCCCGGCCGCTTGGCCAGCCGCCGACAGGGTTCCGCACGCCGCCGATGGCCGTCAGCGCACCGCCGTGAGCGCCGCCAGATCCGTGGCGAGGCGGCGGCGTTCGAGCTGCTGCTGCCCGTGACGGTCGAGCCAGCCGGTCGCAGCGAGCCTCTGGTGGCCCGGCGACACCAGATGAGCCTGGAGCTGCAGCAGCAGCACCAGGAGCACCGTGAAGCTCAGCAGAGTGCGATGATCCACGCGCCGCCTCCCGGTCCATCGACCGATCGTCGGCGGGTATTGTCGCGCGACGTTCGTTAATGCGGCGTAAGCGCGAGCGCGGCCGTTCTCGTTCCGGGCTCGGCTGACCGATCCGCCGTCGGCGTGCAGTCCTCCTGGCCGAACATCCACGAGGTCACGTTCTGCTGCATGCGGCACTCGGCGAGCCGGTAGCCGGTCGCGGTGCGCAGGCAGATGCGGGCGCCCAGCTCGTAGTTCCGGCCCTCGGCGCGACAATGGCACTCGATCCCGCGCGACGCCTGGGCCAGCCGAACGTCACCAGGATGGGGCGGCACGGCGAACGTCATCGTCGCGACGACAGGCAAGGCAGCCAAATAGAATCGGACCATGGCACCCTCCATGGTGCTCCCGCGCGATCTTCTGCGGGATTGTCCAACATGATACCGTAATAGTGAAATCGATTCAGGGGGGAACCGCAAGCGATGAGCATCGTCCCAATCTGCGGCCGCCGCGCTGCCGTCGGTCTGGCCATCGCGATGCTCGCCATGCTGCCCCTGGCGGCCCGCGCCGCAGACGCGATCGACGACCTGCCCAATCCTCCCGAGCTGCGCAGCGTCGACGGCGTCCTGCGCGGCACCCTGACCGTGGCACCGGCCGAGATCACGGTGCGCGGCCGCAAGGTCGTCTCGAACGTGATCAACGGCAATTACATGGCGCCGACGCTGCGGGTGCGGCGCGGCGACGTCATCCGGCTGAAGGCCGTGAACGAGATCGGCAAGGCCCAGGTCAACATCGACGGTCCTCAGCCGACCAACGTCCACTATCACGGCATGGACGTCTCGCCGAAGCTGCCGAACGGCGACAACGTGTTCATCCGGATCAAGCCGGACCAGAGCCTGCGTTACGACGTGCCGATCCCGAGCAACCACCCGCTCGGGCTGCACTGGTACCACGCGCACGTCCACACCTATGTCGACGATCAGATCGGCTCGGGCGTGTCGGGGATGCTCATCGTCGACGGCTTCATCCCCGAGCAATATCCCGAGCTGGTCGGGCTGCGGCAGCGGGTGATGGTCTTCAAGGACTTCACCTTCCCCGGCTTCAAGGACGGCGACGCGCGAGCCAAGTCCCTCAACGGCTACGCCAACCCGCCGATCAAGGCGCGCCCGGGTGAGTGGCAGGTCTGGGAGCTAGGCAATCTCGGGGCCGACGCCTTCTTCGACATGAAGCTCGACGGCCACGACCTTTGGCTGATCGAGCGCGATGGTATCCTGGTGTTGAATCCAGTCCGGGTCGGACATGTGTTCATGCCCCCGGGCTCGCGTGCCACCGTGGCCGTGCGGGCCGGGGCTGCCGGCGAGTATGCTTGGCGGCATTTGAACGTCGACACGGGTCCTGCCGGCGATCCCAATCCGGCGACCCGACTGGGCACGTTCATCGTCTCGGGTAGTCGCGTGCCTGCCGATCCGTCGATTCTGCAGCGCCTGCGGAAGGGCCCGGCCCGGCCGAACCGAATCCAGCCCAACTCCGACACCGTGGCGAAACTGCCCGTCAATCGGACCCGCTACATCGACTTCTCCGAGAGCGCCAACGGCAACACGTTCTACATCAACGACAAGGAATACAAGGAAAGCCGCGTCGACACGACGACCCGCGTCGGCCAGGTCGAGCGTTGGGTCTTGCGCAACTACTCGCAGGAGCTCCATGTCTTCCATATCCACCAGACCGAGTTCCTGATCACCAAGTTCTCCGGCAGCCCTGATCAGACCCTCGGCGGCGGCCTGCGCGACGTTGTCAACCTGCCCTACGCGGTCGACGGGAAGCCAGGCGTGGTCGAGGTGAAGATCCCGTTCACCAATCCGATCATTGCCGGCGAGTTCGTCTATCACTGCCATCTGGTGCAGCACGAGGATGCGGGCATGATGGCGAACATCCGCGTGCTGCCCAAGCAGACCACGGCCGAGCTCCTGTGGGACAAGCTCACCCGGCTCACCGGCCTCGACCTGCCGCCACTCCGTCCCGAGCCGCCGCCGACCCGCGTGGCCGATTTCGCCGGCGAGATCTGCAGCAGCGGCGAGGCGACGCCCGTGGCGCTCACGCCGGCTGCGGCGCCGGGGCTCTCAGCCGCTCCGTTGCTGCCAGAGGGAGCCGGCTAGGAGCTCACCGTCGCGGTCGATGTCCCACCAGCCCTCCAGGTGCAGGCGCGCTCCCAGGGCGGCTTCGAGCTCGACACGCCCGAGACAGTAGGCGAGCGGGAAGCCGTGACGCTCGTGCTGCTCGGGGCGGAAGGAGCAGAGCAGCACCCTGCCGCCCGGCGCCAGCCGGTCCAGGAGCCGGCCCCATTGCCTGGCGCTGGGCTTGAAACGGATTACGACGAGGCTTTGGAATGGGCCGAGCCCCGCTAGGGCATCCTCGTCGTCGAGGTCGACTGCGTATGCCGCCACTCGAAGGCCGGCCGCCTCGGCCGCGGCCCGCAACCGGGCGATCGCGGTGGGTGAGATGTCGACCGCGGTCGCCGCCAGGCCTTGGCCGGCGAGCCACAGCGCGTTGCGGCCAACGCCGGCCGCGACGTCGAGCAGCGGTCCGTCACCCAGCAGCGCGCGC
>JBGAKU010000174.1:0-11707 GCA_044224255.1 Geminicoccaceae bacterium
GCTCATAACCATCGCGCGTTCGCGCGGTGATATCTCGTTATTTCCGCCAGCCGTTAGCAGCCGTCTGTGCGTGGTCCTAGAGGACCGAGAATGGTTGGAACGCATTAAGGCGGAAGTTGAACAGCGGTCGCCTAGCATCAGGCGCAACGAACTGACGCCGTTCGTGATGAAGACATATCGAGCGGCTAATGGCTTTTATATCGAGGTTCGGCCACGAGCTGGAACGTGGCACCCTTTCATGATTGGGATACCTGTTGAAGAGAAAGATCGGCTTTCTCAACCTGACCTTGCACGCGGTCCCAGCGACCACCGACCGATGGGAGGCATGCTCAATCGTTTCATCCCAGATTTGACTAGCAACGACGGTAAGTGGTTTCTAGTCCGATCAGGCGATGCGGCAACGCCGTCAATGAGCTTCTTTCTCTGCTGCAAGGAGCTTCCCAGCGAGATACTTTTTGGGCAGGATGGTATGGAATTGTATGTTACCAAACCTAACCCGCCCTCATAAATCTGAAGGGTTATTTCAGAAGCTCGTACAGGAAGTCGATGCACTCGGTGGATTGCTGGGTGAGGTCGTCGGCGCAGAGGTTCCAAGAAGACTGCTTATCCCAGACAGGGGTTATCCCATCTGCTGCCGCTTTATAGGAAGTCACAACGCCATTCCCATCCACAGAAATCGGTTGCCTGTCAGGTGTCATCGCCAGCAGTACATCGGCAAGGCGGATGGGACGGCCGGGATACTCACCAGCTCCTCCGCACTGGTAACACCGCTCTTGCTCCGGAACCGGACAGTGGGCGCAAGTGCCGTCACAATCCCCGTGGTGGGCGGCGACAATCTCATATCCACGCCCGCCGCACTGCTCACACTCGGTTAGGATTTCCGGGTTCGCCTTGATGCAGGCTTCGTGGATATATGCAGTTTTGTTCATATAAGTGAGCCACGACCGGCCTCCCGCTTTGTCAGTAGGAAGCCGCGCGTAGCGAGAAAGCTTTTAATAAGGTAATTCTAATCTACAGCGGCAAGCTCGTCGAGGGCAGGGCTGTGGGCAGCGCCCCTTCGGTCGCCCGTTGCATTCTGTTGCACCGGAAAGGGGCGTGGTGGCCTGATGCAGTATGTTCGGTATGTGCAGGCCAACTGATTGAAACAGCAAGGTTCTGATGCCGTATGTTCAGCTATGAGGAGCCTAAACAGTAGCTTTGCAAGCAGGATGTCGCCGGTTCAATCCCGGCCGGCTCCACCAGCGAAATCGATTGTTCGCCTTGTAGCTGAATGCTCGCCAGCCCCGCCCGCTCGGCCGGGGACAACCTCCGTTGTTACGACGACGAACGTCCTACCCGGGGCGTCCAATTCTCGCCGACTGCGTGACACGCGACCTTTCTGGCCGGCGGAAGGTCGCGGAGTTCCGGTCGCTCGCTCCGGCAGACGGGCATGACCAGGGGGCAGCGCGGGTGGAAGCCGCAGCCGCTGGGCAGGTTGATCGGGTTGGGGACCTCGCCGGTCAGGGGTAGGCGATCACGACGGGGTCGGAAGGGGTCGGGGACGGTCTCGAGCAGGAGACGGGTGTAGGGATGTGCCGGAGCGGCGAGCACCTCCGCCGCTGGTCCCTCCTCGACCACGCGGCCGAGATACATGACCGCGATCCGGTCCGAGACGTGGCGCACCACCGCGAGATTGTGGCTGATGAACAGGAAGGTGAGCCCGAGCCGCTGCTGCAGGTCCTTGAGCAGATTGAGCACCTGGGCCTGGACCGACACGTCCAGGGCCGAGGTCGGCTCGTCGAGCACCAGGAACTCGGCATCGGCCGCGAGCGCCCGCGCGATCGAGATCCGCTGCCGCTGCCCGCCGGAGAACTCGTGCGGATAGCGGTCGGCATCGGCGGCGGCGAGCCCGACGGTGCCGAGCAGCTCGGCGATGCGGGCCTGACGGTCGCGCGTGGAGAGCCAGCGGTCCAGTGGCTCGCCGATGCTGCGGCCCACCTTCCAGCGCGGATTGAGGCTGCCCATCGGGTCCTGGAACACCATCTGCAGCCGGACCCGGCCCGTGCGCGCAGCGTGGAACTGGATCGAGCCGCGGGTCGGCCGATCCAGGCCGGCGACCAAGCGGGCGACGGTGGACTTGCCGCAGCCTGACTCGCCGACGAGGCTCAGGGTACTGCCGCCGGGGATGGCGAAGCTCACGCCCTCCACCGCCTTGACGATCCGGCGCGGCGCCCGCTCGACCAGCCGCTGCACCAGCGGCTTGGAGACATCGAACCAGCGGGTCAGATCCTCGACGCGGAGCAGGGGCGGCTGCATCGGCTCAGATGGCCCCGATCCAGGCGCCGTCGCGGGCGACCACCCGGCCGCGCTTGACCACCAGCGCACGGCGCGGCCGGTCGACCACGATCTGCGCCAGGTTCTCCCCGGGGATCAGCACGAGGCTGCCCTCGCAGCCCGGCGCCAGACCATAGCCCTCGAGGTCGAGCAGCGCCGCGCCGCGCGCGGTGCCCATGCGCAGTGCTGCGATCAGCTCGGCATCGGTGCGGCAGTGGGTCCGCCAGGACAGCAGCCAGCAGCGCTCGAGCATGTCGCCGTTGCCGTGCGGGTTCCAGGTGTCGCGTAGGGAGTCCGAGGCAACTGCGCAGCGCACGCCGGCCTCGGCCAGATCGAACATCGGCGGGAAGGCGATGTCGCCCGGGACCGCCGAGATGATGCCGATCCCGGCCTCGGCCAGCGTCTCGGCCATACGTCGCTGCTGGTCCCGGCTCGCGTCACCGAGGCAGAAGGCATGACTGACCACGACCCGGCGCTGCATACCCAGCGCTTGCGTGCGCTCGACGATCATCTCCAGCTCGAACAGGCCGAGATGGTGCCGCTCGTGGAGATGGATGTCGATCTTCGCCCCCTTACGGTCGGCGATGGCGAAGATGGTGTCGAGATGGCCCCTCGGATCGCCGTCGATGCCGGCGGGATCGATGCCGCCGACGACGCTGGCCCCCTCGTCGAGCGCTGCCTCCATCAGTCCGGCGGTGCCGGGATTGATCAGCATGCCGGTCTGCGGGAAGGCGACGATCTCCAGCCCCACGGCGTGCTTGGTGCCTTCCCAGGCTTCGAGAACCCCGTGCAGGTTGCTGAGGCCGTAATTCGGGTCAACGTCGACATGGCTGCGGATGTGCGTGGAGCCCATGGCGACGCACTGGCGCATCAGATTGCCGGCACGCTCGCGCACGCTCCAGGGGAGGGTGCGGCGGATCTCGACCTCGTTGTCGATCATCGCGCGCAGCGAGGGCGGCACGTTGATGCTGTGCCAGGGCAGGCCCCAGAGGATCTTGTCCAGGTGGACATGGGGCTCGACGAACGGTGCGATGGCGATGGCGCCGCCACCGTCCTCGACCGAAATGCCGGGTGGCCGCGGCAGGCTGGCGCCGATCGCCTCGATACGGCCGTCCCGGATCAGGATGTCGGCCGGTGCCCCGGCATCGGGTCGGACGTTGGTGACGAGCAGGTCGGCCATGGCCCGTTGGCTCCGAGATCGTTCAGCGAAGGCGTGGATTGAGCGCGTCGCGCAGCCAGTCGCCCACCATGTTGACGGCGAGCACCAGGAGCACGAGCGCGAAGCCCGGGAACAGCGAGATCCACCATTCGCCCGAGAGCAGGAGATCGTTGCCGGCGCGGATCAGCGTGCCCAAGGACGGCTGGGTCGGCGGCACGCCGAGGCCCAGGAACGAGAGGATGGCCTCGGTCAGGATCGCGACGGCGAGCCCGAGCGTGCCCAGCACCAGCACCGGGCCCAGGGTGTTGGGCAGGATGTGCCGTGTCAGGATGCGCCAGCCGGAGACATGGCTGATCCGGGCCGCGGCGACATAGTCCTTGCCGCGCTCGACCATCGTCACCGCCCGCACCGTGCGGGCGTACTGCACCCAGTCGGCGACGCCGATCGCCAGGATGACCACGTAGAGGCGCAGGTCCTCGCGCAGCTCCGGCGGCATCACGACGCGCGCGACCCCGTCGATGAAGAACGCGATCATGATGGTCGGAAAGCTGAGCTGCACGTCGCCCAGGCGCATGATGACGGTGTCGACCCAGCCGCCGAAATAGCCGGCGACCAGGCCGAGCAGGGTGCCGAGCACGGCCGAGAAGATGACCGCTGCGAGGCCGACGAAGATCGAGATCCGCATACCGTAGAGGATGGTCGACAGGATGTCCCGGCCCTGCTCGTCGGTGCCGAGGAGATAGGTCGTGCTGCCGCCCTCCAGCCAGACCGGTGGCAGGCGCGCGTCCATGATCTCGAGGGTCGCCGGATCGAACGGCGTGTGCGGAGCGATCAGGTTGGCGCCGAGTGCCGAGACGATCAGGACCAGCAGCAGGAGCGTGGCGATCACGGCACTCGGCGTATGCGCCCAGCTCCAGGCGAGATCGTTCTCGCGCAGGTGCCGCCAGGCTCGTGCGGCGAGAGCGCTCATCGGGCACGCAGCCTCGGATCGACGACGAGATAGAGCAGGTCGACGATCAGGTTCACGAGCACGAAGCCGGCGCCGACAAAGGCGAGATAGGCGGCCATGACCGGGAAGTCGGCGAACTCGATCGCCTGCAGGATCAAAAGGCCCAGGCCCGGCCACTGGAACACGGCCTCGGCGACGATGGCGAAGGCGATCAGCGAGCCGATCTGCAGACCGGTGATCGTGATCACCGGCAGCAGGCTGTTGCGCAGGGCGTGGCGCAGATAGACCGATTTGTCGGGCAGGCCGCGCGCACGGGCGAACTTGACGAAGTCGGCGCGCACGACCTCGAGCATCTCCGAGCGCACCAGCCGCATGATCATCGAGAGCTGGAACACGGCGAGCGTGATCGCGGGCATGATCAGCGCCTTGAGCCCGGAGACCGTGAGCAGGCCGGTGGTCCACCAGCCGATCCGGACGACCTCGCCGCGACCGAAGGCCGACAGCCAGCGCAGCTCGACCGCGAAGATCAGGATCAGCAGCATGCCGATCAGGAATTGCGGCATGGAGATGCCGAGCAGGGAGATCGCCTGCAGGACGCGGGTGAGCGCGCCGGACGGTCTCAGGGCGGTGTAGATCCCCAAAGGCACGCCGAGCGCCAGGGCGATCAGCGTGGCGACGAACACCAGCTCCAGGGTCGCCGGCAGGCGGGCCAGGATCACGTCGAGCACGGGTTGGCGGTTGCGGTAGGAGACGCCGAAGTCGCCGGTGGCGGCCCGCTCCACGAAACGCCAGAACTGGACGATGGTGGGCTGGTCGAGCCCGAGGGTGACCCGCAGCTCCTGGCGCTGCTCGAGGGTCGCGTTGACGCCCAGGATGTTGTTCACCGGGTCGCCGAGGAAGTTGAAGATGCTGAACGACACCAGGGCCACGGTCAGCATGACGACCGCGGCACTGGCGAGTCTCGTGAGCAGAAAGGCGACCATGATGTCGACCGGCCGGGGCGGGTGGTGCCGCCCCAGCGCCTGGCCTTAGTTCATCGTGTAGTACCAGAAGCGGGTGTACTCGTCGGCGGGCACGATCGCGTTGACCTTGTCGCTCATGCCCCAGGTCAGGAACTGCTGGTGCAGCATGATCTTGCCGACCTTGTCGCGATGGATCTTGATCACCTCGGAGATCATCGCCTGCCGCTTCTCGGGATCGTACTCCGCGCCGATCAGCGGGATCAGCTCGTCGACGCGGGCATCCGAGAAGCCGTTCGGGTTCCAGGCCCCCATGTCACCCTTGGGCGTGGCCATGGTCGCGGTCATGATGTTGTAGACGTCGATGGTCGGCAGACCGGCCCAACCCAGCATGTAGAACACGTACTTGCCGGCCGGCAGCTCGGTGTCCGCCTGCACCGGCGTGTGCATGGTGAGCTGCGCCTTGATCCCGATCTTGGCCAGCATGCCGACGACGGCCTGGCAGATCTGCTCATCGTTGATGAACGAGCCGGACGGGCAGTCCATGGGCAGGGTGAACCCGTCCGGATAGCCCGCCTCGGTCATCAGCTGCTTGGCGGCAGCCAGGTCGTAGGGGAAGCGGACGTCGAGGCTCGCGTCGTAGAACGGCAGCTCGGGCGCCATGGGGATCGCCGTTGGCCGGCTGTTGCCGCGCATGATGCTGCGCTTGATGCCTTCGATGTCGATCGCCTGCGCGATCGCCTGGCGCACCTTGACGTCGGCGAGTGGGTTCTTGTCGAGCCCGCTGCCAGCTAGGGTCGGGCTCATCTGGTCCATGCCGAAGAAGATGTTGCGCAGGTGCGGCGCGCGCATGATCTTCATGCCCGGCGTGGATTCGACCTTGGCGACGTCCTGCGGGGGCACGTTGCGGATGAAATCGACCTCGCCGGACAGCAACGCCGCCACCCGGGTCGCGTTCGAGCTGATCGGCGTATAGACGATCTCGTCGATATTGTGCTTGCGCTGGTCCCACCACTTGTCGTTGACGGCGAACACCGTCCGCACGTCGGGCTCGCGGCTGACCAGCTTGAAGGGGCCGGTACCGACGCCCTGTGTCACCATCGCCCCGCCGGTGTTCGTGGAGAGGTCGAGCGGTTTGGCGGCGCCGACCGATTCCTGGAACTCCTTGTCCATGATGTACCAGCCGGCGAAGTCGTTCAGCAGCAGCGCATATTTGCGCTTCAGCTTGAAGTCGACCGTCAGATCGTCGACCTTGACGACTTCGGCGACCGGCTCGAGCAGGCCGGCGAAGGGTGAGCCCTCCGAGCCCGCGCGCTCGTATGAGAAGATGACGTCGTCGGCCGTGAACGGATTCCCGTTGTGGAAGGTCACCCCCGGCCGAAGATGGAAGCGCCACTCGGTATCCGAGATGATCTCCCAACTTTGCGCCAGCGCGGGCTCCAGCTTGAGATCCTGGTTCCAGCGCACCAACCCTTCATAGACGTTGTTGAGCAGGCTCAAGGTGAAATCGTCCCGCGCGGCATGCGGGTCCATCGAGTTGATCTCGTTGACTTCCGCGAAGCGCAGGGTGTTGGCCGCCGCCGGCGCCAGCGCGGCGAGCCCTAGGGCCGAGGCCAATAGCAGACACTTCATGCCGGCGAACGGACGCATCGGGTTCCTCCCGTGATTGGTGCGGGCGTTGTGGACTGAGAGGCTGTTGCGGCAGCGGCGGGGGCGCAGCGATCCGGGCTGCGTCAGGACTCGCGGCATTCGGATGTCCAGGTCGGAACTCGGCATCGACCAGCCCTTGGCAACGATCATGCCACTCATGCGAGTGCCGGCCGGCTCTCCCCTGTTCAGCCGGCTAATGCGATGTTGAGCAGATTGCGTACGATCCGTCCACGATTTGTGTGCTATCTTGGACTTGCCTGCAGCCTGACAGCCTGTTTGAGGAATGGGGTCATATCGTCGGAGCGACAGCCAGGATGAGCATAGCCGAGAGCTCTGGTTTGGAAGCGGCGCAATCCCGCTCGGATGAGATCTACCGTACGCTTCACCAGGCGATCACCGAGCAGGCGCTCCATCCGGGGACGAAGCTGCCCGAGGATGCGATCGGTCGGCATTTCGGTGTCAGCCGCACCGTGGTCAGGGCGGCGATCACCCGACTGCGGAGCCATGGCCTCGTCGCGGTGCAGCGCAATCGCGGTGCCACCGTGGCGATCCCGAGCCTGGAGCAGGCGCAACACGTGTTCATGGTGCGGCGCTGCCTCGAGCGCGAGATCGTCCGGATTCTCGCGGACGGCATCTTGCCACGGCAGCTCGAGCTGCTCGAGCTGCATGTCCTGCGCGAGACCGAGGCCCATATCGATGGCACCGATCCGCATGCCTCGATCCGGCTGGCCGGCGAGTTCCACGTCCTGCTCGCCTCGATCAGCGGCAACGAGGTCATGCGCTCCCTCATCGATGATCTGATCGCCCGCTCGTCCCTGATCCTGGCGGTGCATGGCCGCCCGCACTCGGCCGACTGCGCCGTCTCGGAGCATCGCCAAGTGATCGCAGCCCTGCGCGCCGGCGATGCCGACCGGGCGATCGCCGTGATGGACGGCCACCTGCAGGCGGTCGAATCGCGCGCCTACCAGACCCCTGCCCGGTCGTCGTACAGCATCGGCGAGATCCTGGGCCGTTACGCGAACGTCAGATCAATGGAAACGACGACGTAGTAGCGATCCAGCCCTTCTCGTGGCTGGGTTGGTGTCGGCGGCTCCGCACCCCAGCCTGCCCGATACGCAGACACCCCCGCTCTGATCGTGTGCAAAACCACTGCATGATCGGATACAAAACCATCCAGCGCACCCCGTCACCACGAAGTGTCGAACTCCCACCAGATCAGGCATTCGTCCCGCCCTGGGTCAGCCAGCAGGCGCTCACGGAGGTGGCGGTCGGACGCAGCTCCGGCCGGCTCGTCTCGCACTTCGGCCCGCGCGACGTGCAGCGGGGATGGAACGCGCAGCCCGGCGGCAGGCGCCCCGGGCGCGGCATGGCGCCGTCGATCTGGGCCAGTCGCTCCGCCCTGCGCTCCAGGGACGGAATCGAGCCCATGAGGGCTGCCGTGTAGGGATGCTGCGGCCGGCGCAGCACCTCCTCGACCGCCCCGATCTCGACAACGCGCCCGGCATAGAGGACCGCCACGCGATCGGCCGTCTCGGCGATCACGCCCATGTCGTGGGTGATCAGCATGATGCCGGTCCCGTGATCGCGGCAGAGCCGCTTGAGCAGGGCGGTGATCTGGGCCTGCACCGAGACGTCGAGTGCGGTGGTCGGCTCGTCGGCCACGATCAGCTCGGGCTCGGCGGCCAGCGCCAGGGCGATCACCACCCGCTGGCGCATGCCGCCCGAGAACTGGTGCGGGTATTGGTCGATGCGCGCCTCGGGGGCCGGGATGCCGACCTCGGTCAGCAACGCCAGGGCCCGGGCACGGGCATCGGCACGCGACATCGGCAGATGGGCGAGGATGGTCTCGACGAGCTGGCTGCCGACCGTGAACAGCGGGTCCAGGCTGGTCAGCGGGTCCTGGAAGATGGCGCCGACCCGGCGGCCGCGGATCTGCCGCATGCTGGCTTCCGGCAGCCCGTCGATCCGCTCACCGCCGAGATGGATGCTGCCGCCCGCGATGCGCCCCGGCGGCTGCAGCAGGCCGATCACCGCGTTGCCGGTGAGCGACTTGCCGGCACCCGACTCGCCGACCACGCCCAGGATCTCCCCGCGGCCGATCGTGAACGAGATGTCGTCGATGGCGACCACGGGGCCGCGGCGGGTCGCAAACTCGATCCGGAGATTGCGGACGTCGAGCACGGGCGAGGTCATGGTCATCCGTCAGCTCGGCAGAGCCGTGATCTGCCCGTCGCGGGCGACGATCCGACCGGCCTTGACCACCAGCGTGCGCGGTGGCGGTGCTGCCACAGCCTCGGCGACCGTCTCGGCCTCGACCAGCAGGAAGTCGGCCATGGCCCCGACCTCCAGCCCGTAGTCGGACAGGCCGATCGCTCGCGCCGCAAGGCCGGTCGCCGTCGCCAGCGCCAGCTCCAGCCCCTCGTCGCGACGGAACTCGTTGCGCTGTGCCACGGCATTGGCCCGAGCGAGCATGTCGGCGTCGCCGAAGGGCTGCCAGGCGTCGCGCATGCCGTCATTGCCGGAGCAGATCGTGACGCCGGCGGCGTGGAGGTCGGCCACGGCCGGTGCCGGCCAGCCGGCAGGCCCCGTGGTCATGATCGCGACTCCGGCTGACGCCAGCGCCTCCACCTGCCCGGCGACCAGGTCCGGGTCGTCGGCCCCGAGCGAGAAGGCATGGCTGAGCATGACGCGCCCCTGCATGCCGTGCGCCCGTGTGCGTAGGCAGACCTCACGCAGGTCGAAGGCGCCCAGATGATCGGGCTCGTGCAGATGGATGTCGATCGGCCGGTCGAAGCGCTCGGCCAGCGCGAAGACCAGATCCAGATGGCCCTTCGGGTCGCGGTCGATCGCGGCGGGGTCGAGCCCGCCGACGATGTCGGCACCCAGGCGCAGCGCCTCCTCCATCAGCTCGGCGGTACCGGGACAGCTGAGCAGCCCCCACTGCGGGAAGGCGACGATCTGGATGTCGACGATCCCGGCCAGCTTCTCGCGGGTGGCGAGCACACCCTCGATGCTGCGCACGCCGACCTGCGGATCGACGTCGACATGGCTGCGGATGTGGGTCGTGCCCAGCGCGATGGAGCGGAGGGCCTGGCGTTCCGCCTGCTGCGCGGCGTCGAGCCCCAACCTCGCCTTGAGGCGGCGCTCGTTCTCGATGAAGTCGATGATCCTGGGGCCGCCGCCATTGGGCTGCCAGGGATAGCCTAGAAAGCTCTTGTCGAGATGGGTGTGCGCATCGATCAGGCCGGGCAGGAGCAAGGCACCGCCGCCGTCATGCGCCAGCGTCCCCTCCTGCTCCTTATGGTCGGCCGGCCCGATGGCGGCGATCCGGCCGGCGCGCACCACGATGCTGCATGCCTCGCCTCCGCAGGGGCGGACATTGCGCACGAGCAGATCCTGACGATCCATCACCGGCACCGTCGAACCATCGAGTGACCTCTCCACCGTGCATGACCAAGGACGCTCTCGGCGCGAAGAGGATGCGCGCGTCGACCGGACCAGGGCAAGCCGGGGAATGATCGGAACTCGCGTCCGCTTGCCAGCCGGGTACACCGTCCACCCGACTCACGTCACGCAATGACACACCGTCGGGCGACGCCGAGGAGAGCCATCCATCGCTGCGAGAATGGGGTCGAAGGGCGGCAATCCTGGCCGAGCTCGCTGCACGGACGGAGCTTGCCGCGGCCAGGTGAGGCTGGCTACTCGCCGGCGCCGCGCCGCTGCAGGAGGTTGGTGAGCAGGATCGAGAGGATCAGCACGACGCCGATCACGACGATGGTGGCGTCGCCCTTCACGCCAGTGAGCGCCAGACCATTCTTGAGCAGCTGGACCAGGACCACGCCGAGCACGGTGCCGAGGATCGAGCCGGTGCCGCCGAAGATGGAGGTGCCGCCCAGGACGACCGCGGCGATGGCGTCGAGCTCGAGGCCGGTGCCCATGTCGGAGCGGGTGGTGGAGACCCGGCTGACGAAGATCCAGGCGGCGAGCGCCGCCATGAGGCCGGAGAGCGCATAGATGGTGAGCTTCGCGCGGTCGACGGCGAGGCCGGAGAAGCGGGCGGCGGTCTCGTTGTTGCCGATGGCGTAGAGGGTGCGGCCGAAGGTGGTGCGGGCGAGCAGGACGCCGAACACCAGAATGGCGGCGAGCAGGAGCCAGAGCTGGGTCGGCACGCCGAGCAGCTCACCCTGGCCGAGGGTGAAGAACCAGTCGGGGTAGCCGCGCACTGAGCGGGCCTGGCTGATCCCCTCGGCGAGGCCGCGATAGAGGGCGAGGGTGGCAAGCGTGGCGATCAGGGGCGGCACGCCGATGCGGGTGATCACCAACCCGTTGACCAACCCGGCGCAGGTGCCGATCGCCAGGGTGAGGAAGATGGCGAGCTCCAGCGGCAGGCCGAGATTCTTCCACAGCACGCCCAGCATGATCGCGCACAGGCCGAGGATCGAGCCGACCGAGAGATCGATCCCACCGGTGACGATGATCAGGGTCATGGGCAGGGCGACCAGCCCGACCTCGCAGGCGAGCCGGCCCTGGTTGAGCAGGTTCTCGATCGTGAGGAACCGCTCGCTGGTGAAGGCGAGGACGACGAGGGCGGCAGCCAGGATCGCGGCCAGCACGGCTTCCTGGCCGAGGTGCAAAGGCGGCCGCGCGGCCGTGGCGGTGGCCGCCATCAACGCTGCA
>JBGAKU010000175.1:0-11655 GCA_044224255.1 Geminicoccaceae bacterium
GGTCGCTGTCGTTGGCCAGCACCGGGATGGTCACCGCCGTGCCGGCCTGGGTCGTGGCCTCGTCGTCTGCCGCCACCGGGATCCGGTTGCGCACGGTCACGGCAACCGAGGCCGAGGCGGTGCGGTTGGTGCCGTCCTTGATCGTGTACTGGAAGCTGTCGGCGCCGGTGTAGCCCGCGCTGGGCGTGTAGGTCACGGTCTGGCCGGCATTGATCGCGGCGGTGCCGTTGGCAGGCACGGTCACGGCGGAGACGGTCAGGCCTGTGCCGGTGTCGTTGGCGAGCACGGCGATCGTCACCGCCTCGTTGGCGTCGGTGGCGGCGCTATCCGCGACCGCGATCGGGGCGGGGGTTCCCGCGCGCGCCTGCCACAGGTCGATCTCGGTGGGACCGCGGATGCCATAGTCGGCCCCGTACAGGCTCTTCAGCCCGCTGTTGGCGAGGTCGATGATCTTCATGCTGTGCGAGCTGGTGTTGGCGACGATGATCGCTGGGCCGAATGCGCCCGCCCCGTTGCTGTTGTAGAAGAGCTTGACCTTGGGATCAGTGCCGACATGGGTCATGGCGGTCGCGACATCGTTGTCGCCGTCGCCGTCGAAATCGGCCACGCCGACGAAATGGTGCACCGATTCCACGCCGGCCTGGATCACCCTCTTGGTCCAGCCGTTCGTGGTCGTCGCCGGGGCCAGGTACCAGGCGATGTCACCCCTGCCGCCCTTCGGCTCGGAGGGCGTGACGACCAGGTCGACATAGCTGTCGCCGTTGATCTTGCCGGCGGCGATGTAGGCGTTCTTCTCGGCACCGGCATTGTAGGTGTAGCGGATGAAGGACAGCGCCCCGACGCTGCTGTTGTTCCTGAACCAGTACTTGCCGACCGCCACGTCGACCTTGCCGTTTCGGTCGAGGTCCACCGCCAGCAGGCCCTCGCCGCCTTCCGGCAGTGTGATGGTGGTGCGCGTCCAGGTGGCGAGCGAGGCGCCCTGGCGCCAGAAGTAGAGGATGTTGCCGGTGCTGCCCTGGTTCCGCCCGACCAGGTCGAGCTTGCCGTCGCCGTCCAGGTCCTTGACCTCGATGTCGTGGATGTCGAGCCCGGTCACCAGCACCGTCGCGGTCCAGCCGGTGCCGATGTTGCGGAACCAGGTCACCCCGCCGGTGGTCACCGAGACGATGTCCTTGCGCCCGTCTTTGTCGAGGTCGACGACCTCCATGTCCTCCTCGATCCTGGCGCCGGAGCTGATCGTCCGCTTGGTCCAGGCTGGGTTCTGGTACCAGTAGAGGCCACCGTCATAACTGCCCTCGACCAGATCGACCCGGCCGTCGCCGTCCAGATCGCCGGCCCCCTTGCCCCAGACCCGGGACGGCCCAGTGCCGTCGACCACGACATGGTCGAAGGTGACCTGCGCGACGGCGGCGCCCGAGGCCGCCGCCCACACAAGCAGTGCTATCAGGAGCCGGGCCATCGGCGAGACGCGAGCGCATACCGATACCGTGACGCACGCGCCGATGCGGCGAGCCAGGGCTGACATGGGAGCGTTCTCCGCTTTTTGCGGTTCGATGCTGAGGCTGCGGGGGACGGCTATGCGTTATTGGTTCGCAGTTTTGGGCCATCGAACCATTCATGGTTTCTGAGCCCGACCGCTGGTCAAGACACCCAGCCGCCTTCCCTCCACTCCCTATTGATCATTGATCCTGACTAGACGCAACCTTGAGATTACAAGCCCAGAACTGTGGGCATGAAGTCACAGCACCATGGCACTCACGCGACAGGCAAGTGGCCTGCAAATAGCGGAACAATCCTTATTAAGACAACCGCAGCGCATACCGTGCCCGACACTGTGCGCTTTGGGCGACAGCGTCGGGCCGATGCCGGTCGTGATGTCAGTTGGCGCGCCAGCGGAACAGCCGAATCGGGGTCCGCCCGAGATTGCCATAGTCGGCGCCGAACAGGCTGGGGCCTGCATCATTGCCGACCCGCACGAACTTCATGCTGTGCGAGCTGGTGTGGGCGATGATCTGCGGCGCGTTGAAGGCACCCCTGTGGTCGCGGTTGAGGTAGAGCTTGATCGAGGGGTTGTCGGCGAGATGGGTCAGCGCCGAGGCGATGTCGAGGTCGCCGTCCCGGTCGACGTCGGCCACGCCCACGAAGTGGGTCACGGTCTCGACATTGTCCTGGATCACATGCTCGGCCCAGCCGCCGGTCGGGTTGGCCGGCGCCTGGAACCAGCTGACCCGGTAGCGGCCATTGTTGGGCTCGGCGGGCGAGGTCACGATGTCGACCCGGCCGTCCATGTTGATGTCCCCGAGCGCCACATAGGCGTTCACCGGGGCCGCGGCATTGTAGAGATAGCGCGTGAAGGACAGCCTGCCTGGGGCGCTGGTGTTGCGGAACCAGTAGCGGCCGATGACCAGGTCGTTGCGCCCGTCCCGGTCGAGGTCGCGCTGGTCGAAGCCCTCGCCGCCGATCGGCAGGTCGATCTGCGTGCGCAGCATCTGGCCGGGTCCGGCGCGGCGCCAGAGATAGATCCGGTTGCCCGCCGCCCCCTGGCCGCGGCCGGCGAGGTCGCGCACGCCGTCGCCGTCGAGATCGCTGACGACGATGTCGTGCAGATCGACGCCGCGCACCAGGAGGTTGGCCGTCCAGCCGGTGGCGGTATGGCGGAAGAAGGTGACCCCGCCCTTGGTGATCGCCACCACGTCCGTGCGGCCGTCCTTGTCGTAGTCGACGACCGCCATGTCCTCCTCGATGTGCGCGGAGGCGCTGATCGTTCGCTTGGTCCAGCCGGGGTTCTGGTACCAGTAGAGGCCGCCGTCATAGCTGCCGACGACGAGGTCGGCGTACCCGTCCCCGTTGAGGTCGCCCACCCCCTTGCCCCAGACTCGGCTCGGGCCGTTGGCGTCGATCACCGTGGCCTGGAAGCTCACGGCAGCGGCCGAGCCGGCGGACAGGCATAGGGCGGCGATGGCGGCGATGGCCGCTCCAGATCGCGACATGGGCGCTCCCAGCGTTCTTGATGGACACAGGCGGTCGACCGGCCCGGCCGTCGCGGTCCGGACGGCACGGGATCGCCGATCGGGCGACTCGCCTTAACTGAGAGTCGCCTAACCGCCGATGGAACGCTACCAACACGGCATAGATGGCGCAACCGTGCGCTGGTCGACCAACAATGCCACTCGACCCGAGGTTCAAGCACCCGCGTCGGGTTCTAGGGCGACTGTGGCACACTCGCCCCGCCGGCGAGGCGGTCGTCCTGCTCGCGCAGAAGCCGCGTGAGCTCCAGCGCCACGGCCCGGACCTGGGGCAGGTCGCGCAGGTCGCGGTGGACCAGAAGATAGACCTCCTCGACCAGCTCCGGCGGAGGTGGGCCCAGGCGCTCGAGCCCGGGCTCCCCATCGCCCAGGAAGCAGGGCAGCAGGGAGCTGCCGAGCCCTTGGCGGACTGCCGCGAGACGCAACGGCACATCCGCCAGCCGCAGCCGCGGCGGGGTCGGGGCTTGCCGCTCCAGCCAGGCGGACTGCCGCGAGCCAGGGTCGGCGCGCAGGCCGATCACCTCGTCGCTCGACATCCCGCGCCGGGCGTAGAGCGCGAAGGCGAGCCGGCCGACCCGCCGCACCACCAGATTGCCCTGCTCCGGCGGCCGCCGCATGCGCAGCGCCACCTCGGCCTCGCGGCGCGGCAGGCTCAGCGCCGCACGCGTCGCCACCAGCTCGAGCGGCGCCGGCGCGGCGGCGGCGAGCAGTCGGTCGAGATGCCCGGCCAGGAACAGGGCCATCGAGCCAGTCGCGGTCACCCGGACCGGCATGCCCGGCGCCGCGGCAGCAGCCAATGCCAGCCGCTCGATGGCCGCGGCACTCTCCGCCATGCCCCGTGCCGCGTCCGCCAGCCGCCGGCCGGTCGGCGTCAGCTCGACCCGGTTGGCCAGCCGCTCGATCAGCCGGACACCCAAGGCGCCCTCGAGCGCCGTGACCTGCCGCCCGATCGTGGCCTCGCTGCGACCGAGCGCGTCCGCGGCCCGCCTCAGCCCGCCGGCATCGGCGACCGCCAGCAGGACGCGGACATGGTCCCAGTCCAATCCGCCGCTCAGCCGCCGAGGAGGCCGGCCACCCGGGCGTGATAGAGCAGCATGATCGTCTTGCCGTCGACGATCTCGCCGCGGCCGATCGCGGCCAGCGCCGCCCAGAAGGGCAGCTCGACCAGCTCGATGTCCTCGCCCTCGCCTTCATCGCCGCCGCCAGCGGCGACCCGGTCCGCGGCACCGACCTCGGCCGCGAAGAAATGCAGCCGCTCGGTCACCGAGCCCGGGCTCATATAGGCCGTGAACAGCTCGGTCACGCGCCCGAGCCGGAAGCCGGTCTCCTCCTCCACCTCGCGGCGGATCGCGTCGGCCGGCGCCTCGGCGTCGAGCAGGCCGGCCGGTGCCTCGAGCAGCATGCCGTCGGCATGGCCGTTCACGAACGCCGGCAGCCGGAACTGCCGTGTCAGATAAACTGTCCCCCGCGCCCGGTTGTAGAGCAGGATGGCCGCCCCGTTGCCGCGATCATACGCTTCCCGGGTGAGCTCCTGCCAGGTGCCGTCCGCCCGCCGATAGTCAAACCGATACTTGCGCAGGACGTACCAGTCGTCCGCGAGGGTCTGGCAAGCGCGGATCCTGACCCGCTCCGAGCTTGGGCTTTCCTGCATCGCCATTCTCCGGCAGTGGCATCCGCGGTTGGAAGGCCACCATAGTTGCCGGTCTAATCGCACACAGCCCTACATTTCTGCAACCTCGCCCGCCGCGATGCAGGGGGTTCACCGCCGCCCGCGATGGCCGGCCCTCGAGCGGGCCGCCGATCGCTTGCGGCGAATCCCGGTTCGCACTAGCACGGCAGTATCGTCCCCGGCATGGCCGGCAACCAAATCTCGGGAGGCACCATGTGGCGCGGTATGCGAGGGATGCTCGTCGCGCTCGCGGCCCTGGTGGCGGCCTCGGCCCAGGCCGCCGATCTCGGCACAATGAAAGTCGGCGTGCTCAAGTTCGGCACGGTGAGCTGGGAGCTCGACGTCATCAAGGCACGCGGCCTCGATGCCAAGGAAGGCTTCACCCTGGAGGTCGTGCCGTTCGGCGCCAACGATGCGGCAGACGTGGCACTGATGGGGGGTGCCGTGGACGCGATCGTCGAGGACTGGCTGTTCGTCTCGCGCCAGCGCCATGACGGTGTCCCGCTGACCTTCATCCCCTATTCCAGCAATGTCGGCGCGGTGATGGTCGCCGCCGACAGCCCGATCGCCTCGGTGGCCGATCTGAAGGGCAAGCGGATCGGTGTCGCCGGCGGCGCACTCGACAAGGGCTGGCTGATGCTGCAGGCCTACGCCAAGCACACAGCCGGCATCGATCTCACCAAGGATGCCGAGCCGGTCTATGGCGCACCGCCGTTGCTGACCGAGAAGCTGAAGAGCGGCGAGCTCGACGCGGTCCTGAACTATTGGCATTTCGGCGCCCGGCTCGAGGCCCAGGGCTATCGGCGCCTGATCGGTATCGGCGAGGTGCAGCAGGCCCTGGGTGTCCCGGCCTCGGTGCCGCAGCTTGGGTACATTTTCCAAGAGCCTTGGGCCGAGGCCCATCCGGAGCTGGTGCTCGCCTTCTCGCGGGCCTCGCGCGCGGCCAAGGCGATCATGCTGACCGAGGACGCGGAGTGGCAGCGGCTGATGCCCATGACGCGTGCGGAGAACGAGGCTGAGCTCGATGCCTTCATGCGCCGCTACCGCGAAGGAATCGTCGAGCACTGGGGCCCGGAGCAGCAAGCCGAGGCCGCCAAGCTCTACCTCGTCCTGGCCAACCTGGGCGGCGAGAAGCTGGTCGGGCCCGGCCAGGAGCTGGCGCCCGGCACGTTCTGGCCCAAGGTCAGTTACTAGGTCCTGATGGCGCGCAGTCTCGCCGCTGAATCGGGTACGGCAGCACCGGTCGCCCCGGGCGCAGGCGACCGGCTGCGGCGCTTCATCGTGCCGGCTCTGTCCCTGCTGGCACTGCTGGCCCTATGGCAGGTGGCGGCGATGCTCGCCGGCAATCCGCGGCTGATGCCACCGCCGGCACGCGTCCTCGACAAATTCCTCGCCGACAGCGCCACCGGCGAGCTGCCCTGGAACCTGGCGCTGACCCTGCTGCGCGTGGCGGCGAGCTTCGCGATCGCGATGACGGTGGGGGTGGCGATCGGGATCGTGATGGGCCGCATCCGACTTGCCGACGAGCTGGGCCAGCCCTGGCTCGTCTTTTTCCTGAACCTGCCGGCCCTGGTCACGATCATCCTGTGCTACATCTGGATCGGTCTGGTCGAGGCCGCCGCCCTGGTCGCGGTGGCGCTGAACAAGATCCCGAACGTCGTCGTGACGGTGCGCGAGGGCGCTCGGGCGCTCGATCCCGGGCTCCTGGAAATGGCCGAGGTGTTCAAGGTGCCACGGGGCCGGCGCCTCCGCCACGTCGTGCTGCCCCAGCTCTACCCCTATCTCATCGGGGCTGCGCGCTCGGGCCTCGCCCTGATCTGGAAGATCGTGCTCGTGGTCGAGCTGCTCGGCCGCTCGAACGGCGTCGGCTTCCAACTCGGCGTCTATTTCCAGCTGTTCGACGTCGCGGGGATCCTGGCCTACGCGCTCTCGTTCATCGTGGTGGTCCAGCTGATCGAGTGGGGCATCATGCAGCCGCTGGAGCGACGGGCCAGTCAATGGCGGCGCTGACCCTCGACATTCGCGACCACCACTTCCCCGCCGTCGGCTCGGCACCGGCCAAGGCCACCTTGTGCGACATCAATCTGACGATCGGCGCCGGGGAGCGCGTGGCGATCATTGGGCCTTCAGGGTGCGGCAAGACCACGCTGCTCAACATCGTTGCGGGCCTCGTCGGCGGTTATGCCGGCAGCGTCGATCTCGCGCCGGGCACCCGACTGGCCTACGTCTTCCAGGAGCCGCGCCTTCTGCCTTGGCGCTCGGTCGCAGACAATCTGCGCCTCGTCCTGCCGGAGGAGCCCGCGACCGAGGAGCGGATCCTGGCGGCGCTGGCCGAGGTCGAGCTGGAGACGACAGCGGGCGTGTTCGCCTCGCGCCTTTCGCTCGGGATGGCCCGCCGGGTCGCGCTGGCTCGGGCCTTCGTGGTCGGCCCGAGCCTGCTTCTGCTCGACGAGCCGTTCGTGTCGCTCGACGAGCCGACCGCCCGGCGCCTTAGGCTCCTGCTGCTCGACCTGCTCGATCGGCACCGCGCCACGGCCCTGTTCGTCACCCATGCGCTGGGCGAAGCGGTGATGGTGGCGGACCGGCTGCTGTTTCTCACCGCGTCCCCTGGTCGGATGATCGATCTGCGCGAAGTGCCGCTGACTTCGTCGGAACGGCGCCGCCCGAACGCGATCTTGGCCTTCTGTCAGAGGCTCGCCGAAGAGGACCGGCGTTTCGCCGAGCTGCTGGCGCCTTCCATGGAGATCGTCGCGTGAGCGGGAACCCGTGGCTGTCCAGCTTCCGCGGCATTCTCTGGCGCGAGTTCCTGCGCTTCTTGCATCAGCGCGGGCGCTTTTTCGCCGCCCTGGTCCGGCCGCTGGTCTGGCTGTTCATCTTCGCCGCCGGCTTCCGCTCGGTGCTCGGCGTGTCCTATCAGCCGCCCTACGTCACCTACATCCTCTACGAGGTCTACATCGCCCCCGGCCTGTGCGGGATGATCTTGCTGTTCAGCGGGATGCAGAGCTCGCTCTCGATGGTCTACGACCGCGAGATGGGCTCGATGCGCGTGCTCCTGGTCAGCCCGATGCCGCGCTGGTGGCTGCTCTCGTCCAAGCTCGTGGCCTCGGTGCTGGTCGCCTGCTTCCAGGTCTACGTCTTCCTCGCCATCGCCTGGTTCTGGGAGGTTCGCCCGCCGCTCCTGGGCTATCTCACGGTCTTCCCGGCCCTGGCCCTGGCCGGGCTGATGCTCGGCGCCTTGGGCCTGCTCCTGTCCTGGCTCATGCTGGGTGCGCTGGGCTTGCTGCTGTCCTCGGTCATCCGCCAGCTCGAGAATTTCGCCGGGGTCATGAATTTCGTGATCTTCCCGATGTTCTTCACCAGCTCGGCCCTCTATCCGCTCTGGCGCATGAAGGAGAGCTCGCTGCTGCTCTACCAGATCAGCGCCGCCAACCCGTTCAGCCATGCCGTCGAGCTGATCCGGTTCGCGCTCTACCACCAGCTGGAGCCCGTTTCGCTCGCGCTGACGCTGATGTGGACGCTGCTGTTCATGGGCGGCGCGCTCTGGGGCTACGACCCCGCCCGCGGCTTCGTCGCCCTGACCGGCAAGGGCGAGTAGCGGCAGGCTACTCCGCGGGCTCGGGCATCGGCGCGGCTTGCGCGGTCTCCAGGGCCTTGCCCGCCTGCTTCCAGCCCTGCGCGCCTTCGGGATACCAGTAGACCTGGGTGTAGCCGAGCTCCGTCAGCGCGCGCTTGGCCGCGTTCCAAGACATCCAGCAATTGGCATCGCAATAGAAGACGAGCGGCCTGCTCTTGTCCCCGGCGGTCAAGGACGAGAGCTCGTCCGCGAACCACTTGGCGAAGTCGGGGGCCAGCTCGCCGAACCCGACGTTCGGCAGCCAGACCGAGCCCGGAATGTGCTCGCGCTTGGGCTCGATCCACAGCTGCGCCTGGTCCCGCTCCTTCGGCTTGCGCTGCTTGGGCAGCACGTCGATCAGGACCGGCTTCCGCTCGGCGATCAGCGCGGCCAGATCCGCGGTGCCGAGCACGGTGGCGCCGTGCAGCGTGGCCGGGACCGGTGCGCGGTACTTGTCCATCCGATAGCCGTCCGGCTCGGGCACGTCCGAGGCCGGAGGGCCGGCTTTCGCGGCGGCGTCGATCAGGCGACCCTGCTCGTCCAGGAGTGGAACGCCATAGTCCAGGAGAATCGCGGTGAACTGCGGCTGCAGCTCCCGGATCAGCTCGTTGATCTTGTGCTTCCACTCCGGCTCGTTGGGACGCATGCCCATCGAGATGCGGAAGTCCATGCGCAGGCCGGTGCGCGGATCGCTGGTCAGCGGGACGAGCGTGATCGGCACCGGCTGCTGCTTGGCCCAATAGCCCGCGATCGGTCCCCAGACCAACGCCGCGTCGAGCTGCCCCGAGGCCAGATCCGCCATCATCTGCCGCGCCGGCTGCTCGACACGGGTATCGACCAGGAGCTGGTAGGGACGGATCTGCGCGACCAAGCCTTTGCGCACCAGGAGGTTGGTGGGCGGCGTGCCGGCGACGACCCCGATGCGGGCTCCCAGCATCAGCGGGCTGTCGAGGTCGCCGAAGCGCTCCTTGTCCGCCGTGCGGACGGCAAGGACATAGCTCGACCGGTAATAGGGGTTCGTGTTCTGGACCAGCTCGTCCGCGGCGACCACGCCGATGATCAGGTCGCAGCGGTTGGCGCGCAGCGTGTTGCGCACGAACCCGACGGTCTGCGGGTACCAGGTGTAGGCCAGGGGCACAGCGAGCCTAGCCGCCACGAGCTCGGCGATCTTGTTCTCGTAGCCGGCGCCCTCTTGGTTCGAGAACGGCAGATCAGCCGGATCGGCGCAGACCCGCAGCGTGGTCTGATCGACGAGCTCGCCCAGATTGACCGCGAACGCCGGGCCGGCGGCGTGCAGCGCGCACACCGTCACGCCCAGCGCGGCGACCCATCGCCCGAACACGCTACTGTCTCGGCGGGCGGCCGCGCGGAATGACCCCATCGGAGCGGCCCTTCAGGTAGCCATAGATGTCGTCGATGTACGTCGCGACGTCCTCGACCGCGCCGAAGGCCGGCATGACGTTCTTCTGGGTGCCCGTCACGTTCTCGCGACCGTTGATGACGACCTCGGTGAACTGGTCGTAGGTCATGGTCTTGAGCGAGGCCGTCAGGTCGGGCGCATAGGAGCTGCCGGAGCCGTCGGGGCCGTGGCAACGCAGGCAGGCATCGGTGTAGCGGCGATAGCCGTTGAAGGTGGCCTTGTCGACCTTGCCGTCGACGACGGAGTAGGGCTTCGCCTCGTCCGCCCAGGTGGCTCCCGCGCCGGCGATGCCGGCTGCCAGAACCGACGCCGTCAAAAAAATCGAAGCGAGCCTGTGCACTCCCCTACCTCCACGTTTTGTTGGCCGATCTTCCTGCGCACGACCGAGACCGCCCGCCGCTTGTGCCGTAACGACCCAGCTCGCGCAAGGTTCGCCGGGTCGCGACAAGGGGTAGCGCTGAATGAATTCGATGGACAGGACATGACCAATCGCTTGCCTGCCTGAGCTATGCTCATATTGATTGCAGCATGGCCACTCGAGTCATCAGGGAGACCGATCGTGCGCCGCATCCTCATGCACCTAAGTGTCTGCATGATCTCGATCTTCTGTTTCCTAGTGCTCGATCCGCACGCGGTTCGCGCACAGGGCATGATGGATCATGTCGATCTAGGCTCGCCGCGCATGAGCGGCACGGAACTGCAGCGTGCGGACGTCGAGCGGTTGATTGCGGCCGGGACGCCGGTAGCGCTCGCGGACAAGAGCCTGAACGGCCTCGACCTGTCCGGCCTCGACCTCCGCAGCGCCGATCTGCGCTGGGCGCGTCTCAACCGCACGAACCTCGCCGGCGCCCGGCTGGACGGGGCGCGCCTCGACCTTGCCTGGGCGATCGAAGCGGACCTGACCGGCGCGAGCTTGAAGGCGGCCACGCTGTTCCAGGCCCAGCTGCTTCGGGCCAAGCTGGATGGCGCCGACCTCTCCGGTGCGCGAATCCCGGCAAACTTCGAGAGCGCCAGCATGGTCGGCGCGCGTCTCGTCGGTGCGGACGGCTCGCCCGACATGCGCAACCAGTCGATGGGGCTGATGCGCGCCATTTTCCGCCTGGCGAAGCTGCAGGGCGCGGATCTGACCGATGCCAAGCTCAGCCGCGCGGACATGGAGTATGCCAAGCTGCAGAACGCGCGCCTGAACGGTGCCGACCTGACGATGGCGAAGCTCGGCGGCGCCAACCTGACCGGAGCCGAGCTGCCGCGCTGCGACCTCACGGGCGCGGCCATCGCCTCGGCGATCTTCCTCCAGGCCCGAGGTCTGAGCGAGGTGGTGGGGCTCGATCGGACGATCCATCGCGATCGGGCATTCTTCGACCCGACGAACTGAAACCCATAGCCCGGCTCAGTGGCCGAGCGCGGGCAGGATCCGGTGGTCGAGCAAGTAGATCGCTCCGCGACGCCAAGACTCGTCGGTGTTGCCCCTGATGTCGACGCTGCCGGCGGCAAGCAGCCTGCCGGAGCCGACTTCCCTTACGATCATGCTGATGTTCAAGATCAGATTGCTGACCTTCTGCACCCAGCCGAACGCGATCTGCGAAGCGCCAAGCTTGCGGCCGAAAGAGATCTCGCAGCCGTTGCAGCCACGGATCGAGCTCAGCGCTGCGACCTCCTCGGCGACGGGCGTGGTATCGACCATCTCATAGCCTGCCTCCCGCAGCCGGTCGCCCACGACCTCGTCGAGCATCTCGATCCTGGCCAACTCGTCCGACCGATTCGGCTCGAGGCTGGTGTTCTCCAGCGCGAAGGGCAGCAGCGCCAGCTTCTCTGCGGATCGCGCTGGCGCCGGGGCCACGAGCAGAAACAGCAGCAGCGAGCCCAGCAGTAGCGGCTTCATATGAGATCCCATCACAAAAGAAAGGGTCCGGCGCCACTGGCGCCG
>JBGAKU010000176.1:0-11649 GCA_044224255.1 Geminicoccaceae bacterium
AGCTGGCCGCGTGAACGCCGCGACGCGACCACGCCCGTGGATTGGGGACGAGGCTGCGCCTCGCCCACAACCCCACGGGCGCCACAACAGCGGCCAACTCATGCGCTCCCTATGGCGGACAAGTTAACGCGCTCGCTACAGCCGGGCGGCGCACCGCATGGCCTTGTCAGGCCGCGGCCGCGCCCCGATGATGAAGCGGCGACGTTCCCGGACCTGCGGCCGGGCAGGCGTCGCGTCCTCCACGGTGCACGGTTCATGCGCGAGCTGCCCATCCCGCCCCATTTCGAGCCCGACCGCGTCGGCGAGGTCTGGCGCGTGCCCTATCAGGAGCGGGCGGCTGAGGCTGTCGCCTGGGCCAGAGAGCACGCCATCCGGCCGGCGGCCAAGGACGGGCTGCGCATCTGCCTGGTCGCCGTCGACGTCCAGAACACCTTCTGCATCCCCGGCTTCGAGCTGTTCGTCGGCGGGCGCTCGGGCACGGGTGCGGTCGACGACAACGGGCGCCTGTGCGCGTTCCTCTACCGCAATCTCGGCTCGATCACGCGGGTGATCCCGACCCTGGACACCCACCAGGCGATGCAGATCTTCCACCCGGTCTGGCTGGTGAACGCGCGCGGCGAGCATCCGGAGCCGTTCACCCTGGTGACGGTCGAGGACGTCGAGCGCGGCGTCTGGCGCTTCAACGCGGCGATCGCGCCCAGCCTGGCGCTCGACCCCGACCATGCCCAACAGGAGCTGCTGCACTATGTCCGCCGGCTGGCGACGGGCGGCAAGTATGCGCTCACGGTCTGGCCCTACCACGCCATGCTGGGCGGCATCGGCCACGCCCTGGTCTCGGCGGTCGAGGAGGCGGTATTCTTCCACGCCATCGCCCGCGGCAGCCAGCCCGACTTCCAGGTCAAGGGGAGCAACCCCCTGACCGAGCACTACTCGATCATCGGCCCCGAGGTGACCAAAGGCGCGCATGGCGAGGCGATCGCCGAGCGCAACCGGGCGCTGGTCGAGCATCTGCACGAGTACGACGCCGTGGTGGTCGCCGGCCAGGCCAAGAGCCACTGCGTCGCCTGGACGATCGCCGACCTTTTGGCCGAGGTGCAGGCGCGCGACCTTTCGCTGGCGCCGCACGTGTTCCTGCTCGAGGACTGCACCTCGCCGGTCGTGGTGCCCGGCTTGATCGACTACACCGAGGAGGCCGACGCCGCCTTCCGACGCTTTGCCGAGGCCGGGTTCCACGTGGTGCGCTCGGCCGACCCGATCGCGAGCTGGCCCGGCCTGGAGGCGCATCGACATGGCTGAGACCGGCGGGCCTGTGCGCATCGGTGTCATCGGCTGCGCCGGCCGGATGGGGCGGAGCAACCTGCAGGAGGTACTGGCCACGCCCGGGGCCGAGCTCGCCGGCGGCGTCGAGCGGCCCGGCAGCCCTGCGCTCGGCCAGGACCTGGGCGTGCTGATCGGTCAGGAGCCGCTCGGGCGCCTGGTCGGCGACGATGCCGAGGCGCTGATCGCGGGCGCGCAGGTGGTGCTCGAGTTCTCGACCCCCGAGGCGACGCTCGCCAACGCCGAGCGCTGCGCCCGCCTGGGCTGCGCGCACGTGATCGGGACCACCGGCCTGGATGCCGAGCAGGCGCGGCGGCTGCGCGACTGTGCCGCCCGCGTCCCGATCGTCTGGGCGCCCAACATGAGCGTGGGCGTCAACCTCCTGCTCGGCCTCGTCGAGGAGGTCGCGCGCACCCTGGATCCTGCCTACGACGTCGAGATCCTGGAGATGCACCACCGCCAGAAGGTCGACGCGCCCTCGGGCACCGCACTGGCGCTGGGCCGGGCGGCGGCCCGCGGGCGCGGGGTCGAGCTGGACGAGGTGGCGGTGCGGTCACGGGACGGGATCACCGGGGCCCGTGCCGCCGGCGCGATCGGCTTCGCGACGCTGCGCGGCGGCGATGTGGTCGGTGACCACCGCGTGCTGTTCGCCGGGCCGGGCGAGCGGATCGAGCTCGCCCACATCGCCGCCGACCGGCGGATCTACAGCCGCGGCGCGATCCGCGCGGCGCTGTGGGTGGCCGCCCAACCGCCCGGTCTCTACGGCATGAGCGAGGTCCTAGGTCTGCGCCGTCCTCCCGCCTGAGGCGGCCGCGCCGTTCAGGCGACGAGAGTCGGCAGGGCGCGCGCCTGTGTCACCCAGACCGTCACCTCCTCGGGCGTCGGCGAGCGCCGTGCCAGCCGCTCGGCCTGGTTGTGGTCGCGCAGCCGCCGGTGCAGCTCGCCGGGATCGCAGGCGGCGAGGTCGGCGACCCGACGCACGCCGAGCTGCTCCAGCATCAGGCCGAACACCACACCGATGCCGTTCACCCGCGCCATGTCCGCCCGGGAGACCAGCTCCTCTAGCTGATCGAGGTCGATCCGCGCACGGGCCGCGAGTGCCTGACGGTCGACCGCACTGCCGGCGGCCGCGAGCAGCTGGGGGCCGGTGGTGATCCTCTGGACCTTGAGCGCCAGCCTCACCCTGGTCGGCACGCCATAGAGCTTGCTGATCGGCAGGTTGTAGGCATCCCTCGCCAGCCCCTGGGCCGGGCGAGGGTGACGCTCCGTCGCAGACCTCCCAAGATATGTCATTTCTTACCCTTCAAGAATATCACGGGCGGAAAATCCAACTCAGCTTAGCGCAAGAAGCGTGCCATGGGAACCGTCTGATGTTGCGCCAAGACCAGGCCGGCTGATCGCCACGCCGGCACCCTGGCAGATGGGCGACCTATGGCCGTGCAGGCGAGATCCGGTCAGATCCCATGGCCATCATTCGGGGATGTCGGTACTTGGGTATTGCTTTGATCGGGAATGCCCGCATCCTGCCGGCGCGAGAATCGGTTGCCTCGTCTTACAACCGTCGGTCGCCTTTCTTGGGCAGTTGTGCACTAGTCCGGGGACGACCGGGAGCCGACCGGCGTGGCGTCAACTTCGCCGACACTATCCGTCGAAATCGGAAACTCTCAGCGATATTGGCGCAGGGCCGCGCGCAGTGCCTGCGCGAGAGCGAGCCGCTCGACAGGGCTCAGGAAGCTGCCCACGCGCAGCGACAGGCCGTGCGATGTCAGAGTGAGCCAGCTGTCCCGCCGCGGCGGGTCGTCCATGCGCACCTGGACCCAGTAGGGCTCGAAGCGCCACTCGCGCGCCGAGCCGTCCGCCTCGACGCGCCGGACATGGAGCCCCGAGGCGTCGAGCCGGATATGCTCGCGGCAGCGCGCCCGGCGCCGGACCACCCGGAACGCGAGATAGAGCAGCAGGACGTCGAGGCCGAGGAAGCCGACCACCGGCCATGCGCCGAGCAGGTAGCAACCGAGGCCGATCAGGCTGCTGGCGCCGGCGGTCGCGATCATCAGCACGGCAAAGCCCCGCCGCCCGATCGGCGGGTTGGGATAGATCGTCGCCTCGAAGGGCCGTGCGTGCGCGACCATGCCCGACTATGCTCGCCGCCATCGCATCCATGAATGGCTCGATATATGCGCCGTCCAGACGCCGCGCCAAGCCGCGCCGACAAAACCCTCAACGGCTCCCTGCTCTCGCCCGGCGAGATCGAGCGCTTCTTCACCTGCCTCGCGCGCGCCAATCCCGCGCCGCACACCGAGCTCGTCTACCGTGACCCCTACACCCTCCTGGTGGCGGTCGTCCTCTCCGCCCAGGCGACGGACGTGGGCGTCAACCGGGCGACCGGGCCGCTGTTCGACGCCGCGCCCACGCCCGCCGCCATGGTGGCGCTCGGCGAGGAGCGGGTCCGCGACTACATCAAGACCATCGGCCTGTTCCGCACCAAGGCGCGCAACGTGGTAGCGCTGAGCCAGGCGCTGATCGAGCAGCATGGCAGCGCGGTCCCGCACGATCGTGCCGCGCTCGAGGCCCTGCCCGGCGTGGGCCGCAAGACCGCCAACGTCGTGCTCAACGAGGCCTTCGGCGAGTCCACGATCGCGGTCGACACCCACGTGTTCCGCGTGTCCAACCGCACCGGCCTGGCCCCCGGGCGCACGCCCGAGGCCGTCGAGGCGGTGCTCGAGCGGGTCGTGCCCGCCCGCTTCAGGCACGGCGCCCATCACTGGCTGATCCTGCACGGCCGCTATGTCTGCCTCGCCCGCCGGCCGGCCTGCCCGACCTGCGTCGTGGCAGGGCTGTGCCGCTACGAGGCCAAGACGCCGGGTCAGAGCGGGTCGTAGTCGCCGACCACGCCATCGGGCGTGAGCGCGCAGCCGGTCAGGCGCCGCTCGGCCGCGAGCATCCGCCAATTGAGCATTCCCTGCGCCTGCGCTAGCAGCTCGCCGGCGCAGGCCGGATCGCGGCTGCGGTCGGCGAGCCAGCGCGGGTCGTCGACGAAGGCCAGCGACGGCAGGCCGGCGAACTGGACATAGCCGACCCTGCCGTCGAAGCGGGTGGCGATGCCGCAGGCGTCGCTGCGCAGACCGAGCGCCCGCTCGTAGGTGAGCGTCGCGATATCGCGGAAGTCGTGCTCCCAGTGCGTTGCTTTGCGCCATGGTTGGGAAATGCCATCCGTAAGGAATCCCGACAGGGAATGGCCGTCGCACTGGCGCGGCACGGCGATGCCGAGCGCCTCCAGGACCGTCGGCATCAGGTCGACATGCTCGGTGAACGCGCCCACGCGGCGCCCGCGAGCACCTTCGGGGTGGCGGATCAGCAGGGGCACATGGAATGCCTGGGGGAAGAAGCCGGACTTGCCGAGCATCCAGTGGTCGCCGAGCATCTCACCATGGTCGGCGGTGAACAGGACCAAGGTGCGGTCCAGCTCGCCGCGCCGGGCGAGCCGCTCGAGGATCCGGCCGAGATGATGGTCGACCTCGCCGATCAGGCCGCAATAGACCGCCCGCAGCCGGGCCAGGCTCTCGCCGTCGAGCAGCGCGCGCCGGTCCGCACCGCTCGCCGGCTGCGCCAGATGCGCCGCCAGCCAGGGGTGCAGGGCACCTTCCGCCTCGGGGGTGGCGGCGCGTACCGGCGGCGGCAGATCCGTCGGCGACACGGCGGAGTACCAGGGCTCGGCGGCGACGAAGGGCGGGTGCGGCTTGAGGAAGCTGACATGCGCGAACCACGGCTCCCGGCCCTGCCGGTCGAGCCAGACTAGGAAGCGGTCGGCGAGGAACGCCGTCACGCTGTCCTCGGCCCGGAACGGCGCCGGGCGCGTGAACCCACCGCCATAGACTTCGGCATAACTCAGCCGGCCATAGCCGCGCTCCGCCAGCCAGTCGAGATAGGGCTCCTCGGCCTCGGGCAGACGCAGCTCGACCCGAAAGCCCGGCGCCACGCCCTCATAGGTGCGCAGCCATGGGCTGTCCGTGGGCACGGCGCGTGGATCGGCACTGGTGTCGGTGTAGCCGAACAGGACCGGGTCGTAGCCGGCGCCGCGGACCAGCCCGGCCAGGGTCTTGTGGCGCGCGTCCAAAGGCGTGCCGTTGGTGATCGAGCGATGGTTCAGCGCGTAGAGGCCGGTGTGCAGCGAGGCCCGCGCCGGGCCGCAGGGCGTGGCCTGGCCGTGATGGCGCTCGAACAGCACCGCGTCCGCGGCCAGCCGGTCGAGGCAGGGTGTGCGCACGGCCGGGTGGCCGAGGCAGGACAGGCTGTCGCCGCGCCACTGGTCGGCGGTGACGAAGAGGACGTTCATCTCGGCACGGGCTCCGGGTTCAGCGCGCGACCCTCGCAGCACGCTTGATCGTTCCTAGCAAATCAGACTATATTCCTCTGACCTGGTGCCCGATCGGAGCCTGCCATGCTGTTCGTCACCAACCGCCGGATCGACGGCGCGCGACGCTCGGAAGCCGGCCGCAGCATCACCTTCGCCAAGGGCGACCCAGAGCCCGGCGCCTCGCTCTATTTCTGCCAGCGGCTCGGGGCGGAGCACTATGTCGAGCTGACCGCGGCTCCCTTCTTCTCGCGCCTGCGCCGCTCAACCCGCCGGCAGGTGCTGTTCTTCGTCCACGGCTTCAGCTGTCAGCCGGAGGCGCGGGTGTTCCCCGACGCGCTGCGGCTCCAGGCGCTGTGCGACGCGGTCGACCCGGGTCTGGTCGAGGTGGTCGCGGTGGTCTGGCCGTGCGACGACGATTTCGGCCTCCTGCTCGACTATTGGGACGATCAGCAGTCGGCTACGGTCAGCGGCCTGGCGCTCGCCCGCATGATCGGCAAGTTCGCCGCCTGGCGTGACCGGCTCGGCACCGAGGACACCTGCCTCAAGCATGTCAACGTTCTGGCGCACTCGATGGGCAACCGGGTGCTCGCGACGGCGCTGGCGAGCTGGGCGCACGACTATGGCGTGGTGCCGGCCCTGTTCCGCAGCCTGTTCCTGGTCGCCGCCGACATCGCCAACGACCTGTTCGAGCCGGAGCGTCCGGGTGCCGTCCTCAGCGGCGCCGCCCGCCATGTCGTGGTCTACCATGCGGCGGACGATTTCGCGCTGCGGACGAGCAAGGTGGTGAACCTGAAGAACCGCATCGTGCGGCGCAGGCTCGGCCATACCGGGCCCGCCGATCTCGCCCACGCGCCGGCGAATGTGGTGGCGGTGGACTGCGACGACTTCAACAATCTCTACGATCCGCTGGGCCATTCCTACCTGCTCGCCGATGCCGAGGGCAGGCCGGGCGCGGTGCTCGAGCACCTCGTGCAGACGATGCGGAGCGGCCGTGTCGGCGGTGTGGAAGGCGACCAGCGGCGCCTGATCCTCGGCCGGCAGCTCGCGCCCGAGCGGCTCGCCGCCAACAGCAACCTGCCTTCGGCCGCAGGTGCCGCTTCCGCGTGAGCACGCGACGACGTCACGCGGCGTGACTCCCCGGGGTTGATTTCCTGCCTTGCACGGCTGGGATGGTGCGGTCATCCTTTGTGGATGCTTGCGCCGCCTGCCGCGCGCGGCACCGTGGAGAAACAAACGGAGGCGACGTCATGAAGGGCCCGATCGGTCTGGCAGCCACCGGCATTCTGACCCTCGGCGTCCTGGTCGCGCAGGCCTCCGCCGCCACCATCTCGATCTCCTGCGGCGCCGTCGGTCTCGAGCTCAAGCTGTGCCAGGATGGCGCCGAGGCCTGGGCCAAGCAGACTGGCAACGAGGTCAAGGTGATCTCCACGCCGAACTCGGCGACCGAGCGCCTGGCCCTGTACCAGCAGCTCCTGGCGGCGAAGTCGCCGGACATCGACGTGTTCCAGATCGACGTGATCTGGCCGGGCATCCTCGCCAGCCATTTCGTCGACCTCACCGGCAAGATCCCCGCCGACGTGGTTGCCACCCACTTCAAGGCGATCGTCGAGAACAACACCGTGGCCGGCAAGCTCGTCGCCATGCCGTGGTTCACCGACGCCGGGATGCTCTACTACCGCAAGGACCTGCTCGAGGCTGCGGGCAAGCAGCCGCCCAAGAGCTGGGCCGAGCTCTCCGCGACCGCGCAGGAGTTGCAGGACAAGGCCCGTGCCGAAGGCAATGACCGGATGTGGGGCTACGTCTTCCAGGGCAAGGCCTATGAGGGCCTGACCTGCAACGGCTTGGAATGGGTCGACAGCTTCGGCGGCGGCACCATCGTCGACGCGGACGGCGCCATCACGGTCGACAACGAGAAGGCGGCCGCAGCCCTCACCTGGGCTGCCTCGACGGTCGGCACGATCGCGCCCGAGGGTGTGCTCAACTATTCCGAGGAGGAGGCCCGCGGCGTCTTCCAGTCGGGCAACGCCGTGTTCATGCGCAACTGGCCCTATGCCTGGGCGCTCGGCCAGGCCGCCGACAGCCCGGTCAAGGACAAGATCGGCGTGGCGGCGCTGCCTGCGGGCGGCGAGGGCGGCAAGCCCAGCGGCACGCTCGGCGGCTGGCAGCTCGCGGTCTCGGCCTACAGCGCCAACCAGGAGGCCGCGGTCGACCTCGTCCGCTATCTGACCTCGGCCGAGGAGCAGAAGCGCCGCGCGATCGAGGGCTCCTACAACCCGACCATCGAGAGCCTCTACAAGGACCCTGAGATCCTGGCCGCGGTACCGTTCTTCGGCTCGCTTTACGACGTGTTCATCAATGCCGTGGCGCGCCCCTCGCGCGTGACCGGTGCGAAGTACAACCAGGTCAGCTCCGAGTTCTTCAACGCCGTCCACGAGGTGCTGAGCAAGAGATCCGAGGCGCCGGACAGCCTCGCCGCGCTGTCCAGGAAGCTCGATCGGCTGTCGCGCGGCGGCCGCTGGTAGCCCGCCATGTCCACCGGCGAGTTGGCGGTCGGCAGGCACGTCGCGGCACCGGCAGCCGGCCCGGCGTCGCGGCTGACGCGGCAGCGGACGCGGGCCGCGTGGTTGTTCGTGGCGCCCATGCTCCTGGTTCTGGCGGCCGTGGCCGGCTGGCCGCTGGTGCGCACGATCTGGTTCGCGTTCACCGACGCCAACCTCGCCGACCTGCCGGCCGCCCAGTATGTCGGGCTCGACAATTTCTACTATCTGCTGACCGATCCCGACTGGTGGGTGGCGGTCCGCAACACCCTGGTGTTCACGGTCGCCTCGGTCACGATCGAGACCCTGCTTGGCCTCGGCATCGCGCTGGCGCTCGACGCGCATTTCCGCGGTCGCGGCCTCCTGCGCGCCGCGGTGCTGATCCCCTGGGCGATCCCGACCGTCGTCTCGGCGCAGATGTGGTCGTGGATGTTCAACGACGTGTTCGGGATCATCAACGTGGTCCTGCAGAAGCTGGGCCTGATCGCCCAGCCGATCGCCTGGACCGCCTCGCCCGATACAGCACTCGTCGCCGTGATCATCGTCGACGTGTGGAAGACCACGCCGTTCATGGCGCTCCTGATCCTGGCCGGCCTGCAGATGCTGCCCTCGGAGTGCTACGAGGCGGCCAGGGTCGACGGGGTGCATCCCTTGCGCGTGTTCTGGAGCGTGACCCTGCCGTTGCTGCGGCCGGCGCTTCTGGTCGCGATCATCTTCCGCGCCCTCGACGCCCTGCGCATCTTCGATCTGATCTACGTCATGACCGGCAACAACAAGTCGACCATGTCGATGTCGGTCTATGCCCGCCAGCAGCTGGTCGACTTCCAGGACGTCGGCTTCGGCTCGGCCGCGGCCACCATGCTGTTTTTGATCATCGCCGTGATCACCGCGGTCTACATGACCGCCGCCCGCGTCGGCCGGGAGGACTGAGATGGCCACCGCCGTCCACCGCCGCCCCGGGGCGATCAAGCGCCGCGTCAGGCAGACGGTCGGCTGGATCGGCTTCTACCTCCTGCTCGCGGTCATCATCCTCTACACGGTGTTCCCGTTCTACTGGGCGGTCGTCTCCTCGCTGCGCAGCGGGCAGGGCCTGTTCTCGACCGACCTGATCCCGACCGATCCCGCCTGGGGCAATTATCTCGCCGTGTTCCGCGAGCAGCCCTTCGGCCGCAACATCCTGAACTCGCTGTTCGTCGCCGTCTCGACGGTTCTGCTCTCGCTCGGCCTCGCGGTCGCGGCCTCCTACGCGCTCGGCCGCATCCAGTTCCGCGGCCGGACGCTGCTCCTGCTCACCATCCTCGGCGTGTCGATGTTCCCGCAGATCGCCGTGCTCTCGGGCATGTTCGAGCTGGTCACCTCGCTCGGCCTCTACAACAACCTGCTCTCGCTCACGCTCTCCTACATGATCTTCACCCTGCCGTTCACGGTCTGGGTGCTGACCACCTTCATGCGCGAGCTGCCCAAGGAGATCGAGGAGGCGGCCATCGTCGACGGCGCCAGGCCCTTGACCATCGTCACCAGGGTGTTCCTGCCGCTGATGGGCCCGGCGCTGGCGACCACGGGCCTGCTCGCCTTCATCGCCGCCTGGAACGAGTTCCTGTTCGCCCTGACCTTCACCCTGTCGACGGAGATGCGCACCGTGCCTGTGGCGATCGCTCTGATCTCGGGCGCCAGCTCGCACGAGCTGCCCTGGGGCAACATCATGGCGGCCTCGGTGATCGTCACCGTGCCCCTGATCGTGCTGGTCCTGATCTTCCAGCGCCGGATCGTCTCCGGCCTCACCGCCGGCGCGGTCAAGGGCTGAGCGCCATGGCGAGGAGAAAGCGCACCCCCTACGTCCATCTCACCCCGCGCGCAGCACTCCGCCAGGACCTGTGGTGGAAGGGTGCCGTCATCTACCAGGTCTATCCGCGCAGCTTCCAGGACACCGACGGCGACGGCGTCGGTGATCTGAAGGGCATCACGCGGCGGCTGGAGCATATCGAGCAGCTCGGCGTCGACGCGATCTGGATCTCGCCCTTCTGCAAATCGCCGATGAAGGATTACGGCTACGACGTCGCCGACTACTGCGCGGTCGATCCTCTGTTCGGCACGCTCGAGGACTTCGACGCCCTCTTGGCCGAGGCCCACCGCCTCGGCCTCAAGGTGATGATCGACTTCGTGCCCTCGCACACCAGCGACCAGCACGCCTGGTTCCAGGAAAGCCGGCAGAGCCGCGACAACCCCAAGGCCGACTGGTATGTCTGGGCCGATCCGCGCCCCGACGGCACGCCGCCCAACAACTGGCTCGCCGTGTTCGGCGGCAGCACCTGGGAGTGGGATTCGCGCCGCTCGCAATATTATCTCCACAACTTCCTCAAGGAGCAGCCGGACCTCAATTTCCACAGTCCGGAGGTGATCGAGGCGCTGCTGGCCCAGGCCCGCTTCTGGCTCGAGCGCGGCGTCGACGGCTTCCGCGTCGACGCGATCGACTTCGGCGTCCACGACCCGCAGCTGCGCAACAACCCGCCGACCCGTCGCCGCATCGCCGCCGGCAGCGCCCCGGGCTCGCCCTTCGCCATGCAGCAGCAGCTCTGGAACAAGGCCCGGCCCGAGCTGATCGAGCTGTTCCTGAAGCCCTTGCACGCCCTGACCGAGCGCTATGCCGGCAAGGTGGTGCTGGGCGAGATCAGCGGCGACGACGCGCTGCTGCGCGCCGCCGACTACACCAACGGCGGCGGCCTCGACATCGCCTACAGCTTCGACCTGCTCTCCTGCCCCGGCACGCCCAAGGGCGTGCGCGAGACCGTGCAGCGGCTGGAGAAGACCCTCGGCGACGGCTGGGGCTGCTGGTCGTTCAGCAACCACGACGTCCGCCGCGTCGTCACCCGCTGGGGCGGCGACGACCCGCCCGAGGCCCTGCGCCGGCTGGTGCCGGTCCTGCTGGCCAGCTTGCGCGGCACGGTCTGCCTCTATCAGGGCGAGGAGCTGGGGCTGGAGGAGGCGGTGCTCACCTTCGAGCAGCTCAAGGACCCGTTCGGCATCACCTTCTGGCCCGCCTTCGCCGGCCGCGACGGCTGCCGCACGCCGCTGCCCTGGGAGAGCAATGCGCCCGAGGCCGGCTTCACCGTCGGCGAGCCCTGGCTGCCGATCCCGGAGAGCCACCGCCGCCGCGCGGTCGACGTTCAGGAGCCCGACCCCACCTCGGTGCTCAACACCACCCGCGCCTTCCTCAACTGGCGCCGCGAGCGCCTGCCTCTGCGCATCGGCACGATCCGCTTTCGCCGCGACCGCGGCAGCGTGCTCGCCTTCGAGCGCGCCGATTCGGCCGACCGCATGCTGTGCCTGTTCAACCTCGGCGGTGCGGAGGCGCTCTATCCCGCTGGCGAGCCGATCCTGGACGCCGGCTTCCTGAGCGAGGGGGCCGGCATCGAGGGTCGCACGGTCCGCCTGCCGCCCTGG
>JBGAKU010000177.1:0-11623 GCA_044224255.1 Geminicoccaceae bacterium
GGGCAAACGCCGTCACCATAGCGAGTTCCCCGGCGGACAGGTGGAGCGACCGTCCGTCGGCGTGGGCGACTGCGTGGGTTTCCTGGTCGATACGCCATGGCCCGAGGTGGAGCCCGGCGGTCGCCGGCCTACGCCGACGCAAGATCATTTCGATGCGGGCGAGCAATTCCTCCGGTTCGCAGGGCTTCACCAGATAATCGTCGGCACCGGCCTCGAGCCCCGCAATCCGGTCCGCGCTGTCGCCGAGCGCCGACAACAGGAGGATGCCTGGGCTGTCCCTAAGGGACGACAGCTCGCGAGCCAACGACAGGCCGTCGCCATCGGGGAGCGTCACGTCGAGCACGACGAGGTCCGCAACGGCCACGGCGAGCGAGTCTCGCAGGCGCGCGGCGGTCGCGGCCTCCCGCACGGCGTGCCCGGCACGTCCGAGCACCCGCACGAGCAAGCCACGTACCGCCGCATCGTCCTCGACCACGAGCAGATTGGCCACCGCAGGAGTATCCTCATCGCCGAGGTGGGAAAATTGTAGCGCGATCCGTCAGCCTTTACGATGGCGGCACCCGGGATGCGGGGAAACGCGAGATCGTGTCCGAGGCGACCATGGACGAGGCAGGCAGGCTGCGGGCGCTCGAGCTCCTGGTCGAGGAGCTGTGCGCGCTCACCGGTGCCCTCGTCGTGCTCGAAGGGCCCTGTGACGGCACGGTCACGCGCTTTGGCACCGGCGGTGTTGCCGAGGCGTGCGCGCGGACCGCCGAGGAGGGCGGCTGGCGCTGGCGGATCGCGGGCGCGGTGGACGGTGCCGATCATGCTGCAGCCGAGCGCGATCGGGCACGCTATCGAGCGATCGTCGAGGCGCAGACCGACTGGATCGCTCGCGAGCGGCCCAACGGGCGGTTGACCTTCGTCAACGACGCGTACTGCCGGTGGATGGGCATGACCTCCGAGGAGCTGCTCAGCCCCGACTATTGCGGCCTCGACCTCGTCGACGACGCCGGCGATCTCGGGCGGTTTCACGCCAACCGCGCCGCGCTGCGCCCCGAGCGCCCTACCGCCGTGAACGAGCTGCGCACCCGGCATCCCGACGGCAGCAAGCGCTGGGAGCAGTGGACCGACACGGCGATCTTCGACGCCAAGGGCAGGGTGGTCGAGTATCAGCTGGTCGGACGTGAGATCACCGAGCAAAAGCGCAACGAGCTGGCGCTGCGCGCGAGCGAGGAGCGCTACCGCAACGTGATCGAGTCCCAGTACGACCTGATCACGCGCGTCAGGCCGGATGGCCGCGTCAGCTTCGTCAACGACGCCTACTGCCGTTACATGGGGATGACGCGCGAGCAGCTATCGGACCCGGCTTGGGACGACCTGTCGCCGCTGTCTCCGGCGGACCGGGTGCGGATCGAGGCGGAGTGGGCACGGCTGACCCCGGATGCGCCCACCTGGAGCCATGAGACCGAGGTACAGCTCCCGGACGGGCGTCGGCGGATCGAGCAGTGGAGCCAGCGCGGCATCTTCGATGAGCAGGGCAGGCTGGTCGAGGTCCAGGGCGTCGGCCGGGATGTCACGGAGCAGCGCAAGGCCGAGCATGCCCTCCTGGAGAGCGAGGAACGCTACCGGGCCGTGGTCGAGGACCTGACCGAGGTGATCGGCCGCTACGACCCGGATTTTCGCCTTACCTTCGCCAACTCCGCGCTGGCGCGTGCCAGCGGTCGGACGCCGGAGGAGATGATCGGCAGCGATTTCTTCGCCGAGGTCCCGCCCCGACTGTGTGCGACGCTGCGGCAGCGGCTGCTGGCCCTAAGCCCCGAGCAGCCCACCGACGTCGGCGAGAACGAGAAGATCCTGCCCGACGGCACCGAGTTGTGGTTCCACTGGACCAACCGTGCGCTGTTCGACGCCGACAGGCGCCTCGTGGGCTACCAGTCAGTCGGGCGGGACATCACGGAGATCAGGCGGGCCGAGGCGGTCTTACGCGAACGCGAGGCGCTGCTGAGCGCCATCATCGCGACGCAGACCGAATGGGTCACGCGCGAGAGCCTGGACAACCGCTACACCTTCGTGAACGAGGCCTATTGCCGTTACAAGGGCATGAGCGCGAAGGCGTTGTGCGACCCGAGCTACGACGACTGCAGCTCGATCGACCCGGAGGACCGTGCGCGCTTCCTGGCTCTGCGCGAGACGATGACGCCGGAGCGGCCGAGCTACCAGATCGAGCTCACAGTCCTGATGCCGGACGGGACGCGGCGGATCGAGGAGTGGGTCAAGACGGCGATCTTCGATCGGGGTGGCCGGCGGGTGGGCTACCAGTCGGTGGGTCGGGACATCACGGAGCAGCGCGAGGCAGCGCGTGAGATCCAGCGCCAGCGCGAGCAGCTGCTGCACCAGGAGAAGCTGACGGCTCTGGGCTCGCTCCTGGCCGGCGTCGCCCACGAGCTCAACAACCCGCTGTCCGTCGTGGTCGGCTATGCGGCGCTCCTGCGCGAGGATGCGCGGGACAAGAAGATCCGCGACAGCGCCAAGCAGATCCACACGGCGGCGCAGCGCTGCGCGCGGATCGTCAACACCTTCCTGGCCATGGCCCGACAGAAGCCACCCGCGTTCGGGCCGGTGGATCTCGCCGCCTCGATCGACGAGGCGCTCGAGATCGTGGGCTACCCGCTCCGCTCATCGGGCGTAACGGTCGCCAAGAAGATTGCGGCCGACCTGCCGGCCGTGCAGGCGGATCCCGACCAGCTGCATCAGGTGATCACCAATCTGGTGATCAACGCGCAGCAGGCATTGGCCGCATGCCCCGAGCCTCGGCAGATCGAGCTGTCAGCATCCGTGACGGGCGGCATGATCGAGCTGGCGGTCGCCGACAACGGCCCCGGCATTCCGCGTGAGCTGCGCCGGCGCGTGTTCGAGCCGTTCTTCACCACCAAGCCGCAAGGCGTCGGCACGGGCCTGGGGCTCGCCGTCTGCCATGGCATCGTCGCCACGCACCAAGGGACGATCGACATCGACCCGCGGGCCGCAGGGGGCACGGTGGTCCGCGTGCGCCTGCCGATCGCCGAGGGCTCATGTCGCACCCCTCGCAAGGTCGCGCCCAAGGCCAGCGGCTCGATCCTGGTCGTGGACGACGAGCCGGCCATCGTGAGCCTGGTCGGCGAGGCGCTGCGGCGGGACGGGCACCGGATCAAGTCCGCGGCGGACGGCCGCGCCGCGCTGGCGCTCCTGGACGAGGTCGATCTGGTCATCACCGATCTGCGCATGCCCGGCATGGATGGAATGAGCCTGATCGAGGAGATCCGGGCCGTCCGGCCACGCCTCGCCGATACCGCCCTCATCATGACGGGCGACACGCTGCGCGCGACGGCAGACCCCGCGCTGGTGGGCTTCGGTGGCCGGGTAGTCGAGAAGCCGGTCGACCTCGCAGCGCTTAGGCGGCGGGTGCGCCGCAGCCTGGGGCGCCGCAAGCCATGACAGGTGAGCCGACACGCACGCCGTCGGTGCTCGTGGTCGACGACGAGCCCGGCATCTGTGCGCTGCTGGAACGCTATCTCGGAATGCGCGGCTTGACGGTGCGGACCGCCCACGACGGGGCCTCGATGCGGCAGCGCCTGCGCGATGGGCCCGTCGACGCGGTCCTGCTCGACGTCAACATGCCAGGCGAGAGCGGCCTGAGCCTGCTCGCATGGCTCCGCTCGCTCGGCGACCTCCGCCCGGTCATCCTGCTGACGAGCCGGCATGAGCTGTCGGACCGGGTGGGTGGGGTGCGTGCCGGCGCCGACGACTATGTCGTGAAGCCGTTCGAGCCGCGTGAGCTGCTTGCCCGGCTCCGGGCGGTGCTGCGCCGCTGTCCGCCGGCGGGGGCGGCGCAGCGGAGCGCGAACGTCGCGCCGATCCGTCTCGGCCGCTGCTGGTACGACCCGATCGCCCACCGGCTGAGCGACGCCCGGGACGGGGCGGATGTGCCCCTGACGGCGGGCGAGAGCGAGGTGCTGCGGAACCTCGTGCGGCGGGCGGGGATGACGGTCGAGCGAGCCCGGCTCGCCGAGGCCGCCTGCGGCAGTCGGGAGGGGCGTGGCCTCGATGCCCACATCATGCGGCTGCGGCGCAAGCTGGAGCCCGATCCTGCCCGGCCCGTGGTGATCGTCACCCGTTCCGGCCAGGGCTATGCGGTGGTGCCGGGCGCGGGCGGAACGAAGGAGGCCTGAGCGGCGCTCAGGAGCCGCCCTCGATCTCGGCGATGCCGGCGCGCCGGAAAGCGTTGGTGATCGGATAGCGGCGGTCACGGCCGAACGCCTTGGGCGTGATCTTGACCCCCGGGGGGGCCTGGCGGCGCTTGTACTCGGCAAGATCCAGCAGGTTGGAGACCTTGCGCACCGCATCGATCGGGAAGCCCTGGGCCACCAGCTCGCGCGGCGAGAGGTCCCGCTCGACCAGACCGTCGAGGATCCGGTCGAGCAGGGCATAGGGCGGGAGGGAATCCTCGTCCTTCTGGTCGGGGCGCAGCTCCGCCGTGGGCGGCTTGTCGATCACGCGAGTCGGAATCACCTCGCCCGAAGGCCCGAGCATGCCGTCGGGTCGGTGCTCGTTGCGCCAGCGCGAGAGCGCGAACACCGTCGTCTTGTAGACGTCCTTCAGAACCGAATAGCCGCCGCACATGTCGCCGTAGAGCGTGGCGTAGCCGACCGACATCTCCGACTTGTTGCCGGTCGTGAGCACCATGGCACCCAGCTTGTTCGAGATCGCCATCAGCGTGACGCCGCGGATGCGCGACTGGATGTTCTCCTCGGTCGTGTCGGGCGCGCGATTCGCGAAGACGGGGGCGAGCATGTGGTGAAACGCCTCGACCGCCGGCTCGATCGCGATCTCGTCCAGGCGGATGCCGAGCCGGAGCGCCAGCTCGGCCGCGTCGTCCAGGCTTTCGCGCGAGGTGTAGCGCGAGGGCATCATCACCGCGTGCACCCGCTCCGCACCCAGGGCATCGACGGCCACGGCCGCCGAGAGGGCCGAATCGATGCCGCCGGAGAGCCCGAGCACGATGCCCGGGAATCGGTTCTTGCCGACATAGTCGGCCAGGCCCAGGACCATCGCCCGATAGATGGCCTCGAGCTCCGGCAGCGGCGGTGCGATCGGGCCACGTGCCGCCGACACGATCCGCTCGCCGGCACGGCGCCACCTCGTGACGGTCAGCGCCTCGACGAAGGACGGCGATTGCGCCACGAGCCGGCGCTCGGCGTCGAGCGCGAACGAGCCGCCGTCGAAGAGCAGCTCGTCCTGCCCGCCGACCTGATTGACGTAGACGATGGGCAGCCCGGTCTCGGTGACGCGGGCGACCGCGAGCTGCTGCCGCCGGTCGGCCTTGCCGTGCTCGAAGGGCGAGCCGTTGGGCACGATCAGGATCTCGGCACCGCTCTCGGCGAGGCCTTCGGCCACGTCCTCGATCCACATGTCCTCGCAGATCATGAGGCCGAGGCGGACCGAGCCGCCGCCGCGCAGCGGCAGGGAAAGCGGCCCGGGAATCGGCCCGGTGGCGAAGACGCGCTTCTCGTCGAACACCCCGTAATTGGGCAGCGCGTGCTTGTAGACACGGCCGGCGATGCGACCGCCATGCAGCAGGAAGGCCGCATTGTAGAGGGCCCCGTCACGCCAGGGGGCGCCGACGATCAGCGCGGGGCCGCCGTCGGCGGTGTCCTGTGCCAGCTGCCGCAGCGCCGCACGCGCATGCTCGCAGACCGCCGGCTTCAGCACGAGGTCCTCGGGCGGATAGCCGACCAGGAACAGCTCAGGCAGGACGAGGAGGTCGGCGTCCGATGCGCTCGCTCGCAGGCGACGCGCCAGCGCCAGATGCCGGCGACGGCATTGACCGGCGCCACCCACCTCAATCTAACTGCGCGCCATCGTCGGCCCTAGGCAAGCGCGGAGCCAAGCCATGTTCAAGCCCGACCTGCTCGTGGGTGCCCATGTCCTGATCACGGGTGGCGGGACGGGGCTGGGCAAGAGCATGGGCCGCCGGTTCCTGGAGCTCGGCGCGCGGCTGACGATCTGCGGGCGGCGTCTCGAGGTGCTGGAGGCCACGGCGGCGGAGCATCGCGCCGCGACCGGCGGCGAGGTGACGGCCATCGGCTGCGACATTCGCGATCCGGAAGCGGTAGAGGCGATGGTCGCAGCGGCCGAGGTGGTGGCGCCGGTGACGGCGCTGGTCAACAACGCCGCCGGGAACTTCCTCGCCCGCAGCGAGGAGCTGTCGCCCCGGGCGATCGACGCCGTGGTCGGGATCGTCCTCAAGGGCTCGCTGAACACGACCCTGGCGCTCGGGCGCCGCTGGCTCGAGGCCGGTCGGCGCGGCAACGTGCTCAGCATCGTCACCAGCTACGCCTGGACCGGGTCCGCCTATGTGCTCCCCTCGGCGGTGGCCAAGGCCGGCCTGCTCGCGATGACGCGCTCGCTGGCGGTCGAGTGGGGCGGCCGCGGCATCCGCCTCAACGCGATCGCACCCGGGCCCTTCCCGACCCAGGGCGCCTGGGAGCGGTTGGTGCCGCGCCCCGAGCTCGCCGCGGCCTTCGAGACCCGCAACCCGCTCGGGCGGGCGGGCGAGCACCAGGAACTTGCGAACCTCGCCACGTTCCTGCTCGCCGACGGCAGCAGCTATGTTAATGGTGAGGTGGTGACCATCGATGGCGGGGAGTGGCTCAAGGGTGCTGGCCAGTTCAGCTTCCTGATGGAGCTGCTCGAGGAGGATGATTGGGCCGCGCTGCGGCCCGCGCGGCGTCGAGGATAGGGAGGGGGAAATGGCGACCATCGCATTCATTGGGCTCGGCCATATGGGTCTTCCCATGGCCTGCAACCTGATTTCGGCCGGCCATGTCGTGCACGGTCACGATGTGAGCTCCGCCGCGACGTCACGCTTCGTGGCGGCCGGTGGAAACGCAGCGGCCAGCGTCGCCAAGGCCACCAGCGCGGCCGACATCGTCGTGAGCATGCTGCCGGAGGGCCGGCACGTCCGCGGGGTCTACATGGACCAGGGCGGCGTGTTCGCGACCGCGAGCCCCTCGGCCCTGCTGATCGACTGCTCGACCATCGACGTCGAGACCGCGCGGATGATCGCGGCCGCGGCCGCGGCACGCGGCTTCGCGATGCTCGACGCGCCGGTCTCGGGCGGGGTCGCGGGCGCGACGGCGGGCACGCTCACCTTCATGGTCGGTGGCTCCGAGGAGGCGTTCCGGCGCGCCGAGCCGTTCCTCGCCTCGATGGGCAAGGCCGTCGTCCACGCCGGCGGCCCCGGCAATGGCCAGGCGGCGAAGATCTGCAACAACATGATGCTCGGCATCCAGATGATCTCGGTGTGCGAGGGCATGGCGCTGGCACAGCGCCTTGGGCTCTCGCCGCAGCGGCTGTTCGAGATCAGCAAGGTCTCCTCCGGCCAGTGCTGGTCGCTGACCAGCTATTGCCCGGTGCCCGGGCCCGTGCCAGGCTCGCCCGCCAACCGTGACTACGAGCCCGGCTTCGCCGCGGCGATGATGGTGAAGGACCTTCGCCTGGCCCAGGCCGCCGCCCAGGCCGTGCGCGCCAGCACGCCCCTTGGCGCGGAGGCGTACCAGCTCTACAACCTTTTCGCCGGCGGCGGGAACGAAGGGCTGGATTTTTCCGCGATAATCAAGATGATCGCCGGCAATACGGCTTAGCCCTGGGCCGGAATGTCAGCGGCACTATGAAGCAGTAGACGATCGTTAGCCGAGGCGGACGTGAAGGAACAATACCTGATCAGCATTCGTCTCATTGAGCGCCTGCATCGGCGTTTCCTGGATGTGATCAAGGCAGAGCTGGACCGGCTCGGCATCGAGGACATCAACAACGTTCAGACACTTATTCTATTCAACATCAACGAGGAGCAGCTTACCGTCGGCGAGCTGACGGTGCGAGGGTACTACCTGGGGTCGAATGTATCCTACAATGTCAAGAAACTGGTGGAGAACGACTATCTCATCCAGGAGCGGTCGTCGCACGACCGGCGCATGACCCGGGTCCGGCTGTCGCCCAAGGGGCTCGATCTGACCGCGCGGATCAGCGAGCTCTACCAGCGCAACAGCGACGAGCTCGCGGGCAAGCATGTCAGCGAGGACCAGCTGCGCCAGACGAACCACACCCTGACGAGCCTAGAACGCTACTGGAGCAGCCAGATCAACTATGGTCCGGCATTCGGGATGATCGAGCCCGAGGAGTAGGGCCGGTCATTCGGCGGCCGGCGGCGCCTTCTGCAGGGTGTCGAGCTGCCGCTGCAGCGACTCCATGCGCTCGCGCAGCTCGCGCATCTCGGCGTCGATGCCGGCCGGCTTCTCGGCAACGGGCCAACCGACCTCGCCTGGCGCGGGCGAGCCGGCCTCGCCCTCCGCCCCCGGGGGGAACGGGCGGAACATGCTGGCGGCGCGCTGGAACAGCGCCATGTTCTGCCGGGTCATGTCCTCGAGCTGGGTCAGCGGGAAGAACCGGCCGAAGGTCTGCTCGACATAGCCGCGCATCTGATCCTGATGCCGGGCGAAGTTCTCCATGCTGAGCTCGAGATAGCGCGGCAGGAAGGACTGCAGGCTGTCGTCGTAATAGCCGATCAGGTGGCGCAGGAAGCCGATCGGCAGCAGGTTGCGGCCCTTGCTGTCCTCCTCGAGGATGATCTGGGTCAGCACCGAGCGGGTGATGTCCTCGCCGGTCTTGGCGTCGAACACCACGAACTCCTCACCCTTGCGCACCATCTGGCTCAGCTCGTCCAGGGTGACGTAGCTGCTGGTGGCGGTGTTGTAGAGCCGGCGGTTGGCGTATTTCTTGACCACCACCGGCTTGCTCACCGCCGGTGTCTCGGCCTCGATCTTGCCCAGACTCATTCCATTTCCTGTCGACAGCGCGCCACGGCACGCATCCGCTGCGGCCGGACGCTAACGCCGCGCGACCGGTGCGACAAGGGTCAATTGCTGCAGCGCCGCTGTGGCGCTGCAGCAGCCCCTGGCTCAGATCAGGGCGGCGAGCTCCTCCTCGAGGGTGAGCTCGCGCTCCGCTCTTCCTCGAGGGTGAGCTCGCGCTCCTCCTCGGCCTCCGCCGGCGGCGGGGCCTTGCCCGCCTGGAGGTCGGCCTCCTCCTGGGAGCGGGCGATGTTCACCTTGACGGTGACCTCGACCTCCGGATGCAGCGCCACCGTGACGATGTGCAGCCCCAGCGTCTTCAGGGGCTGATCGAGGCGGATCTGCTGGCGGTCGAACGTGATGCCCGCCTCGGCGAAGGCGGCGGCGATGTCGCGGGCGCTGACCGAGCCGTAGAGCTGCGCACTCTCGCTCGCCTGCCGCAGCAGGGTGACGCTCTGGCCCTCGACCTTCCTCGCGGCGGCCTCGGCCTCCTGCTTGCGCTCGAAGTTGCGCGCCTCGAGCTGGGTCCGGCGCTTCTCGAAATCGGCGATCGCACCCTTGGTGGCGCGCAGGGCCTTGCCGCCCGGGATCAGGAAATTGCGCGCATAGCCGGGCTTGACGCTGACCACGTCGCCCATCTGGCCCAGCTTCGGCACGCGCTCGAGCAGGATGATCTGCATGTCGGGATTCCAATCAGCCCGAGACGTAGGGCAGGAGCGCCAGCTCGCGCGCCCGCTTGATAGCCTGCGCCAGCTGGCGCTGCTCCTTCGCGGTCACCGCCGTGATGCGCCGCGGCACGATCTTGCCGCGCTCGGAGACGAAGCGCTGCAGGAGCTTGACGTCCTTGTAGTCGATCCTCGGCGCGTCGGCATGCGCGAACGGGCTCGACTTGCGCCGGCGGAAGAACGGGCGCCGGATGGTGATGTTCGGCGGCTCGCCACCACGTCCACGCCGTTCGTGGTGCCCACCCTCGTCGGAGCGGGCCGGGGTATCGTCCTGTGCCATGTCTCTCTACCTCAGATGCGGGGCTCGCGGTCACGGTCGCGGCGGGGGCCGTCGAAGTCCCGCCGCGGGCCGCGCTCGTCGCGGCTCGACTTCGCGATCATCACCTGCGAGGGGCCTTCCTCGTGCTTCTCGACCCGCACGGTCAGGTAGCGCAGCACGTCCTCGTGGATCCGCTGCTGGCGCTCCAGCTCGGCGATCGCGGCCGCCGGCGCATCGAGATTGAGGTGCAGATAGTGGCCCTTGCGGTGCTTCTTGACCCGGTAGGCCAGGTTGCGCAGGCCCCAATACTCGGTCTTGCCGACCGTGCCGCCCTGGGCGGTGATCACCTCGCCGAAGGCGGTGGAGAGGTCCTGGGCCTGCTGGTTCGACAGATCGGGCCGTGCGATGACGGTATGCTCGTAGAGAGGCATCGAGATCCTTTCCGTTGGACAACAGGACGGGGCCCGCCAGCCATTCCGGCGTTCCAGGCGTCCGGTCTTCCATTGGGGCGACGCGAAGGGCGCAACAAAGCGCCCGCCCGCGCGGCGAAGCGCAGGCTTATACACGCGCTAGCGCGGAGGGCAAGGGCTCGACGAGGTCGAGGAAGTGCAGGGTGCCGCTATCGTCGCCGGCGATGAAGTACCGGTCGGAGACGGCGGTAGCGCATTGAATCGGGCCATCCGCCGTCCAAGTCGCCCAGCAAGTCCCACTCTCCATGTCCCAGAGCTTGAGCGTCCCGTCCCAGGAGGCGGAGAGGGCGCGGCGGCCGTCGGGCAGCAGCGCCACGGCGGTGATCGCCCAGGTGTGGCCTTCGAGGGTGCGGAACAAAGGCCCGCCGGGGACGATCAGGCTTGGCCGGCGCGGCAGGAGGGTCCCGCCCCGGGCGCCGGCGCGGGCCGTGGCCACCAACTCGACATGGCCCGGCGCCGTGCTGCCGCCGAGGCGACCGCAGAGCTGGCCCGGCAGTTGGGCCGGGTCACGGCCGATCACGCGCGCCGACAGCCGCAGGGCGTCGCCGACGAGGCGGAGGTCGTCGGAGGTGTCGCGGTAGTCGTCGATCAGCGCGGCCGCACCCGGCCCGTCGGGCGCCAGCTTGCGCGCCATCCAGCGCGGGTCGAGGAGCAGCCGACGCCAAGCTGCCTCGTCCACGCTGCGCAGATGCTTCGGCAGATGGGTCAGGGCGTAGGCGTCGTCGAGACGGTGCCACGCGCCCGCACAGGCGACCCGATAGCCGTCGACGAGGGACCGCTCGACCACGGCGAAACCGTCGCCGAGCCGGTCGCGCAGCCAAGCGCGAATGACATCGTGCAGCTCCAGGAAGCGGCTGTCGAGGTCGAGCTGGAGCAGAAGGGAGAGGGCGTAAAGGCGCTGGAGCAGCTCGTCGGTGTCGATCTCGTCGAGGCCGGCGATCTCGCGCCACAGCAGCTCGACCGTGCCGAGCGGCACCTGGGCGTCCTCGGGGAACACGGCGAGCTCGGCCAGCCGCCGCTGATCGCTGGGATCCAGCCGATCGAGGCTGACGGCCAGTGTCTTGCCGACCGCCTGGTGCCGCTCCTTCGGGTCCTTGGCGTCGAAGGCGGTGAGGCCGCGCTTGTCGAGCAGCCTGCCGACGTGCGCCAGTGCGTCTGGCAGCGAGGCGCGCGTGCGCGCGACGCGGTCGACCAGGGCACCGTTGGCGAGGCGCAGGAGCAGGGGCCATTCACCCAGGCGGGCCGCGAGCTTGCGCAGCGCCGCGTCCTCGCCGGCAGGCAGCCCCGCGCGCAGGAGGG
>JBGAKU010000178.1:0-11062 GCA_044224255.1 Geminicoccaceae bacterium
GGCAGCTCGAGGCCGGCCAACTCGTCGGAGCGGGCGGCCGCGCGGGCGGCCTGGCCGGCATCCACCTCGGGCCGTCCCGGCCGGGCCGCTTGCGCGTCCGGAGCCAGCGGTGCCGCCGCCCCGTCCTGCTGGCGCGCCTCGACCAGGCGCCACATGTTGCGTGCATCGGCGAGGAAGGCGCGTCGGCTTTCCAGCGCGCGCTGCGGCGCGGACGTCGCGATCCGATCGGCGTCCGCGCCGGACAGCCGCACGAACAGCGCGATCTCCTCGGGACGATCGAACACGTTGGTGAAGTAGGTCCGGCGGCGCTCGTCCTCGGCGGTCAGCCGGTAGCCGAACATCTCGGGCGTCGCCAGCAGGACGACACTGCGCAGGGGCACCCCTCGCCCGAGCAGGCGCCGAAGCAACGCGAGGTCGCCGGCCAGCGTTGTGGCGCCGACGGTGGTCAGGTTGGCTACGGGACCATAGAGCCGCGGCGTGGTCCCGAGCGCGTGATGGCTGACGCTGGAGCCGAAGAGCGCCAAGGAGCCGTGGTCGTAGACGCCGGCCTCGACGTCGGCGGCGCGGCAGGCCGTCAGCGAGAAGCAACCAGCCAGCCGGTAGAGGACCTCGCCCGCGCCGGCGACGAGCAGCAAGGTCAGCAGGAAGGTGGCGAGCCAGGCACGGTGTCCCACGGTGCCGCCCTCAGAAGTTGAAGTAGAGGAACTCGCCGGCACCGGCGGTGATCGTCTGCCACAGGCAGGCGAGGAACAGCAGGGCCGCGACCACCGGATTGGTGAGGACCAGAGCGGGCGCCCTGCCCCAGGCCGGGAGCGGCGGCAGATGCTCGGGCCGGCGCGCCAGCGCGATCTCGACGCCATTGGCGATCTGCAGTGCCGAGCAACCGGCCACGGCAAGGATGCCCGCGGCACCGATCCACAGCCACTCGGCCGCGGTGCCGGCGGGCAGGAGATCGGGCCACAGCATCGCCTGGAGCATCGAGGTCGCGCCGCCCCAGCTCGTGGCGCGGAAGAACACCCAGGCCAGCACCACGGCGACGAATGTCAGCGCCCAGTTGAGCAGGCGGAGTCGCCGCAGTCGCTGCGCCAGGGACGGGGCGAGGTCGGAAACACCGTGATGGACCGCGAGGTAGCTGCCATGCAGCGCGCCCCACATGACGAAGTTCCAGCCGGCGCCGTGCCAGAGCCCGCCGAGCACCATGGTCGCGAGGAGGTTGACGTAGCGGCGGGCGCGCCCCTGGCGGCTGCCGCCGAGCGGGACGTAGAGATAGTCGCGCAGGAAGTCCGACAGGGTGATGTGCCAGCGGCGCCAGAAGTCGGCGATGTTGGTGGCACGGTAGGGAGCGCTGAAGTTGATCGGCAGCTTGATGCCGAACATCCAGCTCAGGCCGATCGCCATGTCGCAATAGCCCGAGAAGTCGAAATAGAGCTGGAAGGTATAGGCCAGAGCGCCCTGCCACGCCTTCGCCGTGGAGACCAGCTCGCCCGCGTCCGCAGCGGCGAAGATGGGTGTGGCGATCGTGGCCAGATTGTCCGCGATCAGCACCTTCTTGACCAGCCCGAGCACCAGCAGCGCGATGCCGTAGCGCAGATTGTGCGCCATGGCTCCCGGCCGATCGACATTGTCGATCTGGGTCAGCAGCTCCTCGTGATGGATGACCGGGCCGGCGATGAGATGCGGGAAATAGGTCGCGAAGAACGCGTAGTCCAGGAGCGAGTAGTCGAAGTCGGTCCGGCGCGCGGCATCGCACAGGAAGGCGATCTGGGTGAAGGTGTAGAACGAGATCGCCAGGGGCAAAACGATGTGGAGCGCGGCGAAGTCTGAGCCTGGCAGCAGGTTGAGCGTGCCGATGAAGAAGTCGGCGTACTTGAACCATGCCAGCAGAAGCAGATTGCAGGCGACGCCGATGCCGATGATCAGCGTCCGGTGCTGCGGATACCTGCGGGACAGCTTGAAGAAGCAGAAATTGCCGAGAATCGAGGCCCCAAGCAACGGTAGGTAGATCGGCCGCCAGAAGCCGTAGAACAGCAGGGACAGGACGACGAGGATCGCCCGACGGACGACACGGGCGGGGAGCAGGCGCGCTGAGCCGTAGAACAGCAGCAGCGTTGCCGGCAGGAAGACAAACAGAAACTCGAGCGAGTTGAACAGCATCAGCATTGCCCGCAGGATGACCGACCGGATGCGCTTTATCCCCGCCTGATGATCGGCCAACTGGGCCGCGACCATCGGCACGGGGCAATCGCCCCTAGCATGCGGGCATCGGCCCGACCAGCGCCGCGGATGGCGGGCCGTCGCCCCTGCCGCCTTTTGTTCCCGACCCGGGCGCCCGCGCCACCCGATCGAGCCTGTCGCCGGCCACCAAGTCCGCATGCTCAGAGACAATCGCAGCGCGAGCGTCGACTCGGACGCCATCGCCAAATGTTGTACCTCAGTATTGCAATCCGCAGGCCCCTCACGGGGCCGCTTGACAGGCTCCACCATGATCGTGTCAGTAGATACGTCGCTGGAGCGTCTTCAGCTGTATTGGACGTGGATCAGGCCGACTCCTGTGTGTCGGCGTATCTTTCTGGTTGATCACCATCACACCTGTCCGATCCGGAAGGTTTGCTGAGAGGCGAGAGCTCAATGTTGCTGGCTGGGCGCACGAGGTCGACGGTCGCCAGGTTCAACCGCGTAGCACGCACGCCCCAGCGCGCAGCCTGACATGTGCGGCATCGCCGGACTCTGGGACCAGTCGCGCGCCTTCGGCGCGGACGAGCTGACCGCGACGATCTCGGCGATGACCGCGACACTGCACCATCGCGGCCCGGACGGCCGCGGCGTGTGGATCGATGCGCCGGCGGGGCTGGCACTCGGCCATACGCGGCTGGCGGTGGTCGACCTGTCGCCGGCCGGAGCGCAGCCGATGGCGTCGCGCGACGGGCGCATCGTCGTGACCTTCAACGGCGAGATCTACAACGCCGACGAGCTGAGGCGTGAGCTGGCGCCGCGGCTCGGCGCGTTCCGCGGGCACTCGGACACCGAGGTGCTGGTCGAGGGCCTCGCCGCCTGGGGCATCGAGGCGACCCTGCGCCGGCTGATCGGCATGTTCGCCTTCGCGGCCTGGGACCGGCACGAGCGCAGGCTGGTGCTGGCCCGGGACCGCCTCGGCAAGAAACCGCTCTACTGGTCGAGGCAGGGGAAGCTCGTCTCCTTCGGCTCGGAGCTGAAGGCGCTCGCAGCGGGCCCGGCGCCACCGCGCGAGGTCGATGCCGATGCCCTCGCCGCTTATCTGCGCTGGCGCTTCGTGCCCGCCCCGCAATGCATCTTCCGCGATGTGGCCAAGCTGCCGCCGGCCCACTGGCTGGAGATCGACGCGAGCGGCGGAATACGGCTCGCCGCCTATTGGAACCCTCCCGAGTTCCCGGACGCGGAAGCGGAGCCCATCGCCGACGAGGAGGCGATCGACCGGCTCGATGCGCTCCTGCGGGATGCGGTGCGGCGCCGCATGGTCGCCGACGTCCCGCTGGGCTCGCTCCTGTCGGGCGGGATCGATTCCTCCCTCGTCACCGCCTTGATGCAGGCACAGAGCGACGAGCCGATCCGCACCTTCTCGATCGGGTTCCACGAGCGCGCCTTCGACGAGGCGGAGTTCGCCCGCGCCGTGGCGGCGCATCTCGGCACCCGCCACACCGAGCTGGTCGTCGACGCGCGGCAGGCGCTCGACCTCGTTCCGTCTCTCCCTGTCGTGTTCGACGAGCCTTTCGCCGACGCCTCCCAAGTGCCGACCTGCCTCGTGTCCTCGCTGTGCCGGCGGCATGTCACGGTGGCACTGTCGGGCGACGGGGGCGACGAGCTGTTTGCAGGCTACCGCCGCTATGCGGAGACCCTGGAGGCCTGGCGCCGGCTCGGGCGGCTGCCGCGCCCGCTCCGCGCCCTCGGCGCCGGTGCCCTGGCCGGACTGCTCGGCACCCGGGTGGGAGGGAAGCTCCTGGCGACGCTGTCCGCGCCGCCGCTCCGGGACCGGCTCGACTACTGGCAGGGAGCGCTCGCGAGCGAGGGCTTCGACCTGTTCTACCTGCTGCGCTGCTCGCAGTGGCGGCGTCCGGAGCTGTTGCTGCGCGACGGCGGTGGTGGCGTGCCGACGGTACCTGTCGGCAGCGCCCCGGGGGGCGATCCTCTGCTGCGGATGCAGCTCCTCGACCTCGGCGGCTACCTGCCCGACGACATCCTGACCAAGGTTGACCGCGCGTCGATGACCTGCGCGCTCGAGGTCCGCGCGCCGCTGCTGGACCATCGCGTCGTCGAGTACGCGCTCGGCCTGCCGCGGCGGCTGCGGATGCGTGACGGCACCGGCAAGTGGATCCTGCGGCGGCTGCTCGCCCGCTATCTGCCCGAGCCCCTGTTCGACCGCCCCAAGGCGGGCTTCTCGGTCCCCCTCGCGGGCTGGCTGCGTGGGCCATTGCGCGACTGGGCCGAGGCGCTGCTCGCCGAGCCCGCCCTGCGCGCGGGCGGGCTGCTGGAGCCGGGGCCGATCCGGCGCCGTTGGCAGCAGCATCTGGCCGGCGAGCGGGACTGGCACGCGCATCTGTGGACCGTCCTGATGTTCCAGGCCTGGCTCGAGGAGCAGCGGCCCGTGCCGGAGGCGAAGGCGGCCCCGCTGCCCGCGCTGCTGCAGGCGGCACCCGGCTATGCTTGAGCCCGGCGACGCCACGGCGACGGTCACGGTGGTCCGCGATCCGGCGGAGCTGGAGCGAGAGCGCGCGGCGTGGGCCGGGCTGGCAGGTCGGGCGCTCGAGGCTAACGTGTTCTACGAGCCCGAGATGCTCCTGCCGGCGCTCCGGCACCTGGAGCCCGTGCCGGGCTGGCGCGTGCTGCTGATCAGGAGCGAAGGGCGGCTGATCGGGCTGGTGCCGCTGCAGCGGCATGTGATCGGGCGCCTGCGCACGGGACTGGCGCTCGAGCTGCTGCGCCACCGCCACAGCTACCTCCACGTGCCGCTGATCGACCGGTCCATGCCGGAGGCGGCGATCGACGCCTGGCTCGCCTGGTGTGCGCGCGCCCTCGGCCCCGCGCTCGTCGTCGGTCGTCGCCTGACGCTCGACGGGCCAGTGGGTCGGCTGCTGCGGGAGCGGGCCGAGGCCCACGGCCTGCCCGTCCGCGCGAGCAGACGGTATGAGCGCCCGGCGCTGGTCCCCATCGCCGACGCCGACCGTCTGCTCGGCCGCGCGCTCGACGGCGACCGCCGCCGCGAGCTGCGCCGGCAAGGCAGGCGCCTCGACGCCGAAGGGCGGGTCGAGCTCCGCTGGGTCGCCGCCGACGCGCCCGCGGACGAGTGGATCGAGGCGTTTCTCGCCCTCGAGGCACGGGGCTGGAAGGGGCGGAATGGCAGCGCCATCGCCAGCCGCGCCGACCAGGTCCCGTTCTTCCGCACCGCGATCCGCGAGCTGCATGCAGGCGGCAGGGCGATGCTCGGCGGGCTGCGCCTGGACGGCCGCTGGATCGCCATGAACTGCAGTCTGCGCGGCCGCGCCGCCGACGCCGGCGCCTTCGCCTTCAAGACGGCCTATGACGAAGGGCTGAGCCGGTTCGCGCCGGGGCTGCAGCTCGAGGTCGAGTATATCAGGCGCCTCTGCGGCGCATCCGACCGGCTACCTTGGCTCGACAGCTGCTGCGGCCCCGACAATGCCGCGATCGCCCGGCTCTGGCCCGACCGGCGTCGCGTCGGCGACCTGACGATCGCAGCACCGGGCCCCAAGGGCCGTGCCGCACTCTGGATGTTCGAGCGCGCCCAGGCCTGGCGCACAGCCGAACGCCACCTCGCCAAGACTGCGAACTGATGGCGCACGCCTTGCCCGAGCCGGTCGATGCGCGCGCGCGGCCGCATCCTGCGCCGCACCCCCTCCGGCTTGCCCTGGTGATCGCCAATCTCGGCTGGGGCGGCGCCCAGAAGGTGCTGACCACGATGGCCAACCACTGGGCCGCGCTGGGCTGGGAGGTGACGCTGATCTCGGTCGATGCCCGCCGGGTCGACTGCTACTTCCCGCCACTGCCGCAGGTGCGGTTGGTCTATCTCGGCGCCGCCGCACGCTCGGAGGGTCCGGTCCGGGCCCTGCTGCACAATGCGCGCCGCACCCTGCTGCTGCGCCGCGCCGTGCGCGCTGCCGGCGCCGAGGTGGTGGTCTCGTTCCTCTCGGCGACCAACGTTCTCGCCCTCCTCGCGACGCGGGGCCTCGGGATCCCGGTCATCGTCTCCGAGCGCGGCGATCCCGACCGTGCGCTGCTCCCTCTGCTGTGGCGGCACGCGCGCACCCTGACCTACCCGCTGGCCGACAGCGTCGTGGCGCAGACCGAGTACGCGCTCGCCCGCCTAGGGCGCGCCGTGCGCCGGCGCGGCACGGTCATCGCCAATCCGGTGTCGCCCTGCGCCGTCCGCCCCGACATGCAGGGCCGTCAGCTGTCGGCTGTCGGACATCTGGTGCCCGTGAAGGGCTTCGACCTGCTGATCGAGGCATTCGCCCAAGCCCGGTGGGCGGGCCACGCAGCGTCATCGCCCACGGGCTGGACGGGCTGCTCGTGCCGCCCGAGGACGTAGGAACCATGGCCACGGCCCTGGAGCGACTGATGGCTTCCACGCCGCTGCGCTCCAGGCTCGGGACCGCCGCCGTGAAAAGCGCCGAGCGCTTCGCCGAGCCCGCGATCATGGCGCAGTGGACCGGCCTGATCCGTGCCGCCGTCGCGGCCCGGAAATCCGGGCGCCGACGCTAGGATGGCCGACGTGCGGCTGCGCAGCTCACCCCTCGCCCGAGACCAGGGCGATCTGACCGCGCGCCCAGCGGAAGACGATCCTCTGCGCCTCACCCTGGTGATCGCGCACCTGGGTATCGGCGGGGCGCAGAAGGTGCTGGTCACCCTCGCCAACGCCTGGGCGGAGCGCGGCTGGCGGGTCACCCTGATCGCCGTCGGCGGATCGGTGGATTCCTATTTCCCGGTGCATCCCAGGGTGATCCGGCAGTCGCTCGATCTCAAGGCGCCGTCGAGCAATCTCGCGAGCGCCCTGCGCAACAACGCGCGCCGGCTCCTGCAGCTGCGCCGCGTGGTGCGGGCCAGCCGACCCGATGTGGTGCTGTCCTTCCTGTCCGCCACCAACGTCCTCACCATGCTGGCGACACGTGGCCTGGGCGTGCCGGTGATCGTCTCCGAGCGCAGCGACCCGCAGCGGCAGGCCCTGCCGGCGGCCTGGCGGGCACTGCGCTGGCTGACCTATCCCATGGCGCGCCATGTGGTGGTGCAGGGAGAGCAGGCGCGGGCGGGGCTCGCCTGGCCGAGTCGCGCCCGCTCGGTGGTCGCCCGGAACCCCGTCCTGCTGCCCACGGGTATGCGCCCGCGCGACCAGCCCGTCGTCGTCGGTGTCGGTCGCCTCGTGCCGCTCAAGCGGTTCGACCTGCTGATCCGCGCGTTCGCGGCCAACGCCGCGGCCTTTCCCGACTGGCGCCTGGTCGTCTGGGGCGACGGGCCCGAACGGTCGCGCCTGGAGGCGCTGGCGCTGGAGCTCGGGTTGGCCGACCGGGTAGCGCTGCCGGGGCGGACCGCTATGCCGGGCGCCTGGCTCGATCATGCCGGGATCTTCGCGCTCACCTCCCGCTACGAGGGCTTTCCGAATGCCCTGGCCGAGGCGATGGCCGCTGGGCTGGCAGTACTCTCGACCGCGTGCCCCGTAGGTCCGCGCGCGATGATCCGGCACGAGGTCGACGGCCTCCTGGTCGGCAATGGCGACCTGCAGGAGCTGAGCGACGCGCTCGGGCGGCTCATGAGCGACCCGGCCCTGCGCCGCCGCCTGGGTGCCGCGAGCCGCGACTCGGGATGCGCCCAACCCTTCGACCATGCCATCGCGACCTGGAGCGATCTCATCCTGAGCGCCGCCGACCGGACCTGCGCCGGCGAGACCGTCACCAGGGCGACCGTCCACCGATCACCTGTGTCGGAGCCGAGGAGCGGCTGATGCTGGAGACCCGGTACCGCTCGCGGTTCCCCTCGGTCAGGGTGGCATGGTTCTGCGACCGCCCCTCCTGGCCGGCCTGCTTCACCCTGGCCGAGTTCAAGCAGTGCCGGAGCTCGGAACCACGGGCGGGGTTCGTGCGCCGGACGTTCCATACCAAGCTCGTGGACCTGCGGGCGACGCCGGACGAGATCCTCGCCAGCTTCCAGCCCCGAACCCGCAGCATGATCCGGCAGGCCGGCAAGCTGGGCGTGAGCACCGGCGAGGAGGTCGACCGCGGCCGCTTTCTGGCGCTGTACAACGCGTTCGCCGCCCAGCGCGGCCTGGCCCAACTCACCGGACTCCATCCTCTCGCCCGACCGGACGCGACGATCGTCACCGCGGCCCGCTTGGCCGACCGGGTCCTCGTCATGCGTGGCTACCTCGTCGATCGCGGCGCGGCCCGGGTGCGCAACCTCGTGAGCTGCACCGAGCTGCATGCGCCCGACGACGCGGAGGCGCGCAAGCTCACGGGACTGGCGCACCGGCTTCTGGTCCTTGAGGACATGTTAAGGTTCCGCAGCCAGGATCTTCGCGACTACGACTTCGGCGGCTACGCGCTCGGCACCGAGGATCCCAAGCTGGCAAGCATCAACCGGTTCAAGGACAGTTTCGGCGGCCGGATCGTCGCCGAGCCCAACTATGTCTCCCTGCCGCTGCATCTGTGCCTTGCCGTCCGCGACTGGGCGCGACGGGCGAGCGGGCGGGTGCACCCAGCCGAGGACGGTCTGGACGGCGCATCGTGACGCCGCGACCCGCACTCCTGATCACCATCGACACCGAGGGCGACAATCAGTGGGCGCGCCCGCGCACGATCACGACCGAGAACGCCCGCCACCTCGACCGCTTTCAGGATCTGTGCCGCCGCCACGGGCTGAAGCCGACCTATCTCACCAACTACGAGATGGCCGTCTGCCCGACATTCGTGCGCTTCGGTCGCGAGGTGCTGCGCGACCGCGCGGGCGAGATCGGCATGCATCTGCACGCCTGGAACTCTCCGCCGCTCGACCGCCCGCTCACCGCCGACGACCATGACCGGCATCCGCCGCTGATCGCCTACCCGCGCGAGGTGATCCGCGCCAAGGTCGCCTACATGACCCGACTGCTGGAGGACACGTTCGCGATCGACATGGTCAGCCATCGGGCCGGCCGCTGGGGGCTGGACGGCGTCTATCTCGCCGCGCTGATGGCCAACGGCTATAAGGTGGACTGCTCGGTCACGCCACACATGCATTGGCGTTACGGCATTCTCGATTCCGGCCGCGAGCGAATCGTCGACTATCGCACCGCGCCCGAGCATCCCTACCGCCCGAGCCTCGAGGATGTCGCGCGGCCGGGCGGCACGGGCCTGCTCGAGCTGCCGATGACCGTCGTGAGCCTGGACCCTCGACCACTGCGTTCGCTGCGCAACCGCCTCGATCCGAGCTCGCTGGCGGCGCGGGCGTTCGCCCGGCTGCGCCCGCCGCATGTCTGGCTGCGGCCGCGGCGGGGCAATCTGCCGCGCATGCAGTGGCTCCTCGACGAGGTGCTGAGGCAGAAGCGCGGCTACGCGCAGCTGGTCCTGCACTCCTCCGAGCTCATGCCGGGCGGCAGCCCCTATTTCCCTGAGGCGGACGACATCGAGGCGCTGTACCGGGACCTGGAGCTCCTGTTCGGCTATGCGCGCGACCGCTTCATCGGCGCGACGGTCGGCGTGTTCGCGGCCAGCATCGCCGGCTCGAACGCGGTCTCCACCGGCGACTCCGCCTGCAGCAGCCGGTAGATCGCCAAGGTCCGCTCGATCACCCCGGCCAGTGCGAACTCGGAGACGGCGATCCGCCGGCCCGCCATGCCCATTGCGCGCCGCAGGCGGCCGTCCGCGATCAGGCGACGCAGCGCCTCGGCGAGCGCCGCCGGATCGCGCGGCGGCACGAGCAGGCCGTTCTGCCCGTCGCGACAGATCTCGCGGCAGCCCGCGCTGTCGGTGGTGACGATCGGGCGGCCGGAGGACGCGGCCTCGATCAGCGCCTTGGGCACGCCCTCGCGATAGTGGGTGGGCAGGCAGACGATGTGGCAGCGGTCGTAGATGCGCGGCATGTCGTCGTGATAGCCCCACCATTCGAGCACGCCCTCGCGCTCCCAGGCACGGATGGCATCGAGCGGAACGGCGTCGGGCTGGTGGGACGGCGGGGCGCCGGCCAGCGCGAACCTTGCCCGTACCCCCGAGGCACGCAGGATCGCCGCGGCCTCGGCGAAGACGGCAACACCCTTGGCCCAAAGCAGGCGGCCGGAGAGGAGCACGACCGGGTCGCCCGGCTCCTCGGGCGCCGGCCGGAAGATGGCGGGGTCGACCCCTGACCCGAGGATGAGCGCGGCACGCCCCGAATCGACCAGGCCGGTCGCGACGAACTCGTCGAGATCGTCGCGATTCTGGAAGATCGTGCGCGAGTTCCGATGCGCCAGCGCCGCCCGATAGAGCGGATGCAGCAGCTCGCGCGCCAGATTCGAGCCCGGCCCGTTGGCATCGAACATCTGGCCGAGGCCGGACACCGCGGCGACGTAGCCGGGCACGCCGAGCCGACGCGCGACCAGACCGCCATAGATTACCGGCTTGATCGTCACACAGTGCAGGATCCGCGGCGCGACGTTGCGGACGACGCCGGCGAACTGCCAGATCGTCCGGGCGTCACGCAGCGGCGAGGTCCCGGTCCGGTCGAACTGGATCGGATGGAACGGCAGGCCATGACGCTCGACGACCGCGACGGCGTCGTCCGGGTAGGCCGCGATATGGACGTCGTAGCCGGATTCCCGGGCGGCGAGGGCCAACGGCAGCCTGTGCGAGACCAGGAACCGCGCGTCGTTCGCCACCAGCAGCAGCCGATTGCGGCCATGGCGCCGGGCACGCCGGACGACCGGCGCGGCGAGCGGCAGCACCCGTTGCAGCGGCTGCGCCGCGGTGGCGAGCAGCGACGGCCGCCGCAGCCAGGTCAGCAGGGTCAGGTAGAGCACCGGCATCAGCAGGAGCAGAGGGAGCGCGCCCGCCGGCCAGAGCAGCGCCAGAAA
>JBGAKU010000179.1:0-11458 GCA_044224255.1 Geminicoccaceae bacterium
CGCTGGCGTGACGGACGAGATTCTGACCCAACTCTCGCGGTTCAAGGACGTCGCGGTGCTCGGTCGAGAGACGATGGGGGGCGTTTCAGCGGGCACCGGTTCGACGTCGATCACCCGAGAGCTCTCCGCTCGCTACGCGCTGACGGGCAGCCTGCGGGTTTCGGGCTCCGAGCTGCGCGTGACCAGCCGCCTCCTCGACACCGGCACGGGCGCGGTCTTGTGGGCGCAGACCTACAACGAGGACCTGCGCACCAGGGCGCTGTTCGCCATCCAAGAGGAGATCGCGCATCGAGTGGTCACTGCCGTGGCCCAGCCCTACGGTGTCGTGTTCCGATCGGACCTGCAGAGAACGGCCGACCAGGCGCCCGACGACCTCGAGGCCTATGCGTGCACGCTGCGCTTCTACGTCTACCGGGCGGAGCCGAGCCCGGAAATGCACGCCTTGGTAGAGGGATGCCTGGAGCAGGCGGTGGTCCGCTTCCCGGGCTATGCGACTGCGTGGGCGATGCTGTCGTTGCTGGTGCTGGACGAGGACCGATTCGCCTTCAATCGCAAGCCAGGCGAGCCCAATCCGATCGAGCGGGCCTTTCAGGCGGCGCGCCGGGCCGTCGATCTCGATCCGGACAACGCCCGCGCCTTGCAGGCCTTGACCACGGCGCTGTTCTTCCAGGGCGACGTCGACGAGGCGATGCGGGTGGGCGAGCTGGCGCTTGCCGCCAATCCGCAGGACAGCGATCTGCTGAGCGAGTACGGCCTGCGTATCGCGCTGGCGGGCAAGTGGCAGCGCGGACGCGAGCTGGTGGAACGGGCGCTCGCCCGCAATCCTGCCTACTCCGGCTACTACCATGCCGTGCTGGCGCTCATCGCCTACATGCAGCGCGACAGCGATCGCGCGGAAGCGGAGATTCGGCAGGCGAACCTCACGAAGTTCTCGATTTACCACGCGATAGCGGCAGTCATCTTTGCCGACCGTGGCCTTGCGGACGAGGCCCGTCGCGAGGTAGCCGAATTCGCGAAGCTCCATCCGGCGTTCGCAGCCAACCTTGATGCGGAGCTGCGCAAGCGCAACCTACGGCCCGAGGATCGCGCGCGGCTCATTCAGGGCCTGCGCAAAGCAGGTCTGCCGGGACCGGCCGCGGCATCCGCTCGGCCGCCTAGCTCCTCGTAAGCGCGCCAACGGCACGGCCGGCCTCTGTAGACTACTGTAGTTTCCGCCACTCCGCCCGGCCGAGCGCTAACTTGCCCGGGTGCTGCAACCTGGGCGGCAGCGATCTGAACAAGCAGCAGGTGAAGGTGATGTGGCTCCGACCTGCCCGGGTGAGCGCCGTCCACAAACTGCCGTTCTCGACTCTCGAGTGAGGAGCGTCCGCAGCCTGCATCGCAACGAGTCGCGATACCACAAGGAAGGAAAGCACCCCATGTCGCTGCGTCAGATCATGCCGCTTGCGGCGCTGCTCTTGAGCTTGGGCTGCACCAATCACGATGCGCCACCAGCAGCACCACAGTCGGCACAACGCGAGCTGATGTTTGACACTCGTGCGGTGGTCGAGAGTGTCGACCAGACTACCCGCGAGGTCCGCTTGCAGACAATGGATGGGAAGAACCTGACGGTCGTCGCCGGGCCGGAGGTCCGCAATCTCGCTCAGGTGTCCGCGGGCGATACCGTGCGGCTGACCTACTATGAAAGCGTCGCCGCTCGCATGGCCGAGCCCGGTGCCGGCGGCCCTGCCAAGACCTCGCTCGTCAGCGGCCGGGCGCCCGAAGGAAGCAAGCCCGCAGGCCTTGTCGGTTCTACGACGGATATGGTGGTCGAGTTGCTCGCCTATGATCCCGCGACGGGCGTCGCCACGTTGAAAATGCCAGACGGCACGATCAAGGATGTCATGGTCAACCCCGCCATGCAGGAGTTCGCGGCCGCCCGGCAGCCGGGCGACCGGATCGCAGTGCAGCTCACCAACGCCGTGGCGGCATCAATCGTCAAGACCGGCGGCTGAGCCGCGCTGAGCGCACGGCTCTCACGAAAGGGCCGTAGTGCTGAACGGGGTAGCAAGATGATAGGACCCGGACGTGCCTTTGCGTGCAACGCACGCAAGCTGATGTTCATGAACTTCAAAGGCGCAGCGCGACGGGAGGGATTATATGACCGTCTCTACTCCCTAGAATGGGGCGAGACAACCACGAACAATTATGGATTTGCCCCGGCCAGCGGCCATCAGCCAGAGCGATTTCAGATACAGCTCTACATAGAACTTTTGAAGCTGCTGAATCATCGTTTCAGCCAAGGTCGCGTTGCGCATGCCTTGGAGATCAGCTGTGGCCGCGGTGGCGGTCTTGAGCATCTGGCGCGACATCTGCCGCTGACAACCAAGATTATCGGGCTGGATTCCTCCAGACACGCGATCGAGTTCTGTAAGAAACGCTATGCGGCGATGACCAATCTGTCCTTTACCCGCGGTCATGCCTTGAACCTGCCGTTCGACGATAGCGCATTCGATCTCGTGGTCAGTGTAGAGGCGTCGCATGTCTACGGCGACGATATGGGATTTCTGCGCGAGGTCAGGCGCGTGCTGCGGCCCAGCGGCTGGTTTCTCATTGCGGACTACCGGGCCCGCAGGAAGGTCCCGTTGCTGGAAGAGCTCGCGTGCGCGGCCGGCCTCGCAGGGGAACTGCGCGACATCACGCCCAACGTGGTCAGTGCGTGCGAACTCGATGCGGAGCGTCGCCGCCGGATCATCCGAGCCGGTTTGCCCTGGTATTCTCGCCCGCTGCTCACGAGCAGCCTCGAGGGCTATTCCGCCCTGCCGGGCACCTTGAACTTCGAGCGCTTCCGCAGCGGCGACAGAATGTACTTCCTGAGCTGCATGATACCCACGCAGCAGCATTCTGCCGCCATGTCCTATTGAATGCAGCGCCGAGCGTTCCGCGGTTCCCTCATCGCCAATCTTCTCTTGACGCGCTCGCCGCAGCACCGGCATCGGCGAGCGCGCATCGGGTCGGATCCGGAACCGTGAGCCCGTCGCGCAGCGTCAGGAGCCGATAGGCCGCCCGCCACATCAGCAAGGTGTCCGGAACGCCGCCCGGGCGAATCTCGACATGACTCAGATTGCCGATGACGAACACCTCGGCGTGTCCCGGCGGAACGGCGGCAGCCAGTGCCACGCTCTCGGACGCAGGGACGAGGGGGTCGTCGCGGCCATGGATCAGCAGAAGCCTGGCCCGCACGTCCTGCAGCGGGCGCTGCGACAGGTCGAGAAACGCGATGTCGCGCCGCACGGGATCGGGCAGGGCCTCGATCAGTGCGGGCACGCGGTCGGGATCGGCATTGTTCACCAGTGCCATGATCGCTCTGCCGCCACTGCCCAGCCCGGCCTCGAGGGAGCGAATGTCGGCCGCGGGGTCCGCGAGCTTGGCATGCGCAATCGCATCGAGCAGGGCGCGATCGTGCTCCTCAGGGACCTGCGCGACGCTCGCGCGCACGAACACCCATTTGGCGATCGGCTCCGGCTTGCCGATACGCCAGGGCTGCCCTGGGCCCGGCCGGTAATAGCCGGTGGTGAGATAGGTGATCGCGGCGACGATGTCGTGATAGCCGCCGATCCCGACGATGAGGGCGATCCGGCCCTGGGCCGGCGGTATCGTGGCCGCGATGACGACGGGTGCTACGGCGTAGGAGATGGCGGCGACCGCGAAGCGTGGCCGCACACCGGGGGCGTAGCACGAGGCCAACGCCTCGCCCGCCGCGGCAATGGCGCCGGGATCGTCGGGGCCGACCCGCTGCGTGCGCAGGCCGGGAAACTCGGGCGCAAAGACCAGAAAGCCATGGCGGGCCAGAACCTCCGCGAACGCGATCAGCCTCGGATCGTCCCGACCTTCCGGCGTGACGCCCGGGACCAGAAGCAGTGCCGCCCGCGGCTCCGCCGCCTGGTAGAGATCGCCCGCCTGGCCGGCGAGCGTCACCTGTCGGCGCGTCCCGGACACCTCGGCGGCGGCCGGGTCGGTCGTGCCGCCGGCGGCCTCGAGACCGAGCCGGGCCGACTCGATCAGACGCCCGGGTGAGCAGCCGCCGCAGGCGAGCAGCAAGGTCAGTCCTGTGAACGCCCGCCGGGCCGTAGCCACCCAACCCATTCTCGGCCGATACCCCATGCCCTTGAGCGTCGTGGCCGACCATCAGCGATGCCCACGCGATCGGCAAGGCCGAGAGCCGAGAAGCGGGGGCGCTGGCGCGACTTGATCGCGGGCGACCAAAGCTGCACCTCCGTAGGGCGGCCGGCATCGCGGCGACGGCCGGCATGGAAGGGGACGGCCTTGCGATGGCGGACGGCATCGAGCGCAAGCTGACGACCATTCTTGCGGCCGATGTCGAGGGCTACAGCCGCCTGATGGCCGAGGACGAGATCGCCGCCATGACCGCGCTGCGGGAGGCGCGTGCGGTGTTCGCCCGGCTGATCGCGCGGCATCGCGGCCGAATCGCGAACACTGCCGGCGACGGCCTGCTCGCCGACTTCCCGAGCGTGGTCGAGGCCGTCCATTGCGCGATCGAGGTCCAGACCGAGCTGGCCACGCAGAATGCCGCGCGCAAGGCGGGCGCGGACATGCGCTTTCGCATCGGCGTGCATCTCGGCGACGTCATGGTCGAGGGCGGCGATCTGCTCGGCGAAGGGGTCAATCTTGCGGCGCGGCTGCAGGCGATGGCCGAGCCCGGCGGCATCCTGATCTCGCAGGCGGTCTACGACCAGGTGCGCAGCAAGGTGCCGGTCTCCATTGAGCCGGCCGGGACGCGCCTGCCGCGCAACCTTCCCGAGCCGGTGCCGGTCTATCGCCTCGTGATCGGCGCGAGCCCGCCGCCAGCCGCACGGGTCGAGCGGAGGCCGACAACGGGTGCGCCCACCGGAGCTGACGGGCTGGTCGTCCTGGCGAAGCGGCTGGCCATCCTCGGCGTGGCGCTGGTGGCGCTCAATCTCGCCACCAGCAGCACGTTCTGGGCGATCTGGCCGCTGATCGTGATCGGTGCCACGCTCGGCCTGCGCGCGGCACCCCTGCTCGCCCGCGATCCGGTCAACGTTCAGCTCGTGCGCCTGGGCGTGGTGGTGACGGTGCTGGCCCTGATCAATCTCGCGAGTCGTTCCAGCTATCCCTGGTTCCTCTGGCCCACGGGCGCGCTGCTGGTCGCACACCTGCTGTGGCGCACGACGGCACGGCGCGGCTCCTGACGCGCGGGTCAACTGCAGTCTTACGATTGCGGGCCGGGCCGCTCGGCCATAACTTCCCCTCGGCACGGCGATGGGTCGCGGGCTCAGGGACGCCGCAGGCAGGGGGAGCGCATATGGCACGTCAGAAGCTGACCAGCTTGACCGACATCTACCGGTTTTTCCGCACCAACCAGACGCCGATCTATTTCGTCACCCCAGCACCCTACAACCTGCTGGGCATCGACCAGTGGGTCGGCAATTTCGAGTACATCACCTACTTCGACAGCTTCGACGGCTACCACCCGCGCTGCTTCACCCCACCGGAGGTCGGGGCGCGCGAGTTCAAGTCGATGGAGGACGTCGGCAACTACCTGCTGGGCCACAAGGATACCGCCGACCTCGTCCGCGCCCGCGGCGGCAAGGGCAAGGTGCTCCTGATCATGTTCGACGAGACCAGCGAGGAGCTGGTCAAGGAGCTCGGCCTCGAGATGGCGCTGCCGCCGGCCAAGCTGCGCACGCACATCGATTCCAAGATCGTCACCACCCAGCTCGGCAACGATGCGGGCGTACCGAGCGTGCCGAACGCGCTGGGCCGGGCGAAGGATTTCACCGAGCTCAGGGCGCTCGCCGACAAGCACGGGCTGGGCGACAACCTGGTCGTCCAGACGCCCTACGGCGATTCGGGGCGCACCACCTTCTTCATCAAGTCCCAGGCCGACTGGGACAAGTATGCCGACCGCATGGCCGACGAGGAGCTCAAGGTCATGCGCTACGTCAACCACATGCCGGGCACGGTGGAGGGCTGCGCCACCCGCCACGGCACGCTGGTCGGCCCGATCATGACCGACATCACCGGCTTTGCCGAGGTCACGCCCTACAAGGGCGGCTGGTGCGGCAACGACGCTCAGCCGACCGTGCTGCCCAAGGACGTGCAGGACCGGGTCCGCACCATGGTGCAAAGGCTCGGCGACCGGCTTTGGCAGGAGGGCTACAAGGGGGTCTTCTGCTGCGACTTCCTGATCGATACCGACACCGACGACGTCTATCTGGGCGAGATCAACCCGCGCATCAGCGGCGCCTCGCCGCCGACCAACCTGATCACCACGACCTATGGCGGCTGCCCGCTGTTCCTGTTCCACCTGCTCGAGTTCATGGACGTCGACTGGGAGCTGGACCTCGCCCAGGTCCAAGCACGCTGGGCCGATTACGACACCTGGAGCCAGCTGATCCTCAAGCAGACCGAGGACAAGGTCGAGCTGATCACCGAGGCACCCACCTCGGGCATCTGGCGCATGAATACCGACGGCAACCCCCAGTTCGTCCGCCGTGCCGCCCAGATCACCAGCGTCGGCGACGAGCAGGAGGCGTTCTATCTGCGCGTCTACGGCGTCGGCCAGTACCGCTATCACGGTGCCGATCTCGGCATCCTGATCGCCCGCGGCCGGATGCAGACCGACGACCGCAAGCTCACCGACCGCGCCAAGCTCTGGAACGCCGGCATCAAGGCCCAGTTCAAGGGCGTCGCCCCACCGCCGGCAGCCCCGGTGCTGCCGGCCGAGGCCAAGTGGATGAAGATGTTCTGACTGGCAGCCGGGCGGGCGGCATCTCCAGGGCCGCCTGCCCGGGCGCCGCTAGCTGGCCGCATCCGCTCTTGGTACAAGCTGATCAGGAATCTGGTCAGGCAACTCTCATGATGAACGTGAGCATCCACGAGGCCAAGGCACGACTCTCTGCGCTCATCCAGGCGGTCGAGCGCGGAGAGGAGGTGGTGATCACCAATCGCAGCCGGCCGGTGGCACGCCTGATCCCGGCGGCGCCGGCTCGGGAGCGCCCGGTGTTCGGCGCCGCCCGCGAGGCGTTCGAGCGTTCCGGCCTGACCCGAGGGGACATTGCGCGGGCATTGGCGCCCATGAGCGAGAAAGAGCTGCGCGAGTGGGGCATCGATTGAGCCGGTGGCTCGCCGATGCCTGCGCGCTGATCCGCTTCTACCGCGCAACGCCTGCTTTCCCGAGCCACGTGCGGGAGTTGTTGGAGATCCACTCCGGGGATGTCGCCGTCGCCGTGGCCACCGTCTGGTAGATCGCGATCAAGACCGCACGGGGCAAGCTCGCCGACATCCGAACCAACGGCCATGCCAGCTTGGCCGCCATGCTGCATGCGCACGGCTTCGACCTCGTGCCGCTCGACCCGGCCACCGCCGAGCAGGCGGCCGGACTGCCGCGCCTCCACGCCAATCCGTTCGACCGCGCGCTCGTCGCCGTGGCCCAGCGTACCGGCCGAATGGTCCTGACCTCCGACGCCGTGATCGGCCGCTACGGCGTGCCGGTCCGATGGTGACGGGCCGAAGGGGACGCTACCAGCCGCTCACCTCATATGCCGATCGAAGAAGGCCAAGATCCTCTCCGGATGGCGCCCGAAGTAATTGTAGCCGTCCTTGAAGCGCCGCGTCGTGCCCTCGATCCAGAACAGCTCCTTGTCCGTGCTGCCCAGGAGATCGAAGGTCTGCTGGGCATCCTCCGGGTTGCGGGTCCAGGCGTCGTCTTTGACCTGGACCATGTAGACTGGCATCCTCACGCTGGCGGCCCACAGGTGCGGCGTCATCTCGGCGGCCACGAAGGCACCCATCTTGAGCAGCTCGAGATCAATCAGCTCCTGATATTGCCGCACGCCCTGCAGCTCCGAGAAGGCGTCGAAGATCGCCGCCATGGAGACCACCATCGGGCTGCACAGGCAGCGCACGTTCGCGAACAGGTCCGGGCGGCGGTGGATCGCGTGGTACTGCGCGTTGCCGCCCATGCACTGGCTGTAGAGGCCGACCTTCATCCTTGAGAGCGTCGGATGGGCATCGACGTAGCTCTTCACGCCGACGCAGTCCCGCCACTCCCACTGGCCGATGCCGCTGAGACCGTTGTTCGCCGTACCGCTGTTGCCGTGGTTCCGGATGTCGTAGGCGAGCACGTTGTAGCCGGCGTCGGTCAGGTGCTTCATCTGCAGGACGAAGTCGATCTCGACCTCGTCGTAGCTGCTCCATGGCGCGCCGAAATGGCCGGGGAAGCCTGCCCGGCACATGGGCAGGGCATGGTTGAAGATCACCAGCCGGTCGCTCTCGCCGCCCTTGGCCGGGATGTACCAGCCTTCCAAAGGCGTGCCGTCTTCGGACGGGAAATGGATGTCCCGCCACCCTGTCATGCCGTGGTCGTCGGGGGTCTTGAATAGGAAGCTGCGCAGCGGCCGGACGATGCTGGCGATCGCCTTGACCTTGTCATGGTCCTCCTCGGAGATCGTCCTCTGCTGCTCGAGCGCGGCCGCCATCCGCTCCTTGGGCATTCTGCTCATGGTCTCCTCCTTATTCGGCGGCAACCGCAGGCGTATCGGCCGCGAGATTGCGTGCGAAGAACGGCGCCAACCTGTTCACCGCCGTGACGGCGCCGTCACCGTCGTACAGATCCATGTGACTGGCGCCCTCGATCAGGAACAGCTCCTTGGGCCCCGGGGCCTTGGCGTAAAGCTCCTGGCTGTGCCAGAGCGAGCCCGCCTCGCTGCCGGCCACGACCAGCAGCGGCTGGGTCAGCAGGGTCTCGACCAGATCGAAGGCATCGAAGCCGACCCAGGCGCCCAGCGCGTTCATCAGCATCTTGTTCTGGGAGTTCGGGTGCTGGCCGCGCGGCGTAAGATAATACACGGCCGCTTCCCTCAGATCGCGGGGGGCAGCCGTGTCGCCGAGCTGGGGCAGGTAGGGCGCGTAGGCGACCTCGGCGCCGGCGGCTTCCGCGGTACGCTGCCGTGCCAGCGCCTCGAGCACCGGCAAGAGGTCGGCCTGCGTGCCCTTGCCGTCCCAGCCCTTGCGGGTCGCCGCACTGATATCGACGGCGCTGGCGGTGCCCACCACCTTGATGCGGCGATCGATCGACGCGGCCTTCACCGCGATCCCGCCACCGGCGCAGATGCCGAGGACGCCGATCCGGTCCTGGTCCACGCAAGCCAGCGTCGTGAGGTGGTCGACGGCGCTGTACACATCGTCGACCCGGTTCATCGGCGCGTCGAGGAGGCGCGGGGTGCCGCCGCTGGCGCCCTGGTAGGAGGAATCGTAGGCGAGGGTGACGAAGCCCTGCTCGGCCAGCCGCCGCGCATAGAGGCCGGCCACCTGCTCCTTCACGCCGCCGCCGGGATGCACGCAGACAATCGCGGCGTAGGTCCGGCGCTCGTCGAAGCCTTGGGGGAGATAGAGGTCGCCCGTCATGTCGATGTCGCGATTCTTGAACGTGACGCTCCGCATGGTGCCGTCTCCGAGCTTCGTGGCCCTGAACGCAAGGTAGCGCCTGGCCAGGCCAGCGATTAGATGCTGAAAACTGCATGGACCTAGAAGCGAGGTGATGAATGCGCCGCGAGGAGATGGCGGACCTCACCGCCTTCGTGGTCGTGGCCGAGGAGCGCAACTTCACCCGCGCGGCGGCCAAGCTCGGCATCTCGCAATCGGCGCTGAGCCAGATCGTGCGGCGGCTCGAGGCGCGGCTGGGGCTGCGCCTGCTCGCCCGGACGACCCGCAGCGTGGCGCCCACTCAGGCGGGCGAGCGTCTCGTGCAGACACTGGCCCCCATGCTGCACGATCTCGACCGAAGCATCGCCGACCTCGGCGAGCTTCGCGACAGACCCGCCGGCACGATCCGCATCACCACCGTCGAGCACGCGGCCAAGACCATCCTGTGCCCGGCGCTCGCAACCTTGCTGCCCGAGCATCCCGACATCACGGTGGAGATCGTCGTCGACTACGGCCTTGCCGACATCGTCGCCGACCGCTTCGACGCCGGTGTCCGCCTCGGCGAGCAGGTCGCAAAGGACATGATCGCCGTCCGGATCGCGCCCGACATCCCGATGGCGATCGTCGGCTCGCCCGCCTATTTCCGGCGCCACGCGCCTCCCGGCGAGCCCCGGCATCTGGTGGAGCATCGCTGCATCAATCTGCGGCTGCCGACCTCGGGGGCGCTGAACGGCTGGAGGCTGGTTCAGGGCGGCCGGGAGATTAGGGTGCGCGTCGACGGGCCGCTCGTCCTCAATACGATCGACCTGATCCTCGATAGCGCGCTCGCCGGGCTCGGGCTGGCCTATCTCCCGCTTGATCAGGTCGAGGGGCATCTGGCGGGCAACCGACTGGCCCAGGTGCTCGGCCCGTGGACACCGCCTTTGCCCAGCTACCATCTCTACTATCCCAGCCGCCGACATGCCTCCCCGGCGTTCCGGCTGCTCGTGGATGCCTTGCGCTATCGGCCGCCGGCATAGGCCAGCGTTCCCTCGCGACCTGCAGGATGTCGGGCGGCCTTCCTACTCCTTAGCCTCTTCCGCGCGCACGAACGCGACGAAGGCCTTGGCGGCGGCGGGAAGCTGCCGGCGGCTGGGATAGTAGAGGAAGAAACGCGGATAGTAGGGGCACCAGTCCGCGAGCACACGCACCAGCCGCCCCTGCGCCAGCGGCTCCGTGACCTGGCCCTCGAACGCATAGGCGAGGCCGAGCCCGTCCAGCGCCGCCTGGACGACCAGATCCTGGTCGCTGACCGTGAGCGGGCCGTCGACCTCGACGTCGAACGCCTCGCCGCCGCGCTCGAACTCCCAGCGGTAGAGCACGCCGCTCAGGAACCGGTGGCGGATGCAGGGCAGCGTGCGCAGCTCGTGCGGCGTTCGCGGTGCCGGATGGCGTGCCAGGTAGCCGGGCGAGCCGACCACGGCGAACCGGTGCCGCGGCCCGATCGGCGTCGCGATCATGTCGGCGGCCAAGCTCTCGCCGAAGCGCACGCCGAAGTCGAACCCGCCGGCGACGATGTCGGCGAGCGCGTTGTCGACCACGATCTCGACCCGCACCTCCGGGCAGGCGGCGAGGAACCGGGTGACGGTCGGCAGCAGCACGAGCTGTGCTGCCGCGCGCGCCACGTTGATCCGCAAGGTGCCCATCGGCCGGCCGCGGAAGCGGTTGAGATCGTCGATCGCGTCGTGGATGTCGCGCCAGGCCGGGGCGACGCGGGCATGGAGCTGCCGGCCGGCCTCGGTCAGCGCGACGCTGCGCGTGGTGCGGTTGACCAGCCGCACCCCGACGCGCTCCTCCAGCGCCCGCAAGGCGTGGCTCAGGGCCGAGGGCGTGAGGCCGAGCTCGGCGGCGGCCCGGCGGAAGCTGCCATGGGTCGCGATCGCGAGGAAACAGGTGAGATCGGCGGGGCCGAGCCGGTCCATTGATGAATCCACCTCAGCAGACCATGGAAGATTATCGTCATTCTCTCACC
>JBGAKU010000180.1:0-11303 GCA_044224255.1 Geminicoccaceae bacterium
GTTTTGCGTCCGGCAGGCCGCCATCGATCAGGGCGACTCGGAGCTGCTCCCAGAAGAATGTCACCCAGCCTTTTGGCGCTTTCTCAAGCACCGGCTGCAGATTGTCGTTGTGCGCATAGCTGATGAAGACCGTCGAGCCCATGACCCATCTGCCGCCCCACCATCCGTGGCGATTGTCGTCGCACGGGATGTGCCTGCCAACTGTGAGCTTTGCCACCAATCGCGCAACGATCGACTGTCCCTTGCTTGCTAGGCCCGGGTGACGGTGCGCCGACCATGGGCTACGACAGGACCGGCAGCCTACGAGACGGACCGATCGATGACGATCAGCAACCAGCAGGCGACGACGGCGTCCGACCCGCACTGGTACAAGGACGCGGTGATCTACCAGACCCACGTCAAGGCGTTCTTCGACGCCAACAATGACGGGGTCGGCGATCTCGAGGGCCTGATCGCCAAGCTGGACTATATCCAGGAGCTCGGCGTCTCGGCGATCTGGCTCCTGCCGTTCTACCCCTCGCCGCTGCGCGACGACGGCTACGACATCGCCGACTATCGCGACGTCAATCCGTCCTACGGCACCATGAAGGATGTCCGCCGGCTGATCCACGAGGCGCATCGGCGCGGTCTGCGCGTGATCACCGAGCTGGTCATCAATCACACCTCGGACCAGCATCCCTGGTTCCAGCGGGCGCGCCGGGCGCGTCCCGGCTCGACCAAGCGGAACTACTATGTCTGGAGCGACACCGACCAGAAGTATCGGGACACGCGGATCATCTTCCTCGACACCGAGAAGTCGAACTGGACCTGGGACGCCGAGGCCCAGGCCTATTTCTGGCACCGCTTCTACAGCCATCAGCCCGACCTGAACTTCGACAATCCTGCGGTGATGCAGCAGGTGCTGAGCCTGCTGCATTATTGGTTCGAGATGGGGGTCGACGGGCTGCGGCTCGACGCCATCCCCTACCTGGTCGAGCGCGAGGGCACCTCCTGCGAGAACCTGCCCGAGACCCACGCCGTCCTGAAGCGCATCCGGGCCGAGATCGAGATCCATTTCGCCGACCGGATGCTGCTCGCCGAGGCGAACCAGTGGCCGGAGGACACGCGGCCCTATTTCGGCGACGGCGACGAGTGCCACATGGCGTTCCACTTCCCGCTGATGCCGCGGATGTACCTCGCGATCGCGCAGGAGGACCGCAATCCGATCACCGACATCATGCGTCAGACGCCCGAGATCCCCGAGGGCTGCCAGTGGGCGATCTTCCTGCGCAACCATGACGAGCTGACGCTCGAGATGGTGACGCAGAATGAGCGCGAATATTTGTGGAACACCTACGCCGCCGACCGGCGGATGCGGATCAATCTCGGCATCCGCAGGCGGCTCGCTCCTCTGCTCGACAACGACCGACGCAAGATCGAGCTGATGAACGCGCTGCTGCTGTCGATGCCGGGCACGCCGGTCATCTACTATGGCGACGAGATCGGCATGGGCGACAATGTCTATCTCGGCGACCGGGACGGCGTGCGCACGCCCATGCAGTGGTCGCCCGACCGCAATGGCGGCTTCAGCCGCGCCAACCCGCAGCAGCTCTACGCGCCGCCGATCCAGGACCCGATCTTCGGCTACCAGGCGGTGAACGTCGAGGCCCAGCAGCAGAGCCCCGGCTCACTCCTGAGCTGGATGAAGCGGCTGATCGGGGCGCGGCAGGGGCGCCGTACCTTCGGCCGCGGCAGCCTCACCTTCCTCTACCCCCGCAACCGCAAGATCCTGGCCTATCTGCGGGAGCATGAGGACGAGACGATCCTCTGTGTCTACAATCTCTCGCGCAATGCGCAGGCGTGCGACCTCGAGCTGCCGGGCTTCCGAGACCGGGTACCGGTGGAGCTGCTGGGCCGGACCGCGTTCCCGCCTATCACCGAGCCGACCTACCGCCTCACCCTGCCTGGCTACGGCTTCTACTGGCTCGCCCTCGCCGGCGCCGGCGCGCTGCCGAGCTGGCACCAGCCGACCCCCGAGCCCCTGCCGGAGCTGATCACGCTCGTCGTGCACGACAGCTGGCGGGCGATCAGCGAGAGCCAGGGCGGCCGTGACCTCGCACGCTACGTGCTGCCCGAATATCTGCCCAAGCAGCCCTGGTTCGATGGCCGCTCGGTCGAGACCGTGCGCATGGCACGGGCCGGTGCGGTGCACGGCCCCGAGCGGACCTACCTGCTGACCGAGCTGGCCGTCGAGCGCGCAGAAGCTGCGCCCTGCTGCCTGCTCCCCTTCGCGGCGAGTTGGGGCGAGGAGCATCTGGCACCGGGCGCGCCGCTCCTGCCCTACACGCTCGCGCGCGTGCGGCGCGGCGCCCGCCTCGGGGCGCTGCACGACGCGACCTATGCCGACGACTTCGCGCGCACGCTGCTGGGGTTCATGGCACAAGATGCGGAGGTCGCGATCGGTGATCTGGTGCTCCTGTGCCGCGCGGGCCCCGATCCCGAAGCGCTCGCCATCGCCGCGGACGCGCCCGTGCGGCGCATCGGCCGCGAGGCGGCCAACAGCCTGCTGGTCGTGGACGATCGCATCCTGCTCAAGATCTATCGGCGGCTCGAGCCCGGCCCTCACCCGGAGCTCGAGCTCGGCCGCTACCTGACCGAGGTCGCCCACTTCGAGCACATGCCGCGCATCCTCGGCTCGATCGAGAACCGGCGCCCCGATGGCGAGGTCACGGCCTATGTCGGCGCGTTCGCCTTCGTCTCCAGCCTCGGCAATGGCTGGGAGTATGCGCTGGATCACCTGGACCGCGTCCTCGAGGAGATCCTACATGCGGCCGAAGGCCATCGTCCGGCCGATGAGGAGCTGCACGAGCCCTATCTCGCTGCGGCGACGCTCCTGGGTCGGCGCACGGCCGAGCTACATCGCGCGCTCGCCGCGCCGAGCGACGATCCCGCATTCGCGCCCGAGCCGTTCACCGCGGACGATCTCGCGGCATTCCGTGATCGCTGTCGCGCCGATCTGACGGACGGCCTCGAAGCCCTGCACCGTTCGGGAACGGCAGACGGCGAGGCCGCAGCCGTGCTGGCCGCCCGGGCCGACCTGCTCCACATGCTCGACGCCCTGCCCGACCTGCCGCCCGGGCTGCGGCAGACGCGCGTCCACGGCGATTACCGGCTGGCGCAGGTCCTCGTGGCGCAGGGCGATGTCATGATCATCGACCTCGAAGGCGAGACCGGCCGGCCCCTGGCCGCACGTCGCGCCAAGACCCTGCCTTTGATCGACGTCGCGGGCATGATCCGCTCGATCGATCTCGCCGCCTGGACGAGCCTGTCCCGGTTCGCGGAGACGCATTCCCTGGCGCTGGACCGGCTCATCTCGCCGGCGGCCACCTGGCGGGATCTGGCGGTGGGCGCGTTCATGTCGGGGTATCGGGCGGGCATCGAGGGCTGCCCGAGCTGGCCGGGAATGGCCGCCGCCGAGATGCTGCTGCAGTGGGAGCTCGTGGCAAGGCTCGGGCGCGAGCTCACCCGCTATAGCGCGACTCGGCCTGCCCGGGTGGCGGCCACAACCGCCGGGCTCGCCCGGCTCGTGCAGCAGCTCGCGCCGTCGGGGCACGGCGACGTGAATGGATTGTCACTACCCCTCGACCTAGATCGGTCGTAATAAACATCGTTTGATTCTGCATTGCAGCATCGCTATTCGGTGCGGGCGCAGAATCGGTGGGGGTCGCCATGGCCGGCAGGTATCGGACCTACTGGGTAGTTCGCCGCCGGTACCGGCTGGGGGGTTATGCCGCCTCGATCCTCTCGACCCTCATCGCCGCGATCTATCTCGTGCCCTTGGTCCATAGCGCGGACGCGTCCTCCGCCGTGGGGCAGTCCAGCTCGTTCGGCGGAACGATCGCGGTGCTGGTCGTGGCGGCCATCATCCCGCCCCTGACGGCGCGGCTGCTCTGGCGCATCCACCGCAGGCGCTATCTCGACGATATCTACCCGCTCGGGATCGTCTAGACAGACAGCGGGCAAGTGGCCCGGTGGCTCAGCGTTGCTGCCGGAGCAGGAGCTGCGCGGTCACCATCAGCAGCAGCGAGACTGCGAGGACCATTGTTCCGATCGCGTTGATCTCCGACGTCACGCAGCGGCGGAGCGTGTTGACGCCTGTCACGAAGAACGCCCTGCTGCCCGATCCCGGCCATGGCGCATGATGCGGACGTATCGCTCTTCGACAGCGCCTCCTCCTGGTCGTGCGTGACCAGGACGGAAGCGATGCCGTAGGCGATATTGGCGCCGACATCGAGGTGCGAGAACAGGGCACGGTGCTGGAACACCATGTTCACCGGCTGCCGGTAGGGTGGCGCGCCGAGCATCGAGCGGCCGCCCACCCGGACGTCGCCCGCGCTCGGCTGCTCGAAACCCGCGATCAGCCGGAGGAGCCGAGAAGGGTGAGGAACGAGCCGTGCCGCACGGACAGGTCCATGGCATCGACGAGGACCTCGCCGTAGCGCTTGGTGACGCCCGTGAATTCGATGTCCAGGCCCGGCCCGCCGTCGTGCACGTCGGGGCTACAGCTTTGTGGCATCCACCCCTACCAGCCCGGCGCCGTCTCCGCCAGCCGCGCCGACCGCGCGCCCCTCGGCCTCAGGAGTGCCGTGGCCGCACCGCGCGCGCCAAGCGCTCGGCTGCCTGCTCCAGCTGGTTGAGGTGGCGGAAACTGCTGCCGTCCAACGGCCGGAAGTCGGGGTCGGCGGCGATGAACCGGTAACCCTGGCCCGCGGTTACGGCGACGCCGACGCGGCGGCGGTCCACGGCGATCAGATAGGCCTGCGTGCTCACTTCCTGCATGAGCTCCTCCAACGGGCCCGCTTCGGGCGGGCCGCTTTGCTTGGGGATGACGGGGATGGGGGCGTCGTGCCGGGACGGAGGGTCCCGACGCTGTCACCGACATCGACGGCAGGACACGCCCGGAACTTCCATGACGATTCGTTCAGGACCGAGCATCGTTCGCCAACGCATGATGGCCGCACCAAGGTAGACAACATCTTAATATCTATCAGCTCAGTAGATTTATGCAAGCCTCTCGGCACGTCAGGGCGCTGACGAACCGCTTGACCGTCCCCGCCCGCTTTGTTCGACTGCTGCAGCGGCCGGAGTCGGCCGAGCCGTCGGATCGTCGTGTGGAGGTCAGCCCCTTGAGCCACGCCCCCGACATCGCCGCGGGCCGCCTGCCCGCCGAGATCCTGGCCGAGCGCTTCGCCGACCTGCACCCGCGCCTGACGCCCCGCGAGGCGCGGGTCGGGGCCGAGCGCTGCCTGTTCTGCTACGACGCGCCCTGCGTCCAAGCCTGCCCGACCTCGATCGACATCCCCCTGTTCATCCGTCAGATCGCCACCGGCAACCCGCTGGGTGCAGCGAAGACCATCCTCGATTCCAACATCATGGGCGGCATGTGCGCCCGGGTGTGCCCGACCGAGACGCTGTGCGAGGAGGTCTGCGTGCGCGAGGCGGCCGAGGGCAAGCCGGTCGAGATCGGGCGGCTGCAGCGCTACGCCACCGACGCGCTGCTGGCGGCCAGCCGGCAGCTCTACCGGCAGGGCCCGGCCACGGGCTGCCGAGTCGCGGTGGTCGGCGCCGGGCCGGCCGGGCTGGCCTGCGCCCATCGGCTCGCCACGCTCGGCCACGCCGTGACGGTCTACGAGGCGCGCGAGAAGCCGAGTGGGCTCAACGAGTACGGCATCGCCGCTTACAAGACCGTGGACGGGTTCGCGCAGGTCGAGGCCGACTACATCCTTGGCGTCGGTGGGATCGAGCTGCGCACCGGCGTGCGCCTCGGGCGCGATGTGTTGCTCGCCGATCTTCGCCGCGACCACGATGCGGTCTTTCTCGGTCTCGGGCTGGGCGGCGTGAACGCGCTTGGGCTCGAGGAGGCCGAAATCGCCGGGGTCGAGGACGCGGTCGACTGGATCGCCCGCCTGCGCCAGTCGGCACCGGGGGAGGTCCCGGTCGGCCGCCGCGTGGTGGTCCTCGGCGGCGGCATGACCGCGATCGACGCCGCGAGCCAGGCGATCCGGCTCGGTGCCGAGGAGGCCACGATCGTCTATCGCCGCGGCCAGGAGCAGATGCCCGCCTCCCGCGTCGCCCAGGAGCTGGCCCAAACCGACGGCGTGCTGATCCGGCACTGGCTGCGGCCGGTGCGCATCCTCGCCGAGAACGGCCGGCTCGCCGCGGTCGAGCTCGCCTACACCGACGGCACCGAAGGCGGCCTGACCCTGCCCTGCGACCAGCTCCTCAAGGCGATCGGCCAGACCTTCCTGCCCCTCGAGCTCGGCGGCGAGCCGCTCGAGCTCGAGGGCGGGCGGCTCGAGGTCGACACCGAGCGCCGCACCTCGCTGGCCGGGATCTGGGCCGGCGGCGACTGCGTGGCCGGCGGCAAGGATCTCACCGTCGCCGCGGTCGAGGACGGCAAGCAGGCCGCCCTGTCAATCGACCGCACGCTGCGAGCGACGACTGCGGTCCGCCCCGCCCAATCAACGGCCAACACATTCGCAAGCCGGCCTACCGGTGGGCTTGCAAGGCGAAGTCCCTCGATCAGCCGTCGCAGTGGCGGCTGAAGCCCTCATAGCGCGCTGCGCTGCTGGCCGTCGGCGTCGACAAGCTGGATTGGCCCGGACCACCGTCGACGGGTTTGGGAACCATTTGCACCATGGCCGCATCGACCAACCGCTCGGTTCGTAAGGTCATGGCATCGACACCTGCGTCGAGGGCGAACCGGTGTCGTCCCCCCGGGCCGAAGCCAAGCCGAAGGTCTCGCGCACCGACCGTCCACCGGCAAGGTGCGCCTGCCATTCGGCCTCGAGCGCGAGCTTCGCCTCGGCATCCCCGATCCGACCGCGGACCGCCGACGGCGTAAGGGACACGAGCCCGTCATCGTCGCCGATCACCAGATCGCCGGGCGTCACCAGGCAGCCGCCGACGATGACGGGCCGATTGACGGCCCCGCGCTCGGCAGCGGATGGCCCGCGCGGCGTGACATGCCGGGTGAAGACCGGGAAATCGTCCCAGCCGGCGAGCGTGGCCACGTCGCGGATCGCCCCGTCGCACACCAGGCCACACGCGCCCCGGCGGCGCAGATGGCCGCCCAGGATCTCGCCGATCATGGCCGTCTCCGCATGACCGGCGGCCGCGATCACCAGCACCTCACCCGGCGCGACCAGGTCGAGCGCATGCAGGACCGCGCCGAAATCCGGCGGCTCGCACAAGGCCGTGACGGCGCGGCCGAAGAGCCGACCCTGGTGGCCCGCCGGCCGGAGCGGGCGGATCGAAGGATCGATCTGGCCGCCATGCAGGGCGAGATCGACGGCGATGGCGACAGGCACCGCCAGCCAACGATGGATGTCGGCCGGCATGAGATCAGACGGCGGGGCGGGGTGGATCGTGACGGGCATGGAGTCAGTCCTCGGGCGACGATGGTAGAGTCCGCAGCGCCGTGGCGAGACGGCGGACACCTTCTGCCAACGTCGCCGGCGGGTTGAAGGTGAAGTTCAGGCGGATGGCATGGCGGCTGCGCCCCGTGGCGTCGAACACGCTGCTCGGCGCGACACAGACCCCCGCCGCGAGGGCCGCCGTCAGAAGCCTGTCGGTGTCGAGCGACGGCTGTCGGGCCACGGCCCACACGAACATGCCGCCCGCGGGAACCTCGAAGTCGAACCACTCGGCCACATGCTCACTGAGGGCACCGCACAGCGCATCGCGGCGTTCGCGATAAAGGCGCACGATGCCGGGCTGCAGGCGCTCGATCAGACCGTCCTCCAAAGCTCCCAGCGCGATGCGCTGGGTAATGCCGCTCGTGCACATGTCCGAGCCCTGCTTGGCCATGATCAGGGCCTCGATCATCGCAGGTGCGGCGACCACCCAGCCGACCCGGAGCCCGGGGGCGATCTCCTTCGACAGCGTGCCCAGATAGACTACCGGCCCGTCATAGATCCGCCCCGGCTGCTTGCGCGCCGACAGCTCGATCAGGTGCGGCAAGGGTGCGCCGTCATAGTGCAGGGCGCCGTAAGGATCGTCCTCGACCAGCCAGGTGCCGGTGCCGTGCGCGGCCTCGACAAGCGCTCGGCGCATCGCGAGCCCGACCAACCTGCCCGTCGGGTTCGAGAAATTGGGCACGGTATAGGCGAACCGCGCCTGCGCCAGTGCGGCCGCAGGATCGAAGCCCGGCGCGTCGAGGGCGAGGTTGCGATAGGTCGGGCGGCGTGGCCGCCAGGCGTCCAGGGCGCCGAGATAGGTCGGGAACTGCCCGGCGATCAGGCCACCCTCCTCGACCAGCACCTTGCCCAGAAGGTCGAGCCCCTGCATGCCGCTTGTGGTGACAAGGACGTTCTCTCGCACGAGCCGCAGTGCCGGCGTGCTGAATTTGGCGGCGAGCGCATCGCGCAGCTCGGGCAGCCCGTCGATCGGGCCGTAGGCCAGCGTATCCTGCGGATGCCGCGTGATGGCCCGGTGCGCCAAGTCCGCAAGCTCGGCGACGGGGTAGATCTCCGGCGCCGGCAGGCCGCCAGCGAGGTTGATCAGCCCCGGAATGCGGCCCGCGGCCAGGAAGCGGCGCGTCACGTCGTTGGTCGTGCCGAGCCACTGGGCGAACGCCGGACGTGGCACGGCAAGGTCGATCTCATCGAACGATGATCTGTCCATTCTCGCCATTCCCGTCGGTGACGGTGCGGATCGGGGCCGCGGGTCGGGATTCGTCATGGTCGCAGGTTACGTCCGGATGCGCCTGCGTCCGATCGATACCGCCCGCTTTCATCGCACGGTGATTTACCACTGGGTCGATGAGGGAGTCCGTGCGATCTTCATGGCATAAGTGGTTGAGATTGGTGGAAAGCGCCAAGGAACGATGCCTTTGCAGGGAAAGTCGTCTGCCGTCGGGCTCGATGCGATCGACCAGCGGATCGTCGCGGCGCTCGTCGAGGACGGGCGTATGTCGACGTTGGACGTCGCCGCGAAGGTTGGTCTGTCACCGACGCCGTGCAGCCGGCGCATCAGGCGCCTGGAAGAGACGGGGGTCATTGAGGGCTATACCGCACGCGTGAACCCTGCGGCTCTCGGTCTCCACATCTGCGTGATGATATCCGTGCGGCTCGCCAGACATGATCCCTCCGGCCACAGCCAATTCTTGGCCGCCATTCGGGAGCGGCCAGAAATAACGGAATGTCTGCTCGTGACGGGCAACATCGACTATTTGCTGCGCGCCTGGGTCGGGGGCATCGAGGCGCTTCGCGATTTCATCACGGAGGTATTGCAAGCCATCCCTGCCGTCGCCGAGACCTCGACGATGGTGATCCTGGACGTGGCCAAGCCATCGGGATTCCTGCCGGCCCACCCATGAGCCGTGCGGCCACGGGCCGACCTCGATCGCTGGCTCGGCGAATACGGCGAAGCGCGCACCCGCCAGGGCCGCTCCTCCCACGGCACGACGCAGACCTGGCTCGACGGCGCTCGCGATGCCGGCGCCCGGCAGGCCAGAGTTGCTGGCCCGGCGGCGGGGGGCGTGACGTCGAGCGCCCCGGTGGCTCAACTCCCCTATCGGGCCGGTTCGTGGTCAGCTGGGGCCGGCCGTAGCCGGAGCACGTGCCATGGCCGATCTGCGCGTCGAGTTCTGCGGCATCCGGGCGCCGAACCCGTTCTGGCTCGCCTCCGCCCCGCCGACCGACAAGGCCTACAATGTCGAGCGCGCCTTTCGCGCCGGCTGGGGCGGCGTGGTGTGGAAGACGCTGGGCGAGGACCCGCCGATCGTCAACGTCAACGGCCCGCGCTACGGGGCGATCCACGCCCAGGACCGCCGCGTCATCGGCTTCAACAACATCGAGCTGATCACCGACCGCCCGCTCGAGGTGAACCTGCGCGAGATCAAGGAGGTCAAGCGCAACTGGCCCGACAGAGCACTCCTGGTCTCGCTGATGGTCCCCTGCACCGAGGCGAGCTGGCAGGCGATCCTGGCCCGGGTCGAGGAGACCGGGGCCGACGGCGTCGAGCTGAATTTCGGCTGCCCGCACGGCATGTCCGAGCGCGGCATGGGCTCGGCGGTGGGCCAGGTGCCGGACTATGTCGAGATGGTCGCCCGCTGGTGCAAGGCCAACACCCGCATGCCCGTGGTGGTCAAGCTCACCCCCAACATCACCGACATCCGCCAGCCCGCCGCGGCCGCGCACCGGGGCGGGGCCGATGCGGTCTCGCTGATCAACACGATCAACTCGATCATGGGCGTCGACCTCGACGCCATGACCCCGGCCCCCGCCACCGACGGCTACGCCACCCATGGCGGCTATTGCGGCGTGGCGGTCAAGCCGATCGCGCTCAACATGGTGGCCGAGATCGCGCGCAGCCCGGAGACGCACGGCCTGCCGATCTCGGCGATCGGCGGGATCGAGACCTGGCGGGACGCGGCCGAGTTCATGGCGCTGGGGGCCGGCACGGTCCAGGTCTGCACCGCCGCCATGGTCTACGGCTTCAAGATCGTCCAGGAGATGATCACCGGCCTGTCCGAGTGGATGGACGAGAAGGGCTACACCACGGTTGACCAGATCGTCGGCCGCGCCGTGCCGCGGGTCACCGACTGGCAGCACCTCAACCTCGACTATGTGGTCAAGGCGCAGATCGACCAGGCCAAATGCATCCAGTGCGGCCGCTGCCACATCGCCTGCGAGGACACCAGCCACCAGGCGATCACCCACCTCAAGGACGGCCGCCGCCACTATGAGGTGATCGAGGCCGAGTGCGTCGGCTGCAACCTGTGCGCCGTCGTCTGCCCGGTCGAGGGCTGCATCACGCTGCAGCCTCTGACCGCCGGCGTCGACCCCCGCACCGGCCTCCGGGTCGGCGGCCACCGCACCTGGCTCGAGCACCCCAACAACCCCATGGCCAAGCCGGCCGAGCGCGCGCTCGAGCCGGCGGAGTAGGCCGGGGCGGCGGCCGGGCAACGCCCTCGCAGATCAAGCCCTTGATCTGGCACGCTTTCTCGGGTTCGGACGTGCTATCCTAGGAATTCGTTCGTGCATTTTCGTGCATGCGCCCATGGCCGCGCTCGGGTTCGAGCGTGCACCACAGGAGATCGCGCGAGCGAAACGGGACGACATGGCGGAGCACCGGATCCTAGGAATACAAGCCTTGCACCATGCCACGGGCCGCCGGCGAAGTCGAGGGCGGCGTTGACGGGGCGGTAACGGTCTTCAAGCAGACCGGCGGAATCGTGGAGCAGGGGTCGTGCCAGGATGGGAGTACGAGCGGAGCGAGGGCGGGCAGGTTCGGGTGAGGCGCGGGGTGGTCTGGGTGGG
>JBGAKU010000181.1:0-11228 GCA_044224255.1 Geminicoccaceae bacterium
TCCATGTCGGCGACGGTAAGCCGGAGCTCTCCGACCGCACCCTCGGCGCGCAGCGCCGCCCAGTCCGCCGGTGCTGACACGCTCGCGTCGACGGCCGGAGCCCTCTCGACCGGAGCCGCTGCTGCCGCGGTCTCGGCCCGGGCATGGGCCATCCGCCGGGCGGAGCCGCGGATGCTGTCGTCGATCACCATCACCGTAACCGTAGCGCCGCTGACGATGTCGAGCTTCTGGCCAGCCGGTGCCGGCTCGAGCATGTTCTGCCCGGCAAAACGGGCGATCAGGGCCTCGACCTTCTCGGGCGGAATGCCGACCAAGACGATCGGCTCGTGATGCTCGACCAGCTTGGCGCCGGTGATTACGCCCTGCGTATCGATCCCGATCGCGATCCGGATCGGCTTGCCAGAGTAGCCGACCGCGTTCACCACGTCCGAGTTGAGAAACACCCAGCCTTTGAGTTCGGCGCCGGCATAGGCCGGGGCCGCTGGTAGGCTGCCTTCGATCGGGCCCAGCCGGTCGGCGCCGGGCACCAGCAAGGATACTGAGAGCTGCGGCAGAAACCGCCCAAGCTGCGCTTCGGCAGCCCGAGCCAGGCCAGCCGCTCCCACCAACGAGATCATGACCAGTACGAACTGGGCGATCAGTCCGGCAACGATTGTTCGGGTCCAGAAAGGACGCACGAAATTTCTTCCACCCTGACTTTACTTGACCTGAAACATCACTGTAGGCTTACCCGAATCTATTTTGACAGGTGGAGTGGCGATTCATCGCATGGAGGGCTTCGGCAATGGCCAGCAGCCACGATGAGGGTCGCCCGATCACATGCGTGGCTGAGCTGATGTCCGCCGGAGCAGCCATGGCGGACCAAGGCGCGACCCGGTATGCTGCCTGCGCGATGGCCTGTGTTGCGGCCGGCAACGCCGAGGCAGCCGGCGTCATTCAGCGGCTCGCGGACGAGCGCCGGGCCACCAGTATTGAACTCGCCGGTCGGGCGGCCGCCTTTGGCCGGCAGCCCGTCAACGTTGACTCGGCTCCGTCGGCGTCACGGGACGAGCTGGCCGACGAGGATCCCTATACGGTCACCACCTACCGGGTGCTGAGCATCGCGGTGCACGACGCGATCCAGGCCTTCGCCTTCTACGCCTATGTCGCGGCGCATGCGGCGGACCGGGAGCTGCAGCGGGTCGCCGAAGGTCTGGCGCACGAGCAGCTCGGGCACGCCGCCGCACTACGGCGGGAGCGCCGCAAGGCCTGGCGGCGGACCCCGAGCGGCGCTCGCCGCAGCCCGCCATCGCCGGGGAGCCGGGCCGAGCTGTGGGTACTCGCCGGACGTCACGAGGGCCACATGGCGGCCCGGCATGCCGCACTGGCGGAAGCGGCGGCGGCGCTCGGTGATCCCGAGAGTGCCAGGGTGCTGCGCACCGTCGCTGCCGAAGCCGCCGAGCTGCTGCCGGCCGGGACGTGTCCGGCGCCGGCCGGCCTCGCCGGGACACCGGCGGCGACTGGCGTTTTCGAGCTGCTGCGCACGGCACTCGTCGATCTGGAAGCTGCCTATCATTTGTACATTCGCGCCGCCGAGGGTCGGGCGGGAGAGGAGGCGATGCTCGATGCGCAACGGTGGGCGGCTAGCGCCCTGCGGCGGAGCAGCCTGATCCGTGGCCGGCTGACCGCGCTGGGTGGGGTAGCGCGGCCCTGACCAAGCCCGGCGGCGGCATACCACGCTATCGGCCATTTCGCGGCCCGGCGCTGCTTGCAGCCGGATTCCGGCCGTTCTTCCTCGCCGCCGGCGCCTGGGCTACCCTGGCGCTGGCCCAGTCGCTCGCGGCCCTGACCGGGCTGATGGTCCTGCCGTCGGCGTTCGACGCTGCCACTTGGCACGCGCATGAGATGATCTTCGGCTTCGCGGGTGCAGCGGTAGTGGGCTATGCTCTCACCCTGATCCCGAACTGGACCGGCAGGTTCCCGCTGCAGGGCTGGCCGCTTGCGGTGCTGGCTGGCCTTTGGGTTGCCGGTCGGATGGCCGTAGCGGGCTCGGCGGTCCTGGGTGCCGGAATCGCCTTGCTGGTCGATCTGGCACTGCCCACCATCGTGCTGGCCGCCGGCGTGCGCGAGGTCGTGACCGGCCGTAACTGGCGTAACCTGCCGGTGCTCGGCGCCCTGGGACTGCTGCTGGCGGGCAACACGCTGACCCATATCGAAGCCCTGGGGCTCGCCGCCACGGCCGGACTCGGCATCCGAATTGGCCTCGCGACGCTGCTCGGTCTGATCGCTCTCATCGGGGGGCGCCTGCTGCCCAGCTTCACGCGCAACCTTCTGGCCCGCCGCGGCGAGCCGATCTTGCCGACGCCGTTCGGCTCTGTCGACCGTGCGGCGCTCGCGCTGGTGATCGCGGCGCTGGTCGTGTGGAGCCTCGCCCCGGACTCGATCGTGACGCCACCAGTGGCACTGGCAGCCGGTCTCGCCACGCTCTTCCGACAGAGCCGCTGGCGGCCGCATCGCATCGGGCGCGAGCCGATTATCGTTGCCCTGCATCTCGGCTATGCGTGGCTGGCGCTCGGTTTGGTGTTGCTGGGCACCGTTCGGGGCGCTGGCGGCGTGTCATCCAGCGCCGCCTGGCATGCTCTCGGGGCAGGTGCGGTCGGAACGATGATCCTGGCGGTGATGTGCCGGACCAGCCTTGCCCATTGCGGTCGGGCGCCGGTAGGCGGCACCGGCACGGCGACGGCCTGTCTGGCGCTGACCCTGGCCGCCGTCATGCGAGTCACCGCCGAGCTGCTGCCTGCCTTCTATCTGTCGCTGCTGTTCGCAGCGGGGGCGTTTTGGATCGTCGGCTTCACGTTGTTCGTGCTGATCTATGCGCCCATTCTGACCACTGCGCGCCCACACGCTGCCCGGTCAACAAGGTGAAGCTGCCATGGCGGTCGAGGTGCTCGACCGTATGATCCGGGCCCCCAGGTCGGTTTCGGTTCGGGCGACCTGAAGCGGAACGGTGCCTAGCCAGGCTCGCCCGCTGGCGCGGTGCGTCGACCCCGGCCGAACCACTCGTGCTGATCCTGCATCTGGGCTATGGCTAGCTCGGCGCCGGTCTGACCCTGCTCGGCGCGGCGATTCTCTGGCCGGCTGCGGTCGGGATGCCGGCGGCGATGCATGCGCTCATGGCCGGCGCGATAGGGACCATGACCCTGGCGATCATGACCCGCGTCACGCTCGGCCATATCGGCCACCCCTTGGCGGCCGATGCCGCCACCGTCTGGATTTATGGCCTGGTCCAGGCGGGCGCGCGGCTGCTCGCCCCAGCCCTGCCGCACCAATACGGCCTCACGCTCGACCTCGCGGCGTTGCTCTGGGCGGGTGCGTTCCTCCTCTTCGCCCTCCACTACGGGCCGATGCTGGTCCGGGCAGGCCGTGCCTGAGCGCGGGCGCGACCGGCAGCCTGTACTTGACCGCGGTCAAGTACAGGCCGCCCAACGCCCTTAAGTTGCAGGCATCGGGCCTCGCTGAATTGCATCGCCGCCGCGTGGAATGGCGTTGTGGCTGCCGGCGAGCCTGTCGTACAGTGAGCGATTGAAGGGCACGCACGGCCCAGCTCGCGATTGTGGGGGGGCATGGCCAGCACGAACCGATCGACCGTCAGCACCCATGCCACCGTCGTGCCGCCGACGCGCCGGGAGGAGCTGCGGATCTTCCTCCTGCTCACGGTGGTCCTGGCCCCGGTGCTCGCGGTGCTGACGGTGGCCGGCTACGGCTTCCTGGTCTGGATGTACCAGCTGCTCGCCGGGCCACCCGGCGCGCCGGGTCTGTGACGCGGATGGCTGCGAGCCCAGCCCCGCTCTCGCGCCGCGCCTTGCTCGGCGGCGGGCTCGACGAGTGCGCCCGTCCGCATGCCCGTGTCGGCGACGGCTGCCTCGCCCGGCTCGGCATCGTCTGCCAGAGCTGCCGCGACGCCTGCCCGGAGGGTGCGATGCGGTTCCGCCCCCGGCTCGGCCACGTGGCGGAGCCGGAGGTCGATCTTGCCGCCTGCACCGGCTGCGGCGAATGCGTCGCCCCATGCCCCGTCGCGGCGATCGAGATCGCCGGCCGCCCGGTGTCGCCCCATGTCGGCTGAGCTGCATATCTCGAGCCTGCTCGTCCACGCCCGGCTGGCCTCGCTGCCGGCGGTGCGCGCGGCCCTGGCCACGCTCGACGGCATCGAAGTTCATGGCGCCGGCGACACCGGCAAGATCGTCGTTACGCTCGAGACCGCGGACTCCGGCGGCATCGTCGAGCAGCTGGAGCGGATCCGCGAGGTCGCCGGCGTGCTGTCGGCCGTGCTGGTCTTCCACCAGATCGAACCGTTGGCCCCGACTGAGGGAGGCTGAGCCGTGGAGCTCACCCGTCGCGAGATCATCAAGGCCCAGGCCGCCGCGGCGGCCGCCGCCGTCGCCGGCATCACCCTGCCGGCCGGGGCCGCCAACATCGTGATGCCCGGCGACGAGGCCCAGCTGAAATGGTCGAAGGCGCCCTGCCGCTTCTGCGGCACCGGCTGCGGCGTGATGGTCGCGGTCAAGGACGGCCAGGTGGTCGCGACCCACGGCGACATCCAGGCCGAGGTCAATCGCGGCATCAACTGCGTCAAGGGCTACTTCCTCTCCAAGATCATGTACGGCGCCGACCGGCTGACCAAGCCGATGCTGCGGATGCGCGACGGTGCCTACGCCAAGGACGGCGAGTTCACCGAGGTCTCCTGGGACCAGGCGTTCGATGTCATGGCCGAGAAGTACAAGGCCGCGCTCAAGGCCAAGGGGCCGGCCGGCGTCGGCATGTTCGGTTCGGGCCAGTGGACCATCTGGGAAGGCTACGCCGCCAACAAGCTGTTCAAGGCGGGCTTCCGCTCCAACAACATCGACCCCAACGCCCGCCACTGCATGGCCTCGGCAGCGTTCGGCTTCATGCGCACGTTCGGCATGGACGAGCCGATGGGCTGCTACGATGACATTGAGGCCGCCGACGCGTTCGTGCTCTGGGGCTCGAATATGGCCGAGATGCACCCCGTCCTGTGGACCCGGGTCACCGACCGCCGCCTGTCCTACCCGGGCGTGCAGGTGGCCGTGCTGTCGACCTTCGAGCACCGCAGCTTCGATCTGGCCGATATCCCGATCGTGTTCACGCCGCAGACCGACTTGGCGATCCTCAACTACATCGCCCGCCACATCATCAAGACCGGCCGGGTCGACCAAGACTTTGTCGCCAAGCACACGCTGTTCCGCCGTGGCAACACCGATATTGGCTACGGGCTGCGGCCGGAGCATCCGCTGGAGCAGGCGGCGGCCAACGCCAAGGACCCCGGCGGCTCGACCGAGATGAGCTTCGACGAGTTCACCGCTTTTGTGGACCCGTACGATGGCCCGATGGTCTCGAAGCTATCCGGCGTGCCGGAGAGCCGACTGGAGGCGCTGGCCGAACTCTACGCGGACCCGAAGATCAAGGTCATGTCGTTCTGGACCATGGGGTTCAACCAGCACACGCGCGGCGTCTGGGCGAACCAGATGGCCTACAATCTGCACCTCCTGACCGGCAAGATCAGCGCGCCCGGGAACAGCCCGTTCTCGCTCACCGGCCAGCCCTCGGCCTGCGGCACTGCGCGCGAGGTCGGTACCTTCTCGCACCGACTGCCGGCCGACCTCGTGGTGACCAATCCCGAGCATCGCCGGCACGCCGAGGAAATCTGGAAGCTTCCGCCTGGGACCATCGGCGACAAGCCCGGCTTCCACGCGGTCGAGCAGAACCGCAAGCTCAAGGACGGCGAGCTGCTGGCCTACTGGGTCCAGTGCAACAACAACATGCAGGCCGGCCCGAACATGAACGAGGAGGGTTATCCGGGCTATCGCAACCCGGACACCTTCATCGTGGTCTCCGACGCCTACCCGACCGTCACGACCCTGGCCGCGGACCTGATCCTGCCCACGGCCATGTGGGTCGAGAAGGAGGGCGCCTACGGCAATGCGGAGCGACGCACGCATTTTTGGCACCAGCTCGTGACGGCACCCGGCGATTCGCGCTCCGACCTCTGGCAGCTGGTCGAGTTCAGCAAACGCTTCACGGTCGAGGAGGTCTGGGGCGAGGCGCTGCTCGCGCAGGCACCCGAGCAGCGCGGCAAGACGCTCTACGACGTGCTGTTCAGGAACGGGCAGGTCGACCGCTTCCCGCTGACCGACATCGACGCGGCGTACGCGAACGACGAGAGCGCCGCATTCGGCTTCTACCTGCAGAAGGGCCTGTTCGAGGAATATGCCTCGTTCGGCCGCCATCACGGCCACGACCTCGCCCCGTTCGACACCTACCACGAGGTGCGCGGCCTGCGCTGGCCGGTGGTCGACGGCCGGGAGACCCGCTGGCGCTATCGCGAGGGGCTGGACCCCTATGTCGAGCCGGACAGCGGCGTCCAGTTCTACGGCTTCCCCGACAAGAAGGCGCGCATCTTCGCCTTCCCCTACGAACCGCCGGCCGAGAGCCCCGACCAGGAATTCGACCTTTGGCTGGTCACCGGCCGCGTGCTGGAGCATTGGCACTCCGGCTCGATGACCGGCCGCGTGCCCGAGCTCTACAAGGCCTTCCCCAACGCCGTCGTGTTCATGCACCCCGACGACGCCGCCAAGCGGGGACTGCGCCGCGGCGACGAGGTGGCGGTCGAATCGCGGCGCGGCCGGATCCTCTCCCGGATCGAGACCCGCGGCCGCGACAAGCCGCCGGTCGGTGTCGTGTTCGTGCCCTGGTTCGACGCGACCCAGCTGATCAACAAGGTCACGCTCGACCAGACCGACCCGATCTCCAAGCAGACCGACTTCAAGAAATGCGCCTGCCGGGTGCAGAAGGCGTGAGGCGAACCATGCGACCGACCCTGATCCTCGCCGTCGGCCTGATGGCGCTCGCCGCCGGCGCCGCGTCGGCCCAGCAGCTCCTCGGCCTGCGCGGGCCCACGCCCTTGGCCGAGGAGCCGCAGCCGCGGCCACTGCCGCGCGAGGTCAACAACGACCAGCGCCAGGCCCGCAACTGGCCCGAGCAGCCGCCGGTGATCCCGCACACCATCCAGAGCTATCAGATCACGCTCAACGCCAACAAATGCCTGACCTGCCATGGCCGCCAGTTCACCGCCCAGTCGCAGGCGCCGATGATCAGCATCACCCACTTCATGGACCGCGACCTGCAGACCTTGGCCGCCGTCTCGCCGCGCCGCTACTTCTGCACCCAGTGCCACGTGTCCCAGATGGAGGTGGAGCCGGTGATCGACAGCCGGTTCGTCGACATCGATACGGTGATCGAGCGCCTGCGCAGCCAGAAATCACCGTAGCGGAGTCGGGCCATGTGGGAACATATGCTCGACATCCTCGAGCGCAGCTGGCGCATCCTGAGCCGCCCCAGCGTCTATTTCAGCTTGGGCTTTCTCACCATCGGCGGCTTCGTCGCCGGCGTAATCTTCTGGGGCGCATTCAATACCGCGCTCGAGCTCACCAATACCGAGACCTTCTGCACCTCGTGCCATGAAATGCACGACAACGTCTTCCAGGAGCTGAGGCAGACGATCCACTTCACCAACCGCTCGGGCGTACGCGCCTCCTGCCCAAATTGCCACGTGCCGCACGAATGGACCCACAAGATCGCGCGCAAGATGCAGGCCTCGAAGGAGGTCTGGGGCAAGCTCTTCGGCACCATCAGCACGCCGGAGAAGTTCGCGGCCAAGCGGCGCGAGCTCGCCGAGCACGAATGGGCGCGGCTCAAGGCCAACGACAGCCTCGAATGCCGCAACTGTCACAGCTTCGAATCGATGGACTTCACCCGCCAGAGTGCCCGCGCCGCGCAGATGCACGGCACGCTCCTGGCCTCGGGCGAGCGCACCTGCATCGACTGCCACAAGGGCGTCGCCCACAAGCTGCCCGACATGGCCGGCGTGCCGGGTTGGGACGTGCCGGCAGCGCAGTGAGGCAGAGCATGTTCATTCTGCGCCGTATCTGTCTCGACTATACAGGAATGCCAGAGCATGGGCGGGGGAAAGCTCGATGGGTGACGGTCTGACCAAGGCGGCCGCACGGAACATCTTCTACGGCGGCTCGCTGTTCTTCTTTGTCGTGTTCGCGGCGCTCGTGGCTCATTCGCACTGGTATGCCGCCACCACGGCGATCTCGGCCGCACCACTCACCGATGCCGTGATCCACGGCAAGCGGGTGTGGGAGAAGCACGCCTGCATCGACTGCCACTCCCTGTTCGGCGAGGGCGCCTACTTTGCGCCCGAGGTCGGCAATGTCTGGGTCCGCTACGGCGGCAAGGACGACCCGGAGGGCGCGCGCGAGTCGATCAAGGCATGGATTCTGTCGCAGCCGACCGGGATCGAGGGCCGCCGTCAGATGCCGAAATTCGACCTCACCGATCAGGAAGTCGACGACCTCGCAAGCTTTTTCGAGTGGACCAGCAAGGTGAACACGCAGGGCTGGCCCCCGAACGACGCCGGTTGAGGCCGGGCACCAAGGAGCCGATTGATGCGCTACCCGACCCAGAAGATCGCCTTGACCTACTTTGCCGGGGCAATGGCCCTGTTCATGGCGCAGATGCTGTTCGGCATCCTGGCTGGCCTGGTCTATGTCTGGCCGAATTTCCTGTCCGAGCTGCTGCCGTTCAACATCATCCGCATGATCCACATCAACGCGCTGGTCGTGTGGCTCCTGCTCGGTTTCTTCGGCGCCACCTACTATCTCCTGCCGGAGGAGGCCGAGCGCGACATCGAGAGCCCCAGGCTGGCCTATGTCCAGTTTTGGATCTTCTTCGGCGCGGCGGCGGTGGCCGTGGTCGGCTATCTCTTCCGCATCCACGAGGGCCGTGAGTTCCTCGAGCAGCCGCTCTACGTCAAGATCGCGCTGACCATCGCCATACTACTCTTCCTCTACAACATCAGCATGACCGTACTCAAGGGCCGCCGGACTGCCGTCACCGCGGTGCTGCTGATGGGTCTGTGGGGTGCCGCCGTGTTCTTTCTGTTCGCCTTCTACAATCCTGGCAATCTCGTCTTGGACAAGATCTATTGGTGGTGGGTGATCCACATCTGGGTGGAGGGCGTATGGGAGCTGATCATGGCTGCCATTCTCGCCTACCTGCTGATCAAGATGACTGGAATCGACCGCGAGATCGTCGAGAAATGGCTCTACGTGATCATCGGGCTGGCACTGTTCACTGGCCTGCTCGGGACCGGGCATCATTACTACTGGATCGGCACGCCCGGCTACTGGCAATGGCTCGGCAGCATCTTCGGCGCGCTCGAGATGCTGCCGTTCTTCGCCATGGTCGTATGGGCGTTCTTTCTGGTCTATCGCGGCGGCCGCGACCATCCCAACAAGGCGGCCCTGCTCTGGAGTCTGGGCTGCCCAACCTTGGCCTTCTTCGGCGCCGGGGTGTGGGGCTTCATGCACACGCTCCACCCGATCAACTACTACACCCATGGCACCCAGGTGACCGCGGCGCACGCGCATCTCGCCTTCTATGGCGCCTACGTGATGGTGAACCTCGCCATCATCAGCTACGCGATGCCGAGCCTGCGCGGCCTCCAGCCCTACAACCAGTTGCTCAACATGTGGAGCTTCTGGATCATGACGTCGGCGATGGCGTTCATGACAGTCACCCTGACCTTCGCCGGGGTGATCCAGACCCACATGCAGCGGGTGCTGGGTGGCTACAGCTACATGGACGTGCAGGACCAGCTGGGCCTGTTCTACTGGATGCGGCTGGGTGCCGGCCTGGTGTTCGTGATCGGCGCCGCGATGTTCGTCTATGCGATGTTCGGGCCGGTCCGCGAGCAGCTCACCGCACGTGATGCCCGGGCGGGCACCGGCCTGGCGCCGGCGGAGTAGGCTTGCGCAGCATGACCTGCCTTCGCGCGGCCGCTGCCCCCTTCTACGTGCCGCAAGGACGGGAGTGCGAGCTGTTCGAGGCGGCCTTCCGTGAGCGGCTGCCTCTCCTGCTCAAGGGGCCCACGGGCTGCGGCAAGACCCGTTTCGTCGCCTACATGGCGGCCCGGCTCGGTCGCCGGCTGCACACCGTCTCCTGCCACGACGACCTCACCGCCGCCGACCTGACCGGCCGCTATCTGCTCAAGGGCGGCGAGACGGTCTGGCTCGACGGGCCGCTCACCCGAGCGGTCCGCGAGGGAGGGATCTGCTACTTGGACGAGGTGGTCGAGGCGAGGAAGGACGTCACGGTCGTCCTCCACCCGCTCACCGACGACCGCCGCGCCCTGCCGCTCGAGCGGACGGGTGAGCTGCTCGTGGCCCCGGCCGGGTTCATGCTCGTCGTCTCCTATAATCCGGGCTATCAGAACATCCTCAAGAGCCTGAAGCCGAGCACGCGGCAGCGCTTCGTCGCGATCGAGCTCGACTTCCCCAGACCCGAGATCGAGCTTCGGGTCGTGGCCGCCGAGAGCGGCCTCGAGCCCGAGCGGGTCCGGCCGCTGATCAACCTCGCCGTCCGGATCCGCGGCCTGAAGGGCATGGACCTCGAGGAGGCGGCCTCGACCCGGCTCCTGATCTACGCCGCCACCTTGATGCGCGCCGGCATCGATGCCCCGACCGCGATCGAGCACGCGCTGATCGAGCCGCTGTCGGACGACCGGGACGTCAAGGCGGGCCTTCGAGAGCTGGTAAGGGCCAGTGTCGGCTGAGGTGCGCCGGTCATGAGTCTCGCCTTTCTGGAGTATGAGGAGCAGTTCGGCCGGCTGTGGGACCGGCTCGTCGGCAACCAGCCGAGCTGGCCCCGCTTCCCCGAGGCGGCCGTGACCCTGGAGGCGGAGCGGCGCCGCCTGACCGTGCTGTTTCGCGCCATGGGCGGCGATCCCGGCCTCGAGCTGGTCGCCGGCACCGCCGCCGTGTCCGGCCATCGCCTGCGCCTGATGCAAAAGCTCGGGATGAGCGAGGAGCGGCTGCTGCGCGCCGAGCGCACGACCGAGTTGGTTCTGTTGCCGCCCGTGCTCGACTGCCTGCCCGCCGCGGACCTCAATCTCGACCTCTATGTCTGGCTGATCGCCTTTCTCGCCGGCGCCGAGCCGTTGGGCGACGTCGCCGACCCGCTGCACGGCGACATCGCCCGCCTGCGCCGGGCCAGGGTGCGCACGGCCGCCGTGCTGCGCGAATTCGCGGGCCTGCGCGAGCGCCACGCGCGCCTGGCCGGCGCGCTGCTGGCACTGCGGCCGGCGCGCCGCCTGCCACCGGCGGAGG
>JBGAKU010000182.1:0-11227 GCA_044224255.1 Geminicoccaceae bacterium
AGACCCCGGCCCAGCGAGCGACACAGCGGCATGCCGATTGGCCAACCAAACTCCACCCGCTTGATGTCCAGGCCGACGACCCGACGCGCAGCCGGCTCAAGCCCGCGCAGCCAATCACGCACAGGCTCACGGCCACTGGCCGACCCGTAGAATCTCGCCGGAAGCCGCTTCAGATCCGCGGCACTCATGTATCAAATTCGGTACGAAGCTTCAAGATCTCGCTGAATCGATCAACATCTACCGCTGCTTCGGGTCCAGCACGTCCCGCAACCCGTCGCCGAGCAGGTTGAAACCGAGGCTCACCAGCACGATCGCCAGCCCCGGCATGGTGGCGACCCACCAGTAGTCGAGCACGTAGGCGCGGCCGGTGGAGATCATCGCACCCCATTCCGGGGCGGGCGGCTGGGCGCCGAGGCCGAGGAAGCCCAAGCCGGCGGCGGTGAGGATGATGCCGGCCATGTCGAGGGTGAGGCGGACGATCAGGGAGGAGGTGCACAAAGGGGCGATGTGGAACAGGACGATGCGCAAGGGCGAGGCGCCCTGCATGCGGGCGGCGGCGATGAAGTCGGAGCGCCGGACGGTGAGGGTCTCGGCGCGGGCGAGGCGGGCATAGGGCGGCCAGGCGGTGATGGCGATGGCGATGATCGCGTTCTCGATGCCGGGGCCGAGGGCGGCGACGAAGGCCAGCGCCAGGATCAGGCGCGGGAAGGCCAAGAAGATGTCGGTGACGCGCATCAGGATGGTGTCGAGCCAGCCGCCGGCATAGCCCGCGACGGTGCCGACGAGCAGGCCGACCGGGCCGACGATGACGGCGACCAGGGCGACGATGGTGAGCGTGATGCGCGAGCCCCAGACGATGCGCGAGTAGATGTCGCGCCCCAGCTCGTCGGTGCCGAGCCAGTGTGCGGCCGAGGGCGGCTGCAGGCGCTGGGCGAGGTCCTGGGCGATGGGCGACTGCGGCGCGAGCCAGGGTGCCAATGCCGCGGCGAGGATCAGCAGCACGACGATGGCGAGGCCGACGAGCGCCATCGGGTTGGCGCGGAAGGCGAGCCAGGAGCCGTAGGCCTGGCCGAGCCGGGCCTGGGGGGCCGAGCGCGGCGTGTCGGTGAGCAGCCAGGCGCGCCAGCCGGCGGGTGCGGTGGGGGCGAGGATCGTGCTCATGCCCGCGCCCGCGGGTCGAAGGCGCGGTAGAGCAGATCTGAGAGCAGGTTGAGGCCGATGAACACGCAGCCGACGACGATGGTGGCGCCGAGCACGGCGTTCATGTCGGCGTTGAGCAGGGAGCCGGTGAGGTAGGCGCCGAGGCCCGGCCAGGCGAACACCGTTTCGGTGATGACGGAGCCTTCGAGCAGGCCGCCATAGCTCAGCGCGACGACGGTGATCAGCGGCACGGCGGCGTTGCGCAGGGCATGGCACCAGACGATGCGCCATTCCGGCACGCCCTTCACCCGTGCGGCGGTGATGTATTCCTGGTGGAGCTGCTCGAGCATCAAGGAGCGGGTCATCCGGGCGATGTAGGCGAGCGAGAAGTAGCCCAGGATCGAGGCCGGCAGGATGACGTGGGAAAGGGCGTTCCAGAACACGTCCCATTCGCCGGCCATTGCCGAATCGAGCAGGATCACGCCGGTCACGGGCGTGACGAGGTCCTCGTAGAACACGTCGAGCCGGCCGGGCCCCTCGACCCAGCCGAGCTTGGCGTAGAACAGGAGCAGGCCCATCAGGCCGAGCCAGAACACCGGCACGGAGTAGCCGACCAGCCCGACCACGCGCACGACATGGTCGGGCCAGCGGCCCTGCCAGACGGCGGCGGCGACGCCCGTCGGGATGCCCAGGATCACGCCGAGGATGGTGGCGACGGTGGCGAGCTCGAGCGTGGCGGGGAAGACCCGCGCGATGTCCTCGATCACCGGCCGCGAGGTCAGCACGCTCTGGCCGAAATCGCCCTGGAGCACGTCCTTGAGGTAGAGCAGGAACTGCTGCCAGAGCGGCAGGTTGAGGCCGAGCTCGACCCGGACCCGCTCATAGACGTCCGGCGGGGCGCGGTCGCCGACCGCGGCGAGCACCGGGTCGATCGGCACCACCCGGCCGATCAGGAAGGTGACCAGCAGCAGGCCGAGGAAGGTGACGGCGAGGGTCAGAGCGATCCGCAGGGCGGCACGGGCAGTCTTCAGCATGGCGCTACGGTCGGCGGCGCGTCGCGCGAGGTCAAGCGGGAGGGCGCGGTCGGCTCGCTCAGCCCGCCGGCCGCTCGCGCGAGCCCGGGCAGGGGCCATCGAACAAGGGCGAGACGTCGAGCGCCTTGGTGCCCTTGGGGCCGGGAAGCCGGACGACCGTGGCGGTGTAGCGCATGTACATGCGATTCTGCAGGGACGCCTCGGGCGGAAATCTGCCCACGGCACTGGCATTGATGAAGTCGAGGAACGGCCTCGTCGATCTGCCGGCCGGCAGCTTCGTTCCGGGTGGGCCGACGATCAGGGCCGAGCCCTCGTCGACGCCGCCGTTGGACGTGATGCGGAACCAGTTGGACTGCACCTGCCAGGTCCCGACCTGGTCGCCCACCGTGGCGATCAGCAGGTTGCGGAACTTGCGGTAGCGCTCGGCATAGGCGTCGCACCATCTGGCCCATTCGGCGCGGAGGTCGAGGCTGGTGATGCCACAGGTCTGCACGCCGCCAACCAGCCTGGGCCTGGTCTCGATGAGACACTGGAGAAAATCGGTCGTGAGCAGTCTCCGCTCGCGGCTCATGGCGTTGAAGCCCGCGAGCGCGCGGTCGTGCGCGGCACCCTGCACCTTCGGGTCGCGGGCGATGTCGTTGAGCGCCAGCGCGTTCGTCTCCACCTTGGCGGCGAAGCGCACGATCGGCTCGCACGGCTTGGCGCAGCAGCGGTGCTCGGGCGTCAGGCCGCGATAGCGCTGCCACGCCTGGTCGACCAGGAAGGTGGGCTTGCTGATCTGCGCGGGGCTCGCCGGCGGGCATTGCGGCAGGGCCTGTGCCGGCGACGGGGCAGCCGCGCCGAGAAGAGCAAGCCCCGTCAGCGCGAGCGCTCCAATGATCTGGTCCAATCCCGCATGCTTCATGTTGGTCTACTCAGCCGGCTTCGCATGGTCCGGTGCCAAGGGTAGGGTAGCACGGTCCGCGCCCGCGTTCTGCGGCTCATGTTGGAGTGATGCCCGACCATGACGTCACCATCGAAGGTGGAAATCCGCGACGCCACTGAGGCGGACCTGCCGGAGATCCTGGCGATGCTCGTCGACGACGTGCTGGGTGCCGCGCGCGACAGCGGGACGGTCGACCCTGTCTATGCCGAGGCGCTGCGTGGGATCCAGGCCGAGCCGAACAGCCGCCAGCTGGTGGCGGTCGAGAACGGCCGCGTGGTCGGCTGCTTCCAGCTCAGCTTCCTGCCCGGGCTCGGGCGGCGCGGCAGCTGGCGGGCGCAGATCGAATCGGTGCGGGTGGCAAGGCAGCGGCGCAATGGCGGGGTCGGGGCGGCGATGATGCGCTGGGCGATCGGGCAGGCGCGGGAGCGGGGCTGTGCCTTGGTCCAGCTCACCACCGACAAGCGGCGAGCGGACGCCCACCGCTTCTACCAGCGCCTCGGGTTCGAGGCGAGCCACGAGGGCATGAAGCTGCTGCTGTGAGGGCTGGGGCGCACAGGCGATGCCTGCGCGCCCCGAAAGCACACTATTCCTTGTAGCCCTGCCAGTACTTGTTGTCGTCGAAGCTCGGGCCCCAGATCAGGCCCTTGACGTCGGCACGCATGGCCGGGGTCTCGGTTTCCTGGGCGAAGATCACGAAGGGAGCGATCTGCTGATGCTCGCGTTGCAGCGCCTCGTAGGTGGCAGCGCGCTTGGCGGCGTCACGCTCGAGCACGGCACCCTGGGTGACCTTGGTCATCTCGGGGATGTCCCAGGCATTGCGCCAGGCCAGCGTCTTGCTCTTCGCGTCGTCCTTGTTGTCGACGTTCATCGCGAAGGTCTCGGCGTTGGTGTGCGGGTCCTGATAGTCGGGACCCCAGCGGCCGATGTAGATGTCGTGCTGGCGCGCGCGATAGACGGTCAGGTTCTGCTTCTCGTCGCCCGGGATGATCTCGACCTCCACGCCGGCCTGGCCCCAGGTCGCCTGGATCGCCTGCGCCAGATCCTTGGTCGGTGAGGTGTTGCGGGCGGTCATGGTGACCTTGAAGCCGTCGGGCAAGCCGGCCTTGGCCAGCATCTCCTTGCCCTTGGCGAGATCGAACTTGTAGGGGGCGTCGTCGATCGCACCCAGGAAGCCCTTGGGCAGGAACGACTGGTGCACCTGCGCCTTGCCCTTGAGGATGGTGTCGGCCAGCGCGTCATAGTCGACCAGCCACTTCAGGGCTTCCGCCACACCGGGCTTGCCGAGGAACTCGTTCTTCTGGTTCAGGCCCATGTACCAGATGCTGCCCTTGGGCGCGCTGACGACCTCGATGCCCTCGACGCCGGTGACCGCGGCGACGTCCTCGGGCGAGAGCTTGCGCGCGACGTCGATGTCGCCCTTCTCGAGCAGCAGGCGCTGGGTCGCCGATTCGGGGATGTGGCGGGTGACCACGCGCTTGAATTTGGGGGCGCCGCGCCAGTAGTCGGGGTTGCCGTCGAGGGTGACGCTCTCGTTGGGCTTCCAGGCGCGCAGCTTGAACGGCCCTGACCCGGCGGAGTTGGTCTTGAGCCATTCATGGCCCAGGTCGCCGTCCTTCTCGTGCTCCATGACCAGCTTCTTGTCGACGACCGAGCCGACGCCGGCGGTCAGGCAATAGAGCAGGAAGGTCGGCGCGTAGGGCTGGTCCATGGTCAGGACCAGCGTGCCGTCGTCCGTGGCCTTGATGGTCTCGGCCATGTTCTCGGGCGTGAAGCCGAACTGGGTCAGGATGAAGCCGGGCGACAGGTTGAGCTTGACCACCCGTTGCAGCGAGTAGGCGACGTCCGCCGCGGTCAGCGGATTGCCGGAATGGAACTTGATGTCCGGGCGGATCTTGAACGTCACCTGCTTGCCGTCGTCCGAGACGGACCAGCTCTCGGCGATCAGCCCCTCGAGCTTGCTGACGTCGTCGGCGGGGTAGGTGACCAGCCGGTCGTAGATCTGTGCCTGGATCTCGGCGGCCGAGAACTCGAACACCTCGGCCGGGTCGAGGCTGATGATGTCGTCGATGGAGTCGGCGAACACCAATCCGTCCTTGGGCGTCGCGGCCTGGGCCGGTGCCGTGCCGGCGGCCAGCGCCACGAGCGCGGCGCCCAGGCACAGCCCGAACAGCTTTCGCATTCTTCTGTCCTCCTCGTTCCTCTGCGCGAGCGAGCCGCACGGTCCGCGCGCGGCGCAGGCCTGTCAAGCGGCGGCGGGATGCGGATGGTGCCTCAGCTTGTGACGCTCGAACTGCGGTGCGCCGCCTCGGGCAGGCTGGTCAGGTATCGGCGTAGCAGACGGCTTGCAGCTTGTTTCCGTCGGGGTCACGCACATAGGCCGCATAGTAGTCTGGACCGTAGTGCGCTCGAGGGCCCGGCTGACCCTCGTCCCTTCCCCCGTGCTTGAGAGCCTGTTCGTGGAATGAATGAACCTCCTCGCGCGTTGCAGCCAAGAACGCAATGTGCGTTCCGTTTCCCCATGTTGCTGGCCGACCGTCCTCGGGACTGTAGATATATACGGTCGGCATCTCGCCATTCTTTTCGTAGGCAAGTGGCTTTTCTGAAGGCTTTGGAAGACGTGCAAATCCAATCGCGCCAAGTACGGCGTCGTAGAATCTCGCTGCTCTTTCCTTATCGTTTGTTCCTAAGGTTATATGACTGATTATTGCCATCGTTGATTTGCTCCTGGAGCTCGGCGGCCGAGAACTCGAATGCCTCGGTCGGGTCGAGGCCTGGGCGCAGGCTTGCCGCGCGTTGCAAGCCTGTCAACCGCTGCGGGGATCTGGCGCCGGCTGGGTCATGCGGGCAGAACGGGAGCGGAGTTCGCGCAAGCCGTGGAGGTCGGACTTGGCCAAGCAGTTCCCGCGCCTGGAGCCAGCGCATCGGGCATTCATCGAGCGCCAGCACCTCTTCTTCACCGCCACCGCCGCGGCGACGGGGCGGATCAACCTGTCGCCGAAGGGGCTGGACAGTCTGCGGGTGCTGGCCGACGACAAGGTCGCCTATCTCGACCTGACCGGCAGCGGCAGCGAGGCCTCGGCCCATCTCATGGCCGACGGCCGCATGACGATCATGTTCTGCGCCTTTTCCGGGCCGCCCTTGATCCTGCGGCTCTACGGGGGCGGCACCGCGCATCGCCGCGGCAGCGAGACCTATCGCGCGCTGTTGCCGAGGTTCGGCGAGGAGCCGCTCGGTGCCCGGCAGATCGTCGTGCTCGACGTCGACCTCGTGCAGACCTCCTGCGGCTTCGGCGTGCCGCTCTACGACTACGAGGCCGAGCGGCCGAGCCTGGCGCGCTGGGCCGAGAGCAAGGGCGAGGAGGGGCTCGAGGCCTATCGGCGCGAGAAGAACGCCATCAGCATCGACGGGCTGCCGACGGGGTTCTGAGGGCAGGCCTCTCCGCGCTGCGGCGTGTTGCCCGGACAGCACGCCCTGTCGTGGTGCAATGCTGCATTGCAACATCATGTGTTCCTTCACCCGGCCAGATAGCCAACATGCAAGTCGTCCCGACGACGCGGATGATCGCACCAAAACGGCGGGACAGAGGAGACATGTGATGTTTATTCCCGAACTCAGCCTTCTTCGGCTCAAGGGTAGCCAGGGTGCCCGGCAACTTACCGCTACGCAGGAACTGGCTGCACCTGGATTGGCCGAAAGGCTCGCTCGATATGTGCGGACGCAATATCGTTACCGTCGCGCGCTTTGGCAGCTGAACCAGCTCGACGATCGCGACCTCGACGACTTGGCCATTGGCCGCGGTGATCTGCCGGCGCTCGCCTGGCGCCACGCGCAGACAGCGTGAGCTAGCCCGCCATGACCGCTACGCCCCGACGCGGCGGCCTGGACGCCGCGCGCGGCTCGGCGCCGGCACGGAAGGCGGCCAGAAGCTCTGCTTCGCGTGCCTTGGCGTGCTGCAGGAAACGCTCCTTGACCGGCCCGAAGCCGCGGATGCGGTCGGGGATCCCGGCCAGCTCGACAGCCGTGGCATGGTTGTCCGGCGTCAGAGCCGCCAGGAGCTCGGCGATCAGGCCCTCGTAGTCGACGATCAGCTGCCGCTCCTGACGCCGCTCGGCGGTCCGGCCGAACGGATCCAGCCAAGTCCCGCGCAGGCCCTTGAGCCGCGCGATGAGCCGGAAGGCGCCCAGCATCCAGGGACCGTAGCTGCGCTTCTCCGGCTCGCCCGTGACCGGGTCCGGCGCCGCGAGCAGCGGTGGCGCGAGATGGAAGGTGAGCTTCCAGTCGCCCTCGAACATGCTGCCGAGCCGGGCCAGGAAGTCCGAATCGGTGTAAAGGCGCGCCACCTCGTACTCGTCCTTGTAGGCCATCAGCTTGTGCAGGTTGAGCGCTACGGCGCGTGCGAGCGCGTCGCTGCCCGGCACGCGCTCGGCCTCCGCCTTGCGCGCCCGACCGACCAGTGACCGGTAGCGCTCCGCATAGGCCGCGTCCTGATAGGCGGTCAGCCAGGTAATCCGGCGCTCGATCAGCTCCTCCAGGCTCGTCGAGAGATGGCGCTGGTCCGGCATCGCGTCGCGCGGGGTCGCGAGCGCCTCGACCGCCGCCAGATCGTGCGCGGCACGGCGGCCCCACTGGAATGCGGCGCGATTGAGGGCGACCGCGGCGCCGTTCAGCTCGATCGCCTGCAGGATCGCCGCCTCCCCGAGCGGGACGAGGCCCCGCTGCCAGGCGCAGCCGAGCATGAACATGTTGGTCGCAATCGCATCGCCCATGAGCGCCGTGGCGAGCCGGCTGGCGTCCAGGAACCAGGCGGCGTCCTGGCCGACCGCATCGACGATCTGCTCCTCCATGGCGAGGGTCGGGAACTCGGGATCGCGGTAGCGGTCGAGATCGCCGGTGCGGGCCTGCTCGGCCACGGTGCGGACGAACTCGCTGGTGACCGAGGAATCGCTGTTGACCACCGCCCGGGTCCGGCCGAGCTGCATCTTGGCCAGCGATTCGTCGCCGACGGTGACGACGATGTCGCAGCCGATGACCGCATCCGCCTCACCGGCGGCGATCCGCGGTGCCCAGAGCTGGCCGGGGTCGGCGGCCAGGCGCACATGCGACCAGACCGAGCCGCCCTTCTGGGCGAGCCCGGCCATGTCGAGCGCCGTCACCCCCTTGCCCTCCAGATGCGCCGCCATGCACAGGATGGCGCCGATCGTGACCACCCCGGTGCCGCCGATCCCAGTGATCAGGATGCCCCAGGGTTGGGCGAGGGCGGGCAGGACGGGGTCGGGCAGGGGCGGCAGCTCGGCCGCGCCGGCGAGCGCCTTGCCCTTGCGCAGCTTGCCGCCCTCGATCGTGACGAAGCTCGGGCAGAAGCCGTTCAGGCAGGAATAGTCCTTGTTGCAGTTGGACTGGTCGATCTCGCGCTTGATGCCCCATTCGGTGACCACGGGCAGGACCGAGACACAGTTCGACTTGTTCGAGCAGTCGCCGCAGCCCTCGCAGACCAGATCGTTGATGACCACGCGGCGCGCGGGGTCCTCGAGGCTGCCGCGCTTGCGGCGGCGGCGCTTCTCGGCCGCACAGGTCTGCACATAGATCAGCGCCGTCGTGCCCTTGGTCTCGCGCAAGGACCGCTGGACGGCCTCCAGCTCGCGGCGCGGCCGCACGCGCACGGCCCCCGGCAGGGCGCCGAGCTTGCGGGCCTCGGCCTCATCGGCCACGACCTCGATCCGCTCCAGACCCTCGGCGGCGAGCTGGCCGACGAGCTGGGCGACGGTCAGCGAGCCCTCGAGCGGCTGGCCGCCGGTCATGGCGACGGCGTCGTTGTAGAGGATCTTGTAGGTGATGTTGACCTTGGCCGCAGCCGCGGCCCGGATCGCCAGGATGCCGGAGTGGAAGTAGGTGCCGTCGCCGAGATTGGCGAAGACGTGCGGCGTCTCGGTGAACGGCGCCTGGCCGATCCAGGCCACGCCCTCGCCGCCCATCTGGCTGAAGGTCTGGGTCGAGGCGCCGTAGATCCAGGTTGCCATGTAGTGGCAGCCGATCCCGGCCAGGGCGCGGCTGCCCTCGGGCACCCGCGTGCTGGTGTTGTGCGGGCAGCCCGAGCAGTAGTGCGGCACGCGCGCGATCGCGAGGCGCTGGCGGGCGAGGGAGGCCTCCTTGTCGCGGATGAAGGCAAGACGGCGCTCGATAATCTCGCTGGTGTGGAAGCGGGCGATCCGGCCGGCGATGGCCCCGGCGATCATCGCGGGGGTGAGCTCCGAGGCGGCGTGCAGCAGCCAGCCGCCCTGCGGCAGGGACCACTCGCCCTTCTCGTCGAACTTGCCGATCACCCGCGGCCGGACGGCCTCGCTCCAGTTGTAGAGCTCCTCCTTGAGCTGGTACTCGATGTGCTGGCGCTTCTCCTCGACGACGAGGATCTCCTCGAGCCCTTCGGCGAAGTGGCGGGTGCCGTCAGATTCGAGCGGCCAGGTCATGCCGCACTTCATCACCCGCAGCCCGATCTCGGCGGCGAGCCGCTCGTCGATGCCGAGATCGTCCAGCGCCTGGCGCACGTCGAGATAGGACTTGCCGGCGGTGATGATGCCGAGCCGCGGCCGCGGGCTGTCGATGACGATGCGGTTCAGCTTGTTGGCGCGGCAATAGGCGAGTGCTGCATAGGCCTTGTGCTCCTGCATCCGCGCTTCCTGGGCCAGCGGCGGATCGGGCCAGCGGATCGACAGGCCGCCGGGCGGCATGACGAAGTCGGTCGGGATCACGACCTCGACCCGGTGCGGGTCAACGTCGACCACGGCCGTGCTCTCGACCGTGTCGGTGACCGCCTTGAACGCCACCCAGCAGCCCGAGTAGCGCGACATCGCCCAGCCATGGATGCCGAGGTCGAGATAGTCCTGCACGCCCGCCGGGTTGAGCACCGGGATCACGGCAGCCGCGAACACATGGTCGGACTGGTGCGGCAGGGTCGAGGACTTGGCCGGATGGTCGTCGCCCGCCACCACCAGCACGCCGCCATGCTTGGACGTGCCGGCATGGTTGGCGTGCTTGAGCACGTCGAGCGAGCGGTCGACACCCGGCCCCTTGCCGTACCAGAGCGCGAACACGCCGTCATGTCTGGCGCCGGGGAACAGGCCCACCTGCTGGCTGCCCCAGACGGCGGTGGCGGCGAGATCCTCGTTGAGGCCGGGCGTGAAGGTGATCGCGTGCTGCTGGAGGAACTTCTGCGCCTTCCACAGCGCCTGGTCGAGCCCGCCCAGGGGCGAGCCGCGATAGCCCGAGACGAAGCCCGCCGTGTTGAGCCCGGCCGCGACATCGCGCTGGTGCTGCAGCATGGGCAGGCGCACCAGGGCCTGGATGCCGGTCATCAGCGCCCGCCCGCGCTCCAGCGCGTAGCGGTCCTCGAGGCTCACCTGCGCCAGCGCCATGGCCACCTCACTCCTGATCCAAGCTTCAGGGTGGGCCGCGGCGATGGCAGGCGTCAAGTGATGCTTGCTGGGGCGCGTCCCGGCCTCAGGATGATCTGCGGGTCGTGAAATGCTCCCGCACGAGCGCGCGCGCCGCCTGCCAGAGTGCCGGCGAGCCGCGGGTGATCGCGGGCCCGTAGCGCTCGATCACCTGCTGCTCCTCGACGCCGTTCTCGGTCCAGGTGCCGCCGTCGGTGAGCGTGTTCAACAGCAGCGGCTGCAGGCGGTCGAGTGCGCGCGCGAAGCGGGCCTCGGGCGTCTCGCCGGCCTCGAACTCCTGCCACAGCGCCAGCATTTGAGCACCCTGCGCTGCCGGCAGGAGGCCGAAGAGCCGCCGTGCCGCCGCCTGCTCGGCCTCGGCCAGGGCCGCCATGTCCTGCCCCACGGCGTGGATCGGCGCATCGCCGGCGTCGATCTCGACGATGTCGTGCACCAGCAGGAGCCGTACCACCTGCGCGACATCCAAGGCCGGGGCGTGCTCGGCCAGCACGAGCGCGAACAAGGCGAGATGCCAGGAATGCTCGGCCGAGTTCTCGCGCCGGCTGCGGTCGACCAGCGGCGACTGCCGCACCACCGACTTGAGCCGGTCGATCTCCGCCAGGAAGGCGAGCTGCCGGCGCAGGCCGTCCGGCAATGCCTCGCTCACCGGCGGGCCTCACACATCAAGGTTCACCACCTTC
>JBGAKU010000183.1:0-11215 GCA_044224255.1 Geminicoccaceae bacterium
GGCGGCATCATCCAGCCGAGATAGTCGAGCATGAACGGGTCCGCTGCGACCATGACTGCGACATGGAGCAGCGCCAGCAGCACGAGGACGTCGCCGGCCGCGCGATGCAGGGCGAAGCGGTAGGCGCGTTGCGGCATCCCCGGGGCCGGGCGGACCAGCATGCAGAGGACGGCGGCGGCGGCGGCGACATAGCCCAGCGCCGAGGCGATCTCCCATGCCAGCTCGTAGGTGACGAGCGGCGGGGCCAGGATCGCCAGAAGCATGGCGACGAGCGCCAGGGCGCCGCCGGGATGGCGGGCGAGGATGCCCAGCGACGCTGCCACTTTCTCACCCAATCCGTCTTCTCTAGTCCGCCAAGCCCCTCGTGCTGTCCGGCGCCAGCGTCGGCCGCTTCGAGCTTGTGGCGCAGGGCGCAGGCTCGGGATAGGGTCCATCGGCACGAACCGAGAAACGGTCAGGGGAACAACGATCAAGACGGGCGCCAGGGGCTACTGGCGGCAGTTCCTGCCGCCCGGCCGCGCTTCGCTCGGCGGCTTCGGCGCTGCGATCCTGGTCGGCATGATCTGCGGCGTGCTCAACACCGTCTACGCCCTGTCCTATGTCAGCCTCGCCTTTCCCGGCCCGCTGGCCGACGGGCTCGCTCCCGCGCTCGGTCTGGGCCTGCTGAGCGCGGCCCTGATCTCCGTCGTGGTCGCCCTGATCTGGCGCTACCCGGGCAGCATGGGCGTGATCTCGCCCGAGGCGACCTTGGTGATCGGCACCGTCGGGCTCGACTTCGTCGCGACGGTCGCACCCGCGCAGCAGATGCCGACCCTCATGGCGACCGTGGCGCTGGTCAGCCTGGCGCTGGGCGTGCTCCTGGTCGTTCTGTCCCGTGCCCGGCTCGGCTACCTGATGCATTATCTGCCGTTCCCGGTCGTGGCCGGGCTGATCGGCGGGCTGGGAGTCCTGCTGATGATCGGCGGCCTCGAGCTCGCGGTGCCTGGGCTTCGGGCCGGCGGCGACTGGTCCTGGGGGGAGCACCTGCCGGAGCTGACGGCGACGGCGGGCTTCGGGACCTTGCTGTGGCTGGCCCAGTATCGCCGGCCGGGAACCTTGAACCTGCCGCTCCTGGTGGCCGCCGCCATGGCCTGCTTCTGGCTGACGCCCGGCGCGGCGGTGCGGCCCGACTGGCTGCTGCAGGGCTTCGGCGGGTCGGTGACCTTCGCGCCGGGCGACACTTGGCGTGCTTTGGGCGAGATCGACTGGGCGGCGCTGGCGGCGGCCTCGCCCACGCTGGCCATGCTCGTGGCCTTCCTCGCCATCGTCGTGCTGGCCGATGGTGCCACGATGGAGGCCGCACTCGGGCGTCATCTCGAGCCGAACGGGACGCTGCGCGCCTTCGGCATCGCCAATCTCGCCTCGGGTGCGATCGGCGGCTTCGTCAGCGTGATGAGCCTGTCCGGCACCCTGCTCACGCACCGCTGCGACACCGCCTGCCGCACCGTCGGCGTCGCCGCCGCCGTTGTGCCGCTCGTCCTCTACTGGCTCGGGCCGCATGCCCTCGGCTTCGTGCCCGCCTTCGTCGTGGGCGGGATCGTCGTCTATGTCGGGCTCGAGTTCGTGGCGGACTGGATCGTGTTGCTGTGGCGGCGCCTGACCACGCCGGACCGGGCGATCCTGCTCGCGGTGGTCGCCGGCGTCAGCTTCGCCGGCTTCGCCGAAGGCTTCACGCTCGGCCTGCTGCTGGGCGTCGTCTTCTTCGTCGTCCGCTCGAGCACCCTGCCCGTGATCCGGCACGAGACCACGGGACGCTACCGGTTCAGCAACGTCGACCGGGCCGAGAGCGAGCGCGAACTGCTGCGCCGCGAGGGCGACGGCACGCTGGTGCTCGAGCTCGGCGGCTTCTTGTTCTTCGGCTCGGCCTGGCGGGTGCTGGAGCGCGTGCGGCGGCGGGCGGTCGAGCAGCCGCGGCTGTGCGCTCTGGTCCTGGACTTCCGCCGCGTCACCGGCGTGGACAGCTCGGGCTGGCACAATTTCCGCAAGATCGTCGATCTCGGCGCGCAGGATCGGTTCCGGGTCGTGCTGAGCCAGCTTCCCCAGGTGCTCAGGGAGGCCATGCTGGCCGAAGGCCTGCTCGACGCCCGCAACGACCATGTCCGGCAGGTGCACGACATCGACCGCGGCCTCGAGCTGCTGGAGGAGGAGCTGCTCGCCGCCCATCCCTGCGGCTTGGCCGAGGCGCCGACGCTCTACGACGCCGCGGAGCCGCCCCTGCTCGACGGCCTGGACGGCTATGCCGAGCGGCGCAGCTTCGCCCCGGGCGAGGCGCTCATCCGGCAGGGCGACGGCTCGGAGGACGTGTTCATCATCCGCTCCGGCTGGATCGCCATCGTCGTCGACGGGGCGGGTGGTGAGAGGATCCGGCTGCGCCGGGCCGGGCCGGGCACCGTGGTCGGCGAGCTGGCCTTCATCCTGCGCCGCCCGCGCACCGCCTGGGCGGTCGCCGACACCGCCGTGATCGCCGATCGCCTGACCGCGGCCGCGATCGCCCGGATGGCCACCGAGGATCCGCTGCTGTTGGTGCGGCTGCAGCGGGCGCTCCTGCGCATCCTGGCCCGCCGCGTCTCGGAGAGCACCGAGCTCTTGCTGCAGCTCAGCCGGTGATGGCCGCGGCGAGCCGCTCGACGGCCACCCAGCGGTTCCAATCGGCGACCACCCCGGCGAAGGGCCGCGCCGCCGGCATCCGCCAATGGAATACCGGTCGCGGCTTGATCTTCTGCAGCCACAGCCGCTGCCGCACCCGCTCCGGCGCCAGCGTCGACAGCAGCGGCAGGAGGTCGAGTTCCCGGTAGCGGGTCGGATTGGCGGCGAGATAGTCGTCGATCAGCCGGTCCCGGTCCGGGCGGTAGGCGGGGTCCGATATCAGCGCCTGATAGCGGGGCGGGTAGGCAGTGAGGAAGCCGATCCGGCCCGGCGCGGGCACCCCCATCTCGGCGCGCAACTCGGGAGCGAGACGGACAAAGGCGCGCAGATGCGCGACGAGGTGATGCGGCGCGAGCGATGCGGCCTCGGGATTGAGATGGGGGCCGTCGAGCCGCAGGCCCGGCATGCGGCCGAGCAGCTCCTGCATCAGCCGGTCGAGCTCGGGCAACCGCGCGAGTGGCAAGGGCTCGAAGATCAGCTCCACCGGCACGAGCCGGCTCACCGCCACGCCGATGGCACGGGCGAGCCATCGCCGCGGCCCAGTCACCGCATCGGCCGGTGGATGGGCGAGGCGCAGATCCAGCTCCACCGTGATGGCGCCCAGCGCGCTGCCCTCGACGCGGAAGCGAAAGGGATCCAGCTCGACGAGGTGCCCGCCGCGCAGATCCCGCAGCGCCGCCGCCAGCATCCGGACGGACGAGCCCGTAATCTCGATCTCGACACCGACCCGCCGCGGCCGGCCATCCACGCCACGGGTCAGGGGTGGCAGCTCGGGCGTTCCGATCGGGCTCAGTCCTTCGGCCAGCCGAACAGCTTGGGATCGCGCCACACGAAGAGGGAGCGGTCGAGCTCGATGCCGGTGCGGATCTGCGCGAGGTCGATCTGCGTGGTCATCCCCTGCGCGTCGGTTACCGACCAGCGCCGGAGCTGCATCGGCTCGCGCGCGAGCGTGAGCACGACCTTCCCCTGATCCGGCTCCTTGGTGCGGACCAGCGCGACGTCGACCTCGTCGGGCCGCTCGGCCACGGCCTGGACCGAGACGTCGCCGGCAAGCTTGACCTCCTCGCTGAGAAGGAAGCCCAGCGGCGTCTCGCCGATCGGGATCACGTTCACCTGCTGGATGCTGCCGTCATAGAAGATCAGCCGCCAGTCGCCCGGGGCGATCAGCAGGATCTTGGACGGCGGATCGTAATCGAAGCGCATGGCGCTGCGATTGCGGTCGATGAGCAGCTTGCCGGTCGCGACACTGCCGTCGGCCGCCACCTGACGGAAGTCGGCCTCGAGCGTGCGGATGCCGTTGAAGTAGGCCTCGACCTGCTGCACCACGGCCTGCTGCCCGGGCGGCAGCTCCGCCCGGGCCGGTACGGACAGCAGGGCGGTGAGGGCGATCGCCCCGAGCGCCCGCCGGGTGAGGTCACGGCATCGCATCGGCTGGGTCCGAATGGCTCAGAACGGATCGTCGGTCGGTTGGTCGCCATCGACGCCGCCTCGGCCCATCAGGACGTGGCGGCGGCCGACATGGTCCGCCCGGCTGATCAGACCCTCGTTCTCCATGCGCTCGATCAGCTTGGCGGCGGTGTTGTAGCCGATCGCCAGCTTGCGCTGAAGGTAGCTGGTCGAGGCCTTGCCGTCGCGCGCCACGACCTGAACGGCCTGATGGTACATGTTGTCGCCGCCATTGCCGCCGGCGCTCTCGAACAGCGGCCCTTCCGCCTGCGGCTCGCTCTCGCTGTCCTCGGTGACATCCTCGTGATAGTCGGGCTCGCCCTGCGCCTTGAGGTGCCGGACCACCTGCTCGACCTCGGCATCGGTGACCAGCGCACCGTGGATGCGGCTGATCCGGTCGCCGGGCATCAAGTAGAGCATGTCGCCCTGGCCCAGGAGCTGCTCGGCTCCCGGCTCGCCGAGGATCGTCCGGCTGTCGATCTTGGAGCTGACCCGGAAGCTGATCCGCGAGGGCAGGTTGGCCTTGATGACGCCGGTCAGCACGTCGACCGACGGCCGCTGGGTCGCCACGATCAGATGGATGCCGGCCGCGCGCGCCTTCTGCGACAGGCGCTGGATCGCGTTCTCGATCTCCTTGCCCGCCGTCAGCATCAGGTCCGCCACCTCGTCGACGATCACGACGATCAAGGGCAGCGGCGTCATGTCGATCGGCTGCTCCTCGAAGATCGGCACGCCGGTGCCCGGCTCGAAGCCGGTCCGCACCCGCCGCTTCAGCTCCTCGCCGTCGCTGCGCGCCTTCATCAGCCGCTTGTTGAACGCGAAGATGTCACGCACGCCCAGATGCGACATCAGCCGGTAGCGCTCGTCCATCTGCCGCACGACCCACTTCAGCGCCACCACGGCCTTGGGCGGATCGGTGACCACGGGTGCGAGCAGGTGCGGGATGTCCTCGTAGACCGAGAGCTCGATCACTTTGGGATCGATCATGATCAGCCGGAGCTGCTCCGGCGTCAGCCGATAGAGCAGGGACAGGATCATGGCGTTGATCGCCACCGACTTGCCCGAGCCCGTGGTGCCGGCGATCAGCAGATGCGGCATCCGGGCGAGGTCGGCGACGATCGGCTGGCCCGAGATGTCCTTGCCGAGTGCTATCGGCAGGCGGGCGCCGCTGGCGGCATAGACGTCGGCCTCGAGCAGCTCGCGCAGATAGACCGTGGCCCGCCGGTCGTTGGGCAGCTCGATGCCGATCACATTGCGGCCCGGCACCACGGCGACGCGGACCGACAGTGCGCAGAGCGAGCGGGCGATGTCGTCGGCGAGGCTGATCACCCGTGCTGCCCGCGTGCCCGGCGCGGGCTCCAGCTCGTAGAGCGTCACCACCGGCCCGGTCTTGGCGTCGATGATCTCGCCGCGCACGCCAAAATCGTCGAGCACGGTCTCGAGCTGGCGCGAGGTCTCGGCCAGGGCCTCGGGCGACTGGCCGGGGCTGGCGATCACCTTCGCCTGCGCCAGCAGGTCGAGCCCGGGCAGCTCGAAGCCGGTATCCAGCGGGGCAGGCATGGGCTCGGGCGGCGGGGCCACCTTGCGCGGAGCCGAGGGGGGCGGCGGCGCCGGCGGCTCGGCCTGCGGCGCGCGGGCCGCCGGCTTGGGCGCCGACCGCTCCTCCTCGCGCCGCTCCAGCACGAGCTTGCGCCGCGCGCGCTTGATCGCCGGATCGACCTCCTCCTCCTGCTGTCGTGGTGGGTCGGGCGGCAGCTCCGTCGGCCGGCGGCGGCGGACGAGGTCGATCCCGCGCCAGCCATCCCGCACCAGGCGGCCCGAGGACAGCGTGGCGGCACCGGCGGCATCGCCGAGCCGGCGGCCGACCCAGAGCGAGCCCGCCGCGACCTTGCCGGCTGCCCATAGACTCTCGCCTAGCCCGATGCCGAGCGCAGTCACCAGCAGCACCAGTGCCACGGCGAGCGACACGGGGGCATAAAGTGAGTTGCCCAGCATGGGCTCGAACCAGCGCCACTGCAGGTCGCCCACCGCACCCCCCAGCCCGGCCTGCAGCGGCCAGCGCTCGGGCGGCATGGGCGGCAGCACGGCGAGGAAGGCCGCCAGGGCGAGCAGCGCCAGCGGCAGACTGAGCACTGGCAGCCAGGGCCAGCTGAGCGTCCGGCCGAGGGCAAGGCGCAGACCCCAGCTCAGGCCCGCCACCACCGGCAACCAAGCGGCGAGGCCGAACAACTGATAGAGCAGATCGGCCGTGTAGGCGCCGGGCAGCCCAGCGGGATTCTGGACCGCAGCGGAGGTCGCCTGGTTCAGGGACGGGTCACGCCAGTCGAAGCCGTAGAGTGCCACCGCCAGCGCGACCGCGCCCGCGATCAGCAGGACCCCGCCCAGGCGCACGAGGCTGCCGCGCAGCCTCGCCCGCAGGCGCATCCCGGCGAAGGCGTCAGCGGTCGTCGCGGCCATCGGCCCTCCTTCCGTAGCTGCTCATGCGTCCAGCACCGCGCTCAGGCGTGCCAGCGCCGAATCGACCGTTGCCGCCTCGTCCACCAGGGCGACCCGGATATAGGGCCGACCTGGGCTGGTCACCGGATCGGCGCCCGACAGATAGGCGCCGGGCAGCACCCGCAGACCGCCCTCGGTCCACAGCCGGCGGCAGGCCGCCTCACCGTCGCCGACGTCCAGCCACAGGAAGAACCCGCCCGCCGGCCGATAGAAGCCGAAGCGATTGGACAGACGGCGCTCGGCGAGGTCGAACTTGGCCCGGTAGCGTGCCCGGTTCTCCTCGACATGGGTCTCGTCGCGCCAGAGTGCGGTGGCCGCGGCCAGCAGCGGAAGCGGCTGGACCGGCGAGGCATAGGCGCGCAGGCGAACCAGATCCTTGATCACCGCCGGGTCGCCGGCGACGAAGCCGGAGCGCAGCCCGGGCGCGCTCGAGCGCTTGCTCAGGGAGTGGAACACGACGACCTGATCGAAGCTGCCGCCCTCGGCCAGGGCCGCCTCGAGCGCCCCCGGCGGCGGGGCGCGGTCCCACAGCTCGCAATAGCACTCGTCGACCGCGAGCAGGAAGCCATGCCGGCGCGCGAGCCGCACGGCCTTGCGCAGATAGTCGAGGTCGGCCACGGCACCCTGCGGGTTGGCCGGCGTGCAGAGATAGAGAAGCGCCGCCCGGTCGAGCAGCGCCGGAGACAGCGCGTCGAGGTTGGGCAGAAAGCCTATCTCGGCGGTCGCCGGCAACAGGACCGGCTCGGCCCCGGCCACCATGGCACCACCGAAATAGACCGCGTAGACCGGGTCCGGCATCAGGACCGCCGGATTGCCGCGCCCCGAGGTGACCAGGGACGGCAGGAGGTAGAGCCCCTCCTTCGTGCCCGCGAGCGGGCAGACATGCCGCTCGCCATCGATCGCGCCGGGCGGCAGGCCGAAGCGCCGGGTCAGCCAGTCCGCCACTGTGGCGCGGAACTCGGGCGTACCGAGCACGGGAGGATAGCGGTTCCATAGATGCGCATGGGCGGCGACCGTCTCGGCGAGCACGGCGGGCGGCGCGTGCCGTGGCTCGCCGAGCGCCAGATCGAGCATCGGCCCGGGCGCCGCCGGCTCGCGCGCGAGCAGCGCCGCGAGGCGGCGGAATGGGAACTCGGCGAGGTGATCGAGTCGTTCGTTACGCATCTTGGGGCAAGATCGTGCGGGTCGCGACGGGCGCTACCTGTTCGCCCCGAGTCTTAACATTGTTGGCGAACCCATAGCAACGCCGTGCGAAACGGGCGCGGCGGCGCCGGTCAGGCCATCGCCTGCTTGAGCGGCGTGTAGGCGAGGTCCAGGCTGCGGGCGACCGCCTCGCTGGTCAGCTTCCGGTGGACGACGTTGACCCCGTTCGCGAGGTGCGGGTCGTCGGACACCGCCTTGCGCCAGCCCTTGTCGGCGAGTGCCAGCACGAAGGGCAGGGTCGCATTGTTCAAGGCGAAGGTCGAGGTCCGCGGCACGGCACCCGGCATGTTGGTGACGCAGTAGTGAATCACGCCCTCCTCGACATAGGTCGGGCTGTCGTGGCTGGTCGGCCGCGAGGTCTCGGCACAGCCCCCCTGGTCGATCGCGATGTCGACGAACACCGAGCCCGGCCGCATCTTGCGCAGCATGGGCCGGGTGACGAGCTTGGGGGCCGCGGCGCCGGGGACCAGGACCGCGCCGATGACCAGATCGGCCAGCGCCACCTGCTCCTCGATCGCCACCATGGTCGAGTAGATGGTGTTGAGCATCGGCCCGAACTGCTGGTCGAGCTGGGCCAGGCGCTCCAGGCTCTTGTCGAGCACGTAGCACTGCGCCTCCATGCCCATCGCCATCCGCACGGCATTGGTCCCAGACACGCCGCCGCCGAGCACGACCACCCGCGCCGCCTGAACGCCGGGCACGCCGCCGATCAGGATGCCTGGGCCGCCCTGCATCTTCTCCAGGAGCCGCGCGCCGACCTGCACGCTCATCCGGCCGGCGACCTCGCTCATCGGCGCCAGCAGCGGCAGCCGGCCTTGCTTGTCGGTCACGGTCTCGTAGGCGATCGCGACGCAGCCCGACTGCAGCAGGCCCTCGGTCTGCGGCAGATCGGCGGCGAGGTGGAGGTAGGTGAACAGCACCTGCTCCTCGCGCAGCAGCCGGTACTCCGCTGGCTGGGGCTCCTTCACCTTCACGATCATCTCGGCCATGGCGAAGATCTCGCCCGCCGTCGCGGCAACCGTCGCCCCGGCGGCCCGGTAGGCCTCGTCGCCGATGCCGATGCCTGCCCCCGCACCTGCCTCCACATGCACCTGATGACCGTGCAGAACCAGCTCGCGCACGCTGGCCGGGGTCAGCCCGACGCGGTACTCATGCGTCTTGATCTCTTTGGGCACGCCGATCAGCATCTCGCCATTCCCCAGCTCGGCGCTTTGAAACGCTTCCGCACGGCGCTACTCCTAGACGCAATCGTTCGTGCCCGCCACCCGTGCGGGCCTCGGCGGAGGGGCTTGATGCGGCAACGGCACGGCGTTCTCGGGCGGGTGATCGCCCCCTTGCTGCTGTGCTGCCTCCTGCTGCCCGCAGCGGCCAGGGCAGACGCCCTCGACGCCCTGCGCGGCCGCTGGGCCAGCTCGCCTTCCGGCCCGCCGACGATGGAGTGGTCCGGCTACGCCGACGGCTTCAGCGTGATGTTCAGGCCCGATGGCGGGCCGGCAGCCACCTTGGAGTTCACGCCGTCCGCGCGGCCGGGCATCATGGCCGGCCGGGTGAAAGGCGGCTGGTCGATGGGCTCGATGTTCAGCCACGACGGCCCGGTCGACCCGCTCGTCGAGGGCACGCTCCATTGGGCCCGCACGACGGCGGACGCCGTCTATCTCTACAGCCTCGTGATCGACGACCGGGGCGGCTTCCAGCTCGACCGCTACCGCTGCGCGCCGCAGGGCAATGCGCTCACGGTGACGCTCGACCGGCGCACACCGGCCGGCGGCGAGAGCACCGAGCAGCAGCTGGTGAGGGCCGGGTTATGAGGACAATACTTCGATTCGCCGTCGCCGCCATGCTCCTGTCGACTCCCCCCGCTATGGCGGCGCCGCCTGGCACGGATCAGCTCATTGGCACCTTCGTCGGGCTGGCCGCAGACGAGATCCACCAGGGCGGGCCGCTCGAGCAGCGCGACATCGTCATGGAGCTGAAGCCCTATCGCGAGACCGGCCTGCAGCTGGAGTGGCACAACGTGACCCTCGTCAATGGCCGTCGCGACGTGCCGGGTGTGAAGTTCCGCCACGACGAGGTGCTGCTCGCACCCGCGCCGGGCCGGAGCTTCTTCCTCGCCCAGGTCGGCTATGATCCGTTCGCCGAGAAGCGGTCGCTCGACCCGCTGGCCGGCGACCCGTTGCGCTGGGGCGTGGCGAGCGGCGACTCGCTGTCGCTCTACAGCTTCGCGATCCATGACGACGGCACCTACGAGCTGCAGGTCACCGGGCGCCGCCCCGACGGCGACGGCGTGGCGCTGGAGTTCGACCGCATCGTCGACGGCCAGGTCACCCGGCGCATGACCGGCCACGCGGTCCGGGCCCAATAGGTGGCGGGCTTGCGGCGCCGCACCCTGCTGGCGGCAGCGCCAGCGCTCGCCTGCGTCCGGCCCCGGGCCGCGCGCGCTGCCGAGGCGCGCTATGTCCGGATCGCCACCGGCAGCGTCACCGGCACCTACTATCCCGTCGCTTCGGCCATTGCCGGGCTCCTCTCGCGCCCGCCCGGGGCGCGCCCCTGCGAGCAGGCGGGCGGCTGCGGCGTGCCCGACCTGATCCTGGTGGTCGAGGCGTCCAAGGGCTCGGTCGCCAATGTCGAGGCGATCGGCGCGGGCGAGGTGGAATCCGGCTTCGCCCAGAGCGACGTCGCCTGGGGCGCCTTCGCCGGCGAGGGCGTGTTCGCCGGCCGGCCGCCGATGGACGGTCTGCGCGCGCTCGCGAGCCTCTATCTTGAGACCGTCCACCTCGTGGTGGCGCCCGATTCCGGGATCGAGCGGATCGCGGATCTGCGCGGCCGCCGCGTCTCGCTCGACGTCGAGGGCTCGGGCACGCTCGTGGACTCGCTGCTGGTGCTCGACGCCTTCGGCCTCGCGCGCGCCGACCTCAAGGTCGTGCACGCCTCGCCCGCGCGCTCGCTCGACCTGATGAGCGCCGGCGAGCTCGATGCCATGTTCCTGATCGCCGGCTATCCGGCGGCCATCGTCACCGAGGCGGCCCAGTCCCTGCACGCCCGCCTCGTGCCGCTCATCGGCGAGCCGGTCGGCCGGCTGCTCGCCCGGCATCGCTTCCTCTCGGTCGCCGACATCCCCGGCGAGACCTATCCGGGCATCGACGCGGGCGTGCCGACGCTGGGCGTCGCCGCGCTGTGGGTGGTCGCGGCCTCACTGGACGAGCCGCTGGTCTACGACATCACCCGTGCCTTATGGCACCCGGACACGCTGCGCGGGCTGGCCGAGGATCATCCCAAGGGTTCCGAGCTCTCGCTCGCCAACGCCCTGCGCGGTGTCGCCATCCCCCTGCACCCCGGCGCGGCCCGGTTCTACCGCGAGCAGGGCCTGACCGAGTGAGCCCAGGCC
>JBGAKU010000184.1:0-12313 GCA_044224255.1 Geminicoccaceae bacterium
GCTGCTCATGGCGCTGCAGGCCTTCGGCCGCGTGCCCGCTCTGCTCAACTTCTCCGCCGGCCCGGCAGCACTCGAGGCCGCCATGGTGACGGCCGAGATCAAGCTCGTCGTCTCCTCCTCGCAATTCATCGAGCGCGGCAAGCTGCAGCCGGCGGCAGATGCGATCGCCAGGCATGGCCGCTTCGTCTGGCTGGAGGAGCTGCGCCAGGAGATCGGGCTGGGTGCGAGGTTGCGCGGCCTGCTCGAGAGCCTCTATGCCCGCCGGCTCCACCAAGCTTTCGGCCTGCGCCGCGACGACCCGGCAGCGGTCCTGTTCACCTCGGGCTCGGAGGGGCGGCCCAAGGGCGTGGTCCTGAGCCACGCCAACATCCTGGCCAATTGCGAGCAGATCGCGGCCAGGGTCGACTTCAATCAGACCGACAAGGTGTTCAACGCCCTGCCGGTGTTCCACAGCTTCGGCCTGACCGGGGCCACGCTGCTGCCGATGCTGGGCGGGGTCGCGATCTACATGTACCCCTCGCCGCTGCACTACCGGATCGTGCCGGAGATGGTCTACGACAGCAACTCGACCATCATCTTCGGCACCAACAGCTTCCTCAAGGGCTATGCCCGCATGGGCGACCCTTACGATTTCCGCTCGCTGCGCTACGCCTTCGCCGGGGCCGAGGCGGTGCAGGAAGAGACGCAGCGCATGTGGTTCGAGAAGTTCGGCATCCGCATCCTCACCGGCTACGGCGCCACCGAGACGGCACCCGTCCTGGCGCTCAACACGCCCATGCACTACAAGGCAGGCTCGGTCGGCCGCCTGCTGCCGGGCATCGAGCATAAGCTCGAGCCGGTGCCGGGCATCGACCAGGGCGGCCAGCTCTGGGTCAAGGGACCCAACGTGATGCTGGGCTATCTGCTCTACGACCGGCCCGGCGTGCTGCAGCCGCCGAAGGACGGCTGGTACGACACCGGCGACATCGTCGAGGTCGACGAGCGCGGCTTCGTCACCATCCTGGGCCGCGCCAAGCGCTTCGCCAAGGTCGGCGGCGAGATGGTGAGCCTGGGGGCGGTCGAGGACTTCCTGCACCGGCGCTGGCCCGAGGCCGGCCACGCCGTGGTGGCCCTGCCCGACCCGCGCAAGGGCGAGCGCATCGTGCTGGTGACGACCGACAAGGACCTGGACCGGAGCACCATCCAGGCGGCCGCGCGCGAGGCCGGGCTGCCCGAGCTGATGCTGCCGGCCGAGGTGATGCAGGTGCCGGAGCTGCCGCTGCTCGGCACCGGCAAGACCGACTATCCGAGCGTCCAGAAGATCGTCTCCGGCTATCTGGCGGCGGCGTGAGGGAGGAGTGCCAGCCTAAGAGTGGCGCGTCTTCTCAAGCAATTCGATCAATGGTTGCCGACCGTCGACAAGGCCGTCACTCAAGCTCGACGACGTACCTTGATATGTCTCCCCGTGGACAACTCCTTGTCACTATATCGATTTAACGATGATCTGTTCTGTTGCGCAGCTCAAGCTGCAGTGCTCTTAATTTGGCGTGGAAGACATCGCTGGTGAGCACCGCTCAGCAGTCTGTCGCCGCTCCGATTGAACGGGCACAATTGACGTCGTCTGATTTCGGGGAGCCGGCTTGGTCAATATTCCGATCCTGCTCGGCTCCCCAACTCCAGGACCATTGGTGCGAGACAGGGCGGCGCGAGGCCGATCCCGGCTCAGGCCGCGAGGCGCGCCTCGCCCGCGCGGCCCGCGGCGAGGTACCAGCCGCCGTCGCCGAGGATCGCCATCTTGCCACTGCCGAAGCCGTTGAAGCCGGTTTTCAGCGCGTTGCTGTAGGCACCCATCATGCCGACCTCGACCCAGTCGCCCTCGTCGGTGTCGGCCGGCAGCCAGTGCGGGCCGGGCATCGAATCGATGCTGTCGCAGGTCGGCCCGAACAGATCGAAGCCGATGCGCCCACCCGCCGTGCCACCGGCCGGACGGACGAGGCGCATGGGAAACTGCGGCCCGATCCACTTGAGCTCGGCGAGGTTCCCGTACACGCCGTCGTTCAGGTAGAGGCTGTCGCCGCGGCGCAGCTCCACCCGGGCCAGCGCGGATGCGCCATCGGCGACCAGCGCCCGACCCGGCTCGCACTGCAGGCGGCAGGTCAGCCCGTGACCCGCCACCGCCGCGCGGATCGCCTGCACGAACGCCTCGAACTCGGGCTCGTCGCCGCGATAGACGGCCGGGAAACCGCCGCCGACGTCGAGATCGTCGACCGGGCCGACCAGGCGCACGACCTGCGCCGCCAGAGCGATCGCGCGCATGTAGGCGGCCGGGTCGACGCACTGCGAGCCGACATGGAAGGTGAGGCCGACCGTGCGGGCGTGGCGGCGTGCGGCGCGCACCAGCGCACCCGCATCCTCGACCCCGATACCGAACTTGCCGGTGAGGGTGAGGAGCGCGCCGTCGCCCGGCACGGCGAGCCGGACGAACAGCTCGAGGTCCTCCGCACCGCCCGTCGCCGCCACGATCTTGGCGAGCTCGTCGGGGTGGTCGAACACGAAGCGCCGCACGCCGTGCTCGTGATAGGCCTCGGCGATGGCACCCACGCTCTTGACCGGATGCATGAAGTGACAGCTCGCCTGCGGCAGCAGCGCACGGACGGCACGCACCTCGCCGATCGAGGCGGTGTCGAACTGGCGCACGCCGCCGGCCCACAAGGCCTGCAGCACCTCGGGCGCGTCGTTGCACTTGACCGCATAGAGCACGTCGCCGGGAAATGCCGCGAGCACACGCCGGGCGCGTGCCTGGATCAGGTGCGGCCGCAGGCCCACGACGGGGTCGACCGGAGAGCGATGAGTGATAAGCGCCGCAGCGCTCCTGTAGGTGTCAGCCATACCGACCTCCCAACCCCGGGTAGAGTTAAGCGATCAGAATGCCGCCGCCGCGCGCGCCGCTGTGCATAGGCTTCTTTTCGAAGGGCTGGATATGGGGCACCACATGCCCGGTGTAAAGACCTTTCTCCCCCGAGCGCCCCTCCAGGGGCCGATCCGCTAACCTATTGTCCATGAACGGCCGCCCTGTCGCCGGGCTGCCACATGGCAGCCGCGGCAGCCCGCGCTTGCCTGTCGAGGCGGACCTTGCCACCATCGTCCCTCCCCCTCGCGTGCAGGTGGACGGGCCCGGTGAACGTCGCTCATCTCTTCGCCCGCAACGCCGCCCGAGCCGGCGATCTGCCGGCGCTCGCCCTGGGCGCACGAGCCCTGGCGACCCACGCCGGACTGGCCCGCCGGGCTGCCGCGATCGCGGGCTCGCTGCGCGGGCGGCACGGCCTCGGCGCCGGCGACCGCCTGGCGCTCGTGGCGCCGAACCGGCCGGACTATATCGAGCTGATGGCCGCCTGCTGGTGGGCCGGGCTCGCCATCGTGCCGGTGAACGCCAAGCTGCATGCCGGGGAGATCGCCTGGATCCATCGAGCACAGCGGGGCGCGCGCCGCGTCGGCGGAGGACGTGGCCTCGGCGCTGCCAGAGATCGCCGGGCTCGAACGGGTGATCACCGCCGGCTCAGCCGAGGCGCGCCAGCTGGCCGAGGGCGAGCCTCTGCCCGTCGCCGAGGTCTCGCCGGGCGACCTCGCCTGGCTGTTCTACACCAGCGGCACGACCGGCCGGCCCAAGGGGGCGATGATCACCCATGGCAACCTGCTGGCCATGACGGCGGCCTTCCTGGCCGACGTCGAGCTGGTCGCCTGCGGCGACGCGATCCTCCATGCCGCACCCTCTCGCACGGCTCGGGCCTGCATGCCGCCCTGCCGCACGCGGCGCGCGCGGCCTGCCAGGTCGTGCCCGAATCCGGCGGCTTCGACGAGGCGGAGGTGGTCGCCACCATCGGTGTGGCCGGGCACGCGCCTGTTCGCGGCACCGACCATCGTGCGCCGCCTCGCCCGACACAGCGTGCGGCGCGGATCTTCGCGAACCTTCGCGGCACTGATCTATGGCGGTGCCCCCATGTATCTGGCCGACCTCGACGCGGCGCACGAGGCGCTGGGCTTCCGCCTCGCCCAGATCTACGGCCAGGGCGAGAGCCCGATGACCATCACCGCCCTCGACCGTCGGCTGCACGCCGACCGCGGCCACCCGTGCTGGCGCGAGCGGCTGGCGTCGGTCGGCACGGCGCAGCTCGGCATGGAGGTGCGGATCGCCGATGCGGACGGTGCTACCCTGCCGACGGGCGCGATCGGCGAGGTCATGGCGCGGGGGCCGGCGGTCGTGCCGGGCTATTGGCAGGACCCCGAGGGCACGGCGCACCATGGGCGGCGGCTGGCTGCGCACCGGCGACGTCGGCTGCCTCGACGAGGACGGCTTTCTCTATCTCAGGGACCGCTCCAAGGACGTCGTGATCTCGGGCGGCATGAACATCTACCCGCGCGAGGTCGAGGAGGCGCTGCTCACCCATCCCGACGTGCGCGAGATCGCCGTGCTCGGCCTGCCGGACCCGGAATGGGGCGAGCGCGTCGTCGCCTGCGTGGTCGCAGCACCAAACGTCGCGGCGGCCGAGCTCGACGCCTGGTGCCTCGCCCGCCTCGCGCGCTTCAAGCGGCGAGGGACTATCGCTTCGTCGAGGCGCTGCCCAAGAACGCCTATGGCAAGGTGCTCAAGCGCGAGCTGCGCGAGCAGCTCGCCAGGGAGAGGGAAGAACCATGAGCGGTGGCCGACTCGCGGACCGGGTGGCGCTGGTGACCGGCTGCGGCTCGATCGGCCCCGGCTGGGGCAACGGTAAGGCGATCTCGGTCCTGTTCGCACGCGAGGGTGCACGCGTCTTCGGCCTCGACCGCAGCGCCGAGGCGGCGGAGGAGACCCGTTCGCTGATCCAGGCCGAAGGCGGTACGTGCGAGGTCGCGACCTGCGATGTCGCCAGTTCGAGCGAGGTCGTGGCGGCCGTCGAGCGCTGCCTCGCCGCTTTCGGCCGCATCGACGTGCTGGTGAACAATGTCGGCATCGTCTCGCTCGGCGGCCCGGTCGAGCTCGACGAGGCCGAGTGGGACCGGGTCCACGACGTCAACCTCAAGAGCGCCTTTCTGACCTGCAAGCAGGTGCTGCCGGTCATGGAGCGCCAGGGCCGAGGTGCGATCGTCAACATCGGCTCGATCGCGGGGCTGCGCTGGACCGGCGTCCCCTACCTCTCCTACTATACCAGCAAGGGTGCCCTGATCGCCTTCACCCGTGCGGTCGCGCTGCAATATGCGGCCAAGGGCATCCGCGCCAATCTGGTCTCGCCCGGACTGATGGACACGCCCATGGTCCATGCCGGCCTCACCGGCGCCTATGGCCGCGAGGGCGATCACGAGGTGCTGGTCCAGGCGCGCAACGCGCAGTGCCCGATGGGCCGGATGGGCGACGCCTGGGACGTGGCCGAGGCCTGCCTGTTCCTGGCCTCCGACGCCGCGCGATACGTGACCGCGCATGATCTGGTGGTCGATGGCGGCATCACGGCCAAGTTCGCCTGACGAGGAGCCTGCATGTTCTACCGTCCCGACGCCCCCGACGCCCCGCGCGCCGGGTTGCTGAACGCGCTCGTGCTGCCGCGCCCGATCGGCTGGATCTCGAGCCTCGATGCCCGGGGCCGGGCCAATCTGGCGCCCTACTCCTTCTTCAACGCCGTGGCCTATCGCCCGCCGCAGGTGATGTTCTCGGCCACCGGGCCGCACGAGCGCGGCGGGCTCAAGGACAGCCTCGCCAACATCGAGGCCACGCGCGAGTTCGTGGTCAACTTCGCCACCTGGGCGCTGCGCGAGGCGATCAACGCCAGCTCGATCGCCGCCCCGCACGGTGTCGACGAGTTCGAGCACGCGGGGCAGGGCAAGCTGCCGGCCACCACGGTCAGGCCGCCGCGCGTCGCCGGCAGCCCGGTCCATCTCGAATGCGTGCTGTCGCAGATCGTGGCGCTCGAGTCCCCCGGCCCCGACCAGCCCGCCCGGATGGTGATCGGCCGCGTCACCGGAGTGCACGTCGCCGACGAGCTGTTCGTCGATGGGCGCGTGGATCCGCGCCGCCTCGATGCCATCGCGCGCCTCGGCTACGACCAGTATGCGCGGCTGGGCGAGGTCTTCGCCATGACCCGCCCACGCTGGGAGGAGGAGAGCTGAGCGCGGCGCCGCCCGCAGCTGCCGCCCGGCGAGTTGAGACCGACGGCGGCTCCTAGGAAATACCGAGATCGGTCCGGAAGCGGGCGATCCAGTCGCCGCTTTGCTCGTCGGCTAATCTGGCTGTGCACGGCTCGACGCCCGAAGCAAGGGATGTCCTCATACCCAACCCCGCCAGCACAGCCCGCAAGCCGGCCCGAGGGTCTCGCGACAGATCACCGTAGGTGATGCGTACCGGCTCGATTCCATGGGTGGCGAACCAGCTGCGCCACGCTTCGTCCTGATCCGTCAACTTGTCGACCAGGGAGCCGATCACTCCCGAATCATAGGCCGCGTCCCGATGCGGGGTGGTCCGTTCCAGTTCGGCCCCATCGGGAGCGACATGCCATAGCCCGGTTTGCATCGCCTTCAGCAAGGAAACTGCTTGCGCAACTTTGTCTTCGCGAGAAAGATGAACATACAGTGAGCGTCCAAATGCCTTTTCCAATCGATCTGGCATTCTCTCCACGTTTGGAAAAATCTTACCAAGCCGGTCGGATAGCTCACCCAGACTTTCAAACATGATCCGAAGACCGAATATTTCGGTTCCCGCCTTTCCCTCTGCCAGGACCGCTTCCAGATATCTCCGGGTGAAGACGACAGAATCGGGATCTCCACCATCTGGTACACCCAAGTCGCGGGCGAAATCTGCCATCGACTCGCGACGAAAATAGGAATCCGGGCGGCCGCACCCGGCACTCTCCATCAGGCCGCAGAGCAACGTGCTGCCGCTCCTGGGGGTGCTGCAGATGATGCAGGACTGATACGGGCTCATCACGGGACATCACGCAAGAGAGTGCTCGATCACCAGAGACCCGCATGCAGCCGCTACCGCAGCTCGGCTCAGGTGCAAGTTCCACGCCCAGGGTGTAGAGCACCGTCACGCCGGGCGACACGAGCCGGCGCGGCCCGGGCCAACCAGGGGAGGGTTGCGGTCATGGAGATCCTCGAGCTGCATCACGTCAGCCTGCCCACGGCCGATCTCGAGCGCTCGCGTGCCTTCTACCGCGAGGTGCTGGGTCTCGCCGAGATCCCACGCCCGCCCTTTCCGTTCCCGGGCGCCTGGTTCCGGCTCGGCGACCGCGAGCTGCACCTGATCGGCAGCAGCGGCGACCCGCAGGGCGGCAGTGGGACCGACCCGAACCAGCTCCATTTCGCGATCCGCGTCGCTCGGTTCGGCGACGCCGTCGAGCGCCTGAAGCGCCACGGCTATCGCGAGGACGTCGACGCCAGCGATCCGATGCATCTCGTCCTGCGGCCGCGCCCGGTCACCGGCTATCCGCAGGCCTATCTGACCGACCCCGATCGCCACCTGATCGAGATCAATGCCGCGACCCTGGAGGGCTGAGCCGCGGGAGTTGTGCGCAAACGCACCTACTTCGGGCGCGAACTCTGCTAATCTGTAGGTTCGAGGCAGAGCGGTCCCAAGCAGGGAGGAAGCAGCATGGCAACCCGCAACTACACGGTCCTGCGCGACGCCCGCCGGGTCGACACCGGCGATCCCTACCGGCCGCGCGGCGGCGGCCCGGCCCTGGAGAGCCTGCGCTCACCGCCGGAACCGCAGGTGGAGAGCACGAGCCTGAGCCTCCGCGAGGTGCGCGATGCCGCGCGCGACCCCGCGGTCGCGGCGATCGCGCCAGTGATGCCGACCCGCCTGATCCACCCCTTCGACGCCGACGCTGCGGCCGCTAGCACCGCCTGGGGTGTGTCGGCCGTAAAGGCGGACGAGTCGCCCTTCACCGGGGCCGGGGTCAGCGTCGCGGTGCTCGACACCGGGGTCGAGGCTGGGCACGCCGCCTTCGCCGGCGTCACGGTGACGGAGCAGGACTTCTCCGGCTCCGGCAATGGCGACCGGCAGGGCCACGGCACCCATTGCTGCGGCACCATCCTCGGCCGCGAGGTCGATGGCACGCGGATCGGCGTGGCGACGGGCGCCACCCGACTGCTCGTCGGCAAGGTCCTGGGCGACGACGGCAGCGGCGATTCGGACATGATCTTCCGCGGCATCCAGTGGGCGCTGGAGCAGAATGCCGACGTGATCTCGATGTCGCTCGGCTTCGACTTCCCCGGGATGGTGGCCGGGCTGGTCGCCCAGAGATGGCCTGCCGATCTCGCCACCTCGCTGGCGCTCGAGGCCTATCGCGGCAATCTGCGCATGTTCGACGCGCTGATGGAGATGGTCGAGGCACGCGCCGCGTTCGGTCAGGGCACGGTCCTGGTGGCCGCCGCGGGCAACGAGAGCCGGCGCGAGGTCGATCCCGACTACGAGATCGCGGTCTCGATTCCCGCCGCGGCGCAGGGCATCGTCGCCGTCGGCGCGCTCGCGACGGCTGCGACGGGCCTGAGCGTCGCCGCCTTCTCCAACACCTTCCCGCAGGTCAGCGCACCCGGTGTCGGGGTGATCTCGGCCAGGGTCGGGGGCGGGCTCCGCGCGCTGAGCGGCACCAGCATGGCCACACCCCACGTGGCCGGCGTGACCGCGCTGTGGTGGGAAGCGATGCGCACCGCACCGGTCCGCCCGAACGCGACCGCCGTCGCCGCCCGCCTCCTCGCCTCCGCCCGTACCGGAGGCTTCGTCGACGGCACCGATCCCGCCGACCGCGGGCTGGGAATCGTCACCGCACCCTTGGCCCCAGTCTCGTAGGGGCCGCAGCACCCCGCATTTATGCGTCGCTTATGCGGGCCGTCGTCGGCCCGCATGGCACGCTTAGGCGAGAGCGCGCATGTGAAGCGTACCTCACCCGAGCCATGGGTGAGGCCTGTCTTGTGGAGCTTCCATGTTGGACGTTCTGATGCTCGCGCTCGGCGCGGCGAGCTTCATCCTGCTTGCGCGCTACCTCGTCCTTTGCGAGCGGGGATGAGCCATGAGCTTCGACTTCGCCCTGTTCGCCCTGACCTTCGCGGGCCTTGCGGCCTACCTGCTCTTGGCCCTGCTGCGGCCCGAGCGGTTCTGAGCGGAGGCGTGCCATGACATTGCTCGGCTGGGCGCAGATCGCGCTCTACTGCCTGATCATCGTCGCCCTGACCCGACCGCTCGGTGGCTACCTGACCCGCCTGTTCACGGGCGAGCGCACCTTCCTGTCGCCCGTGCTTGGGCCGGTCGAGCGCGGTTTCTACCGTGCCGCCGGCGTCGACGAGCGCAGCGAGCAGCATTGGGTGACCTATGGGCTCGCCATGCTGGCGTTCAATGCGGCGGGTTTCTTCCTGCTGTATGCGCTGCAGCGGCTGCAGGGCGTCCTCCCGCTGAACCCGCAAGGCATGGCGGGAACCAGCCCGCATCTCTCCTTCAACACCGCCGTCAGCTTCGTCACCAACACCAACTGGCAGAGCTACGGCGGCGAGAGCACGCTGGGTTACCTCGTCCAGATGGCCGGCCTGACGGTGCAGAACTTCGTTTCGGCCGCCACCGGCATCGCACTCGCCGTGGCGCTGGTCCGCGGCTTCACGCGCACCGGCTCGGGCACAATCGGCAACTTCTGGGCCGACCTGGTCCGCTGCACGCTCTATCTGTTGCTGCCGCTCTGCATCCTGCTGACCCTGTTCTACGTCTGGCAGGGCGTGCCGCAGAACCTCGATCCCTATGTCGCGGCGACCACGCTCGAGGGCGGCCAGCAGACGATCGCGCAGGGGCCGGTGGCCTCGCAGCTGGCGATCAAGATGCTGGGCACCAATGGCGGCGGCTTCTTCAACGCCAACTCGGCGCATCCTTACGAGAACCCGACCGCGCTGAGCAATTTCGTCCAGATCATCACCATCTTCGCGATCGGCGCCGGCCTCACCAACCTGTTCGGCCGTATGGCCGGCGATGAGCGCAAGGGCTGGGCGATCCTGGGCGCCATGGGCGTCCTGTTCCTGATCGGCGTCGCCGTCGCCTACTGGGCCGAGGCCCAGGCCAACCCGGCCCTGACCGCCCTCGGCGTCGACGGCAGCATGGGCAACATGGAGGGCAAGGAGGTCCGCTTCGGCGTCGCCGCCTCGGCCCTGTTCGCGGTGATCACCACGGCCGCGTCCTGCGGTGCGGTCAACGCCATGCACGCGAGCTTCATGCCCTTGGGCGGCATGATCCCGCTGATCAACATGGAGCTGGGCGAGATCATCGTCGGCGGCGTGGGTGCGGGTCTCTACGGCATGCTGCTGTTCGTGATCGTCGCCATGTTCGTCGCCGGCCTGATGGTCGGCCGGACCCCAGAGTATGCCGGCAAGAAGCTGGAGGCGCGTGAGGTCAAGATGACCATGCTCGCCATCCTGATCCTGCCCTTCGCCATGCTCGGGTTCACGGCGATCGCCGTGGTCACCGACGCCGGCCTGGCCGGGCTGCTCAACAAGGGGCCGCATGGCTATGCCGAGGTGCTCTACGCCTACACCTCCGCCGCGGCCAACAACGGCAGCGCCTTCGCCGGCCTGACCGCGAACTCGCCCTTCTACAACGTCACTTTGGGCATCGGGATGCTGCTCGGCCGCTTCGGCATGATCGTGCCGATGTTGGCGGTCGCGGGCTCGCTCGCCGCCAAGAAGCGGCTGGCGCCGTCCGCCGGCACGCTGCCCACCGACGGCGGCCTGTTCGTCGGCCTGCTGGTCGGCGTCATCCTGATCGTCGGCGGCCTCACCTTCTTCCCCGCCCTCGCCCTCGGCCCGATCGTCGAGCATCTGGCGATGCTGGGCGGCACCCTGTTCTGAGACGAGACACGTCCATGATGACCCAGACGACCCCGCTCCAGATCCACCGCGAGCGCAAACGCATGCCGGTGGCCTCGATGCTGGACCCGACCATCCTCGTGCCCGCGGTGCCCCAGGCCTTCCGCAAGCTCGACCCGCGGCTGATGGTCAAGAACCCGGTCATGTTCGTGGTCGAGGTGGTGACGGTCCTGACCACCGTGCTCCTCGTCCGCGACCTGGCTGCCGGCAATTCTGGCACGGGCTTCTCGTTCCAGATCGTGCTCTGGCTCTGGTTCACGCTCCTGTTCGCGAACTTCGCCGAGGCGGTCGCCGAGGGCCGCGGCAAGGCGCAGGCGGCGAGCCTGCGCCGGACCCGCACCGAGGCCAAGGCCAAGCTGGTCGCCTCGGCCGGCAGCCGCGACTGGCGCGAGGTCTCCGCCCTCGCGCTGAAGCCCGGCGATCTGGTCCTGGTCGAGGCCGGCGACCTGATCCCGTCCGACGGCGAGATCATCGAGGGCGTGGCCTCGGTCGACGAATCCGCGATCACCGGCGAGTCGGCACCCGTGATCCGCGAGAGCGGCGGCGACCGCTCGGCGGTGACCGGCGGCACGCGAGTGCTGTCCGACCAGATCCTGGTGCGGATCACCGCGGCCCAGGGCTCCACCTTCATCGACCGCATGATCGCGCTGGTCGAGGGTGCGGTCCGACAGAAGACGCCAAACGAGATCGCGCTCAACATCCTGCTCGCCGGCATGACGCTGATCTTCGTCATGGCGGTGGTGAGCATCCCGAGCTTCGCCGCCTATGCCGGCGGCGCGATCCCAGTGATCGTCCTGGTCGCTCTGTTCGTGACGCTGATCCCGACCACGATCGGTGCTTTGCTCTCGGCGATCGGCATCGCCGGCATGGATCGGCTTGTCCGCTTCAACGTGCTCGCCATGTCCGGCCGGGCGGTCGAGGCCGCGGGCGACGTCGACACGCTGCTGCTCGACAAGACCGGCACGATCACGCTCGGCAACCGCCAGGCGACCGAGCTCGTGGCCATGCCCGGCGTGACCGAGCAGGAGCTGGCGGACGCCGCCCAGCTTGCGAGCTTTCCCGACGAGACGCCCGAGGGCCGCTCGATCGTCGTCCTGGTCAAGGAGAAGTACGGCCTGCGCGAGCGCGAGCTGGCGCCGATGCACGCCCGCTTCGTGCCGTTCACTGCGCAGACCCGGATGAGCGGCGTCGACATCGGCGACCGCGAGATCCGCAAAGGTGCCGTCGACGCCATCGTCGATTGGGTCGGAAGCCAGGGGGGCCACGTGCCGCCCGAGCTACAGCGCGGTGCTGAAACGATCGCAAAGGGCGGCGGCACGCCCCTGGCCGTCGCCGAGAACGGGCGCGTGCTGGGGCTCGTCCACCTCAAGGACATCGTCAAGGGCGGCATCCGCGAGCGCTTCGCCGAGCTGCGGCGGATGGGCATCCGCACGGTGATGATCACCGGCGACAACCCGCTGACCGCCGC